>JAJYYP010000034.1:10278-14753 GCA_021800855.1 archaeon | reverse complement strand
GAGCCCCACATCTTCGCGGTCAGCCCATCGGTTGCCAACGCTTCCCTGACTCTTCGCGCCAGAGCCTTCCTGTCGCTCATGCCCATCCCAGTATCGCCACGGTCAGCGAGTGTGGCCCATGCACCCCATACAGCAGTCTGCCTTCTATGTCTGCGGTCCTGCTCGGGCCTGCTATGAAAGAGATGGTTGGCTTTGGGAGCGGGCTCGCTACCACTATCTTCCCTGCTTCTCTCATTCCGGCCGTAAAATCCGGTAGCAAGCTCTTCTCTGCCACCAAGGCTAGGTGGGACATTGGGAGGCAGGACGTCAGCTTCACAGCATCGTCCCAGGCGACTTCGAGGAGCGCCCCTTCCTTTACTACACCGTTCATGGCCCAGGTGATGCCGAGTTCCGTAGTGGCCAGTGCTCGCTTCACATCCTTGCTCCCTAGCCTCTCAGGCTCAACTACATTGAACCCGGTCAAAGCAGAATGAACTACCTCACTTACGTGGCTCGGGACCCCTGCGATTGCCACAGTCGAAGCCTTGGTCTTGGAAACTACCTCTCTCACCAAGACACGTGTCTCCTCCTCTGTCGCAGCATAGACCGCTTCGGCGTTCAACGACCTTACCGCCTGTGCGAACGAGTCTGACGCGGACAACCTTGAACTCTGCCGACACTTCGATGATTTTACATCGCTATTATCTCTTCAGGCATATCAGGTAGGCGTACCCAGAAGAACTTATACTATACACAGCGCGATGGAAGCATACATCTAGATTGAAACTCTGTCGCTTCGCAGCAGGTTCGCAGTCCAGGATCGGCGTCTTAGAGGGGGACTGCTGTTACGATCTGACTTCAGTAGACCGCGCTCTCTTCTCAGACTGGGGGACAGTCTATACCATGGCAGGCTCGCGTGACAGATTGATGTCTGTCGTCCGCGGCGCCATGAAAAAGTCCAAGAAGCTGAGTCTTCACTACAACAGGTTGCGTGCGCCGATAACACCGAAGGAGATTTGGGCGGCGGGAGTGACCTACATGAGGAGCAGAGAGGCAAGGGAGTCGGAGACCAAGATGAAGGGCCTCTATGACTACGTCTACACCGCTGAACGGCCTGAGCTCTTTCTAAAGGACAGTGGCCTAAGGTGCGTTGGGCCAGGCGAACCCGTCAGCATAAGGAGTGACAGCAAGTGGACTGTACCGGAACCAGAACTCTGCGTAGTACTTGACGATAGGTTCAGAACCGTCGGATATACCGTCGGCAACGATGTCTCTTCGAGGGATATCGAAGGCGAAAACCCTCTCTATCTGCCTCAGGCGAAGGTCTACAGGGGTTCAGCGGCTATCGGTCCAGTGATTACCACCGCTGATGAGATCCCAGACCCTCACGAGCTCAGAATAGGCATGCGCATAGAACGCAATGGAAAAGTCGCCTTCCAAGGCGAAGTGAATACCTCCCAGATGAAACGAAAGGTGGCGGAGTTGTTGGGGTATCTTAGGCGCGACAATCTCGTTGGGACCTTCACCGTCCTCATGACTGGGACCTCGATCGTCCCGCCCGATTCCTTCACCCTACATGGGGGAGACGTAGTGGAAATAGAAATCGATAAGATCGGGGTGCTACGGAACCCCGTGAGGCAGCTCATTCAATAACCGAGATAGATGGTCTTCCCCCGGCTGTAGAACTCGAGAGCCTCTTCTCCTAACTCCTTCCAGGTCCCTGCCCCTGACTTCTTGAACCCGCCGAAGGGGGCTTGGAGTTCGAGCCCCACGGTCGGCTTATTGACTTTGATTACACCTGCCTCTACGCTGTCGATGAAAGAGTTGATGTGATTGTAGTCTCTTGAGACAATCCCTGCCGTGTGGCCATACTCAACCGAGTTCACTAGTTCGATCGCGTTTTCAAGAGACTCAGCGGTGGTAAGCGAAAGGACTGGTCCGAATATCTCTTCATCGAAGATTGTCATGCCGGGCGAGACGTCTGCGAATACTGTGGGCTCGAGGAAGAGGCCCTGGGACCCTTCGCCTCCCCCATGTAACAACTTCCCTCCCTCGTCCTTTCCTGCGCGGATGTATTCCACGTCCTTCTGATACTGGTTTTGGTCAACCACCGGGCCCATGCTTACGCCGGGCTGAAGTCCCGGGCCTACTTTCCATGTCTTCAGTCTCTCAATCAGACGAGTCTTGAGCCCGTCCTCCACATCCCTGTGGACTATCAACCTGCTCGTCGCCGTGCAAGACTGGCCTGTGAGCCCAAAAGCGCCTCGAACGGCCAAGTCGGCCCCAAGCGCCAGGTCAGCTCCAGCGTCCACATACAGCGCGTTCTTTCCTCCAAGCTCAAGCTGGACCCGCGTCATCACGCCCTTGGAAGCCACTCTCTGTCCGACTTGCACTCCGACCCCAGTAGAGCCTGTCAGAGACACCGCCACGACGTCTTCGTGCTTCACTATCGTGTCCCCCACTTCTCCCCCCCGCCCGACTACCAAGTTCAACACTCCATCCGGGAGGCCCGCGGCATCGAGCGTCTCTGCCATCTTGGCTGCGACCAAAGGCGTCTTCGTAGCAGGCTTGAAGACTACGGAGTCTCCTGCCGCAAGCGCCGGAGCGATTTTCCATGCAGGGATTGACGAAGGGAAATTCCAAGGGGTGATCGCAGCCACCACCCCAAGCGGCTCTCTCACTGTCATAATCCTAGTCCTAGGGTCAGCTGAGGGGAGAGTTATCCCACCGTACTTGTGGGCCATCGCCCCGTAGAACTTGAAGAGCGCACAGCTTCTGGAGACTTCGGCCCTGCTGTCCGCAAGCGTCTTCCCCTCTTCGAGAGTCATCAGTTCAGATATCTCGTCTATCATCGACTCCATGGCTTCCCCAGTCTTCAGAAGTATCGCACCCCGCTTTGGAGCGGGAGTCGACGACCAACGTTCGAGATTGGAGGCTGCGCTTTCGACAGCCGCTTCCGCGTCTGCCCTTGTGAACAGCCTGAACTTCGCCAGGACGTGCGACCCGTCTGCAGGGTTCACGTCCTCAAATTGTTCCCCGTCACCGTCTATGTACTTCGTGGCGAGTTCCTGGTAATCCCTCATGGTCGCTTTATCCGGCTGAATCCTATTTCTGGGTTTCCAGCCACAAAGGTCCCTGCAAGAACGTATTAATCTCAGACTACGAGGGTTTGCCAATGGGCAACTATCTAGTGACCGGTGGGACAGGACAGATAGGTGCCTTCCTCTGCGAGGAGTTGGTGAACGCCGGCCATAGAGTGGTCTGCTATGATTTCAAACCCAACATGGACAACGTCGGAAGGCTGGCAAACCGTCTGACCGTCGAGGCTGCCGACGTGACCGACCCCACCGACCTGCTCCATACGATAAAGGAGAACTCGGTGGACCATATCATCCATCTAGCGGCACTAGTGCTCCTCGACTCAATCAAGCACCCAGCGAGGGCGTATAATGTCAACATCATCGGCACCAACAACGTGATGGAGGCAGCGAGGCTCTTGGACGTAAAGAAAGTGGTGTTCGCGAGTTCCGTTTCCGTGTACGGCTCACTTAATCCGAGGCGTGCTGGAATCGCCGACGAAGATGACATCCCGAACCCTCCTCACGACCCTTATTCCACTTCCAAAATCACGAACGAACTGATGGGGAAGTACTACCGCGAGTCTTATGGGATGGATGTTACCTGCATGCGGATAACCGCCGCCTGGGGGCCGGGGAGGTATTGGGGCTACACAGGGCAGTTCAACGAATTCATCAGAAGGGCCGCACTAGGACAGGACGTGCCGTTCCCACCCGACTTTTCTTACAGACTGGAGAAGCTAAGATGGATGTATGTGAAGGACGTCGGGTACTGCTTCTCCTTCGTTTCAGAGCTCCCGCGCAGAGACTATCTGTACAACCTGGGGGTTATGTCACCATTCAATCATAAGGACGTGATCGAATCTCTCTCAGAGATCCTTTCGGGCCGGAAATTCGAGGTGAAGGAATTGGACGCTCCCACGACTGTTTCATCAGGCGTAGCGGGTCCAAACGGCCTGGACGTGGACTGCACAAAGCTACACAACCAGCTAGGATTCAGGCCGAGGTTTGGGCTGAAGTCGGCGCTGGATGACATGGTAAGATTCGAGAGGGGGAAGGCCGGGATCCCCCCTAACGCCTAGGCCAGCCTGCCATTTGGGGGCTGTGGTCCACGGGTTGGGAGGAACGCTTCCCCTTGCTCCGTCAGGGTGCTCCCAGCAGCGGGTGATGCCGTCATTTAGCCTCGAGCCGTGCTTGTATTCTGCGTCAATGGTTCATCCGCCCGATCGGCGGGGCCTCGAAGACATAGAATGCCGCCTGTGGAATCTTCCGCCAAACAAGCGCTGAGCACACACGTCACCTAGCGAACCAAGGGAGGGTGTTAGTCAAGAAGGCGCCCTTCACGAAGCCTGTTCGATGTCTGTCGGGTCTAGGACACGATTCCAGACTCAACCGCACACGTGCTGCAGAGAACCCCGC
>JAJYYP010000034.1:5391-10178 GCA_021800855.1 archaeon | reverse complement strand
GTCACCGGCGTTCACGGAGATTCCCTCCAGTGCTAACACGCGCTGGCAGTCTGCCACAGTTATCAGTTCCCTTTTGTCATATCTGTGTTTCAACGTCATGTCCATGAGCACCCCCCGAGATATCAGCGGCGGCATGGTCTCGATGCCGAGTTTCTTCGTGCCGCGTGTCGTCGTGACCTTCCTCGTGTCGACCCCGTTGTAGAATCTGTTCCCCACTGCAGCATGGTTGAGCCCATCTATGTGAGTCCCGGTGTGGTCTGACAGCTCCATACGCAGATTAGTGAAAGTTATCCTGTTGGAGTTCGGGAAGGAGCGCGAGAAGTACTCGAGCATCTCGGGCGCGCTACGATAAGTCGAGTAGACGAAGTCTTGATGGAACCAGTTGACTGGCATGCCATCCTCAAGTGTGTGGGAGAGGCTGAAGATCCGCCCACTTCTGGCGAGCCTCAGGGCCGCTACGACGCTCTTCGGGGTCTGTAGATTCATCGCCCCGATTTCGTCATCCTTACCGAACCTGCTGACTTTCGTGCCTAACACCTTCTGCCCTGGAGATTTAAGTGAAGCTAGCCAGGCGGCTCTTAACCCTTATAATCTTCGGAGCGGCGCAGAAGATTCTTGGTCAGGGTCGTCCTCGAAAACATCGAGAAATCATTCGGGCCGGTCAAGACAATCAACAACCTGAGCCTAGAAGTGGGCGACAAAGAGTTCCTGACTCTTCTAGGGCCTTCCGGGTGCGGAAAGACGACCACCCTAAGGTGCATCGCAGGCTTGGAGAGCGTCGACAGCGGGAGAATAATCATCGAACAGCGGGTGGTCAACAACATTCCTCCCCAGGAACGAGATATAGCGATGGTCTTTCAGAACTACGCCCTCTACCCATTCATGACCGTCAGGGACAATATCACTTTCCCTCTCCGGCTGCATAAGGCCCCCAAGGACAAGGTCGAGCGGAAGCTGAAAGAGGTGGCCGAGATGCTCCACATAACAGGACTGCTGGACAGGAAACCCAAGCAGCTGAGCGGGGGAGAACAGCAACGGGTAGCCATCGGCAGGGCTCTCATCCGTGACCCGAAGCTCTTCCTGATGGACGAGCCCTTTTCGAACCTCGACGCTACGCTCCGGGTGCAGACGCGCTCGGAGGTGAAGAGGCTGCAGAGAGAGCTCGGGATAACTACGATATTCGTAACCCACGACCAGGCCGAGGCAATGGCCCTCTCAGACCGGATTGTTGTGATGAGCAAAGGGAACCTTCTGCAGGTCGGGACTCCTAATCAGGTGTACGAGTCTCCGGTAAACGTGCTGGTCGCCCAATTCATGGGCTCACCTCCGATGAACGTTCTCGACGCCCGTCTACAGAAACCCGACAAAGTGGAATTGAGGGATGGGGCAGGCGGGCTGGTCCTTGTGCGGGAGGAGGCCAAGAGGGCTACCTCGATCGACGGGAACAACGTGAAGGTGGGTTTCAGGCCTGAAGATGCCACATTCTCCGTCGGCGCTTCCGAGGGCATCCCCGCCGAAGTCTACGTCGAAGAGCCCTCCGGGACGCACATGCTTCTGACATTGAAGGTCGGGGACCGTCTCGTGAAGGTCGTCATGCCCGCGGGGTTCAAGGCGGCTATCGGGGCTAAAGGCGGGATATCAGTCGCCGAAGGGAAGCTGCACATCTTCGACGCGAACTCTGACCTTAGGATTAGTTGACTCTGTTCAGCCCCGCACAGCGCCCAGTCCGAGCCCTGCTTCGATGTACTTCTCTAAGCTGACGAATAGGCCTATCATCAGTAGAATGGTCACGACCGTGCCGGAGAGCTGGATTGCATATTGCAGGTTCGGGAAGGTGCTCCCGTTGATTAGGACGCTTGCAAGGCCCTGCGGTAACATGTAGAGCGCCGCGTTTCTGAGGACGAACAGGGGAAGGAGGTAGTTGTTCCAGGTTCCAGCGAAGATGATGATGAATATGGTTACGAGCGCAGGCCTGAAGTAACGGAGGGCTATCGAGGTGAAGACTCTCCACTCCGACGCTCCGTCGATTCTGGCCGCATCCAACACGTCCTTCGGGATGGTCTCCTGCGCATAGATCGTCATGAAGTAGGTCCCGAAGGCACTGACTGCCGTTGGGAAGATCACACCCTCGTATGTGTTGACCAGTCCCAGCTGCTGCTCCAGCACGAACGTGGGAAAGGCGATAGCTGTGCTGGGGATCATCAGGCCTATCGCTACGACGAGGGTGAGGAGCCTCTTCCCTCTGAATACGTATTTGCCGAGGGCGAACCCTGCCATCGCCGCGACCAGAGCACCGATCGCCCCCGCAGACCCGGCTTCGATGAGGCTGTTGCCGAGCCAGAGCAGGAGACTAGACTTCGTGAATGCATAGATGTAGTTGAAGAGGGTGGGCCCGTTGAACCAGATTGGGCTTCCCGAAAAGGCCACACTGTATAGCTTGGTACTCGCCACTATAGCCCACCAGATAGGGAGGAGGAAGTAAATCGCCAGGGTGGCAACCACCACCAGAGTGAATGTGTTGGATATCGATTTCTTCAATTCAACCCTCCGACCAGAAATAACGGACACCAATCACCGCAACAACTAGGGAGATTGCGATGAGAATGAACGCGATCGCACTGGCGTAGTTGAACTCTTCGAGGAAATAGGTCACGTGGTAGATGTACAAGTTCGGGGTGAATCCGAACGGCACGCTGCTGAGATTGGACAGCGTGAAAGGCTCGTTGAAGAGCAGTTGGTCACCTATAACGGTGAGCATGATTATGAACGCGAAGTACTTCTTCAGCATGGGAATCTTGACGCGCCGCGTGATCTGCCATCCTGATGCACCATCTAGCCTCGCCGCGTCATAGAGGGTGTTCGGGATTGAATTGAGTCCGGCGAGCAGGATTACAACGTTGTAGCCCACCCACTCCCAGATTATTATATTCAGCATGGCATAGATTATGTCGTTTGGGGCGAGCAGGTTATGGCTCAGGCCGAGAAACGCAAGGAATGAGTAGATTGGGCCCCCGGCTGTGTACATGTACCCCCACATCAAGGTCCCTATGACCGTCGGGACGCCGTACGGAAGGAAGACTATCACCTTTCCGAGAGCGCCGAGCTTTCCTCTTCTGGAATCAAGAAAGAGCGCTATCAGGAACGACGCAACCAGCATTATTGGGACCCAGAGCAGTGTGAGGTAGAGCATGCTTTCGTACCCCTGCCAGAAAGTGCTGTCGGTCACCGCCCTGGCGTACTGCGCTGCGCCTACGTAGTTCGTAAACAGGCTCTTCGCAGCTGGAGGCGCGTTGAAGAACGAAAGCCCCAAGGTGTACAGTACGGGGACGATGATGAATATCAGAAACAGGGAAAAGAACGGAAGCAGAAATAGAAGGAGGTGAGCGAGCTTCGCCAAGCTCTCTCACTCTCTTCCTCTGCAGTCGGATGTGGTGTTGGTGACTGCGTCTGGCCTAGTGGCCGACCCCGACCACCATGCCGCCGTTGGACTGTACGTAAGATATCATGATTGTTTCTGTGTTTTGTAGAGCCTGTGCGAAGGTAATCTGTCCGGCCGCCGCCTCCGTCAGTTGCTCTTGGAGTATTTCTTGGAGGGTGATTTGGTACGGGCTCCAGACCCATTGGGTCCCTGCAGCCTCCTGAGCCTTCAGGTAGACAAGACCGATGTTCTCGCCACCAAAGTAGGAGTTGTTCCCTAGGAAGACGGATGTGCCGTTGGGATATGAGAGGGTTTGAAGGTAGTGCGTGTTAGAGGTCCACTGGCCTCCCTGGGTCCACATGTAAGGCAGGACCTGGGGGGTCTGGGTCGTGAAGTAGTCGAACATGAACGCCGCGCCTGGGTATTTCGCATTCGCCGTCACACCGAGGCAGCTTCCACCCACGACGCCGGTCGTGAAACTCGACGTCGAGTTCTGCGGCATGTTAGCTATGCGCCAGAGGCCCGCTTGGCCGGGGGCGGTAGCTTGGATGACATAACGTGGATACCACGCCGCTGCGGTAACGAAGGAAGCTATCTCAGAGCCGGCTAATTCCTGGTTGAACTGTGGGGTGTAGAGGTTGATGGCCTGAACTTCACCTGCGTTGATCAAGTTGCCCCAGTAGTTTATCACGTTGAGGTTGGCGGTGCTGTTGATGTCGACATTGTAGGCCGTGCTGTTCACAGGTACGATCATGTTGCCCCCTGCTGCCCAGAAGAGGCCCATCAGGTCTGCTGAAGGCTCGTTGGGCGGGAACACGGTCATGGTTATCGAGCTGTTCTCCGAGTGCAGCTTCGCTGCGTCGGCTTGGAACTGGGCCCACGTGCTAGGCACTGTCAGACCGTACTTGTTGAATATGTCTTCCCTGTAAGCGAAGGCGACTGGCCCAAAGTCCTCAGGGATACAGTAGACTGCGTTCTTCTGCCCCGCTGAGACTAGGTTCAACGCGGATGGAGAGACCTCTGACGAAAGGCTAGAAAGGTACTGGTTGAACCAAGGCGCGATGTTCATCACCTCGCCCGTGGCGACCTCCTGAGGAAGCTGGAAGTACTGGATTCTGAAGGAATCGTAGACGTACTGGTGGGTCTCGAGGGCGCTCAGCAGTCCTGAGACGTCCTGGTTAGGGGACTGTGCGACGTGGATGTTAGGGAAAGCAGCTTCAAAGTCTTGGACCGCCTGTGGTAGTGGATATCCGCTCCATGCATACTCGTTGATAGTAATTGGAGTGGAAGGGTAAAACGCCTGTATCATAGCTTGTGGAACGTTCGCCACCGAAGGGTAAGTCCCAGTGAAGGTCGTCGAGGTCTGGGT
>JAJYYP010000034.1:0-5291 GCA_021800855.1 archaeon | reverse complement strand
CAATCTCTACCTCGACATGCCGTGCATAGCATATATCACAGCATCCCAGAAGAGCCCAAGAGCATGAAATTCTATCCCCGCAACGGGAGCGGGCCGTCAACCAACGCTGCGGCCGTTGTCCTGGGAGGGTATGCGCTCGCGCTGCTACTGTACTTCATCTTGGTCCGCTTCTCGGAGGTCCCTGACTCTCTCTCCCTAGTAGAGTCCCTGAAGCCTTCCGCATACGGCCTGGGCGTAGGGTCTTACTCGATAGGGTATCTTTCGATATTCGTGCTTGTCGTCTCGGCACTCCTAGCGGCACGGTGGAGAAGGCGGAAAACCTTTGTCTCGAAGACGGGGGCCGTCGTCGTACTCCTGCTCGGTATGCTGCTTGCCTCCTCATTCTCTGTCGTCTCCTTCTCCCTCCCATCGTCGAAGTCGCTCTACTCCGTCCAGGACAGTGGGCAGGGATTCACACTGACCGTGTCATACAACTCTACTGTGGTTACGTTGGGGACGAATCTCACGTTCCGCTACGTACTGACGGATAATTCGTACACCCTTTCAACCCCGTATTACCTCTTCGGGGGGCAGTTCAGCATGGTCGTATACAACTCTGCAGGGAAACAGGCTGTCGCTTTCAGAGCTCCAATCACCTTCGTCCGGCAGCCCAGCCAGTATTCCGTTCAGCTCCAGCCCGGAGAGACCTGGTCCACAAGCCTCGTTTGGGACGGTTTGATAGTACCTACCAACGCCAGCAGCTACATGGCTCCTCCAGGGGCATACACCTTGTCGTCCTACGCGGTCCTTCAGGACGCGAATGTGAGCCTCTACGTGGTACTGAACCCCCCGAACATTCCGATAACGGTCGTCAGTGGCTGAGAGGGGACGGTGGCCTGTGTCCCTCAGGACTCTAGGCTGACGTCGAGGGTCTCCTTCACCACAGTATGTGGTATTATAGTCTGGGTGTTCACTACACCGGCAATCTTTGTGACGTCGTATAACAGGTCCCTCGCGGACTGCATGTCTCCTCTCCTCGCAATGAAGAGGATGTCATACGGCCCGAAAGTAAGGTAAACGCTCTGGACGCCAGGGATGTCAGCGATCTGGGAAGCGATCTTCTTCTGCTCCGGGCCGGACCCCTCACATCTCACCTGGCTTACAATCAAGTAGTCCTGCCCGACTTTCTTGGGGTTGATTCTGTAGTGCGAGCCTTCTAGGATGCCCTCGCTCTTGAGGCGTTTGATTCTGTATGAGACCGCCATCTTCGATAGTCCCAGCTGTTTTCCTATCGTGGAAAGGGATTGCTCTCCATCACACTGGAGGGCCTCCAGGAGCAGCCTGTCTTTGGCATCGAGCCTACTAGGTGGGCCCTCCTTCTTCTGGGCGCCTTCTTGACCCTGGCCTGTCGGTTCCTTATCCAACTTGCCTTCATCGCTTAGACCTCGGAGGTGAATATGTGTTTCCGAAATTGTCGAGTCGAAGTAAAGCGGTTTGGCTGAATCACGACACGATTTCAAGCAATCTCTAAATATTGTTGTAAAACGTCCATCGTCGGTGCGTGGACGCTGAGCAACCATCAGTCGATGGGCTCCGCATTTCTTCCGGGATACATGGAAGAGATCGACACCAGGAGGATTCACCAGTCGAAATCTCCGCTAAGGATAACCAACGACCCTCTGGTGGAACTCACCGCATCCATAATGGAGAAGGGGTTGCTCGAGCCGATAGTGGTGAGGCCGTCCGGGGAGTATTTCGAGGTGGTGGCCGGGAACCGAAGGCTCGAAGCGTGCCGCCGTCTAAAGATCCAAAGGATACTCTGCCACGTCGTCGACTTGGACGACAGGGAGTCATACGAAGTATCGTTGACGGAGAACATCCACAGGAAGACGCTCAACCCGGTAGAAGAAGGACTCGCGTTCAGGAAGTACGTCGAGAGTTTCGGCTATGGCAGCGCCTCGGAGCTTGCTAGGCGAATCGACAAGAGTCCCTCCTACGTCAGCCGCAGGATTGCGCTGCTAGACCTCCCGAAGGAGGTGAGGGATGGGCTACTTTTGCGCGGCGCAAAAGTTGGGCTGGCTCAGGAACTCATCCCCCTTGACGATGAGAAGAGGGAGGAACTCACCGAGCTGATCGCGCGGACGGGGCTGACCAAGAGGAGCGAGGTCAGAAGATTGGTCAGGAAGCTGGCGCTAGAAGCATACGACGGCGCTCCCGGGACATGGCGTCAGCGGCCATCGGAGTACGAGAAGACGGAACTCAGAGCGCACATGATAGAGAGGACGCTCGCGAAGTGTATAGCATCGCTGAAAGAGAGCATGGGGCGGTTCGATCAAGTGATGAGCTCGCTCCCCACAGACGACAAGGACTTTTGGATTCTGAGCGAGGCTATCATGTGGCACCGTCGAAGCATGAACAGCCAGATCGATGACCTTCTCAGGCTTCGCAAACGCTTCAGGAAGTCGTTCAGAGAGATAAGATAGGCGCCGACGACAGGCCCCCGCAGGCCGGGTATGACCTGCACTGCGGAACCAGAAAGGTTAAGCCCGCCTTGAATCCCTTCGTCAGGTCAGACTCACGTGAAGCTCCTGAATTACGAGGCCGACGGCGCCATGAACGTAGGGTTGGTCAGGGATGGGCAGATGATCAGGGCCGCCCGCGGAACGAGTGTCGAGGATCTGATCCGACGGGGCCCCCGAGGGCTTGCGGGGGTTGCCACAACAGGCCCCTCGGAGGGCATGAAGAGGGTGAGAATCAGGCCTCCGATACTGAAGCCTGATAAGATTCTTCTCGCTGCCGTCAACTACAAGGCACACGGCTCAGAGCAGAATGCCGCACCCCCGACAGAGCCTTACTTTTTCACCAAGTTCTCCAGCTGCATCATCGGCCAAGGCGACCCGATTCTAGTTCCACGGGTTTCAAAGAAGGCAGACTGGGAGGCAGAGCTGGCGGTTGTGATAGGAAGGAAGTGCAAGTACGTCTCGAAAGCTGACGCACTTTCCTATGTCGCGGGGTTTACTGTTGCGAACGACGTGAGTTTTCGGGATTTCCAGTTCCCGCCCGGATGGCCCCAGAAGACGAACACCCTCGGGCAGAACTGGGTGAAAGGCAAGGCCCTCGATTCGGCCTTCCCGTTAGGGCCCTGGCTTGTGACTGCAGACGAGATCCCTGACCCTCAAAGGCTCCGGCTCAAGCTGAGCGTCAACGGGATTGAAAGACAAAACGCGAGCACTGAAGACATGATATTCTCAGTGGCAGAGCTCATAGAGTATCTCTCTTCAGGTCTCACCTTATTACCGGGGGACGTCATCTCGACGGGGACCCCTGCAGGGGTTGCAGCCTTTTCAGGGGCGTCTTATCTGAAAGACGGTGACGTTGTGGAGGCTTCCATAGACCGGATCGGGACACTGAAAAACCCGGTCAAAGGCGAATAACACGCCGCCCGCAGCCGCTGAAATGCTATAAACCTGATTTGGACATCGCTGCGCAGATGAACATCTCTAAGGTGGAAACGATTCGAATCGGGCAGCCTACCAACGAGTTCTATGAGAGGGACGCTCTCGCCGTGGTGGGGGGGGCGGAGCACCCAATGGACATCACAATTGTAAAGGTTGAGACGAGCAAGGGGGACGTCGGATACGGCGAATGCGTATCCTATGGCGGTCTCGAGCCTGTAGCCGTATCGGTGGAGAAGGTGCTCGCCCCGCTGATCAAGGGAGAGGATCCGTCCACTATAACCCGCCTGTGGGAAAAGATGTACATGGCCACCTTCCGACTTGGCAGAAGAGGGGTCATGATCTCTGCCATGAGCGGCGTGGACATCGCCCTCTGGGACCTCCTGGGGAAGGAACTGGGCGCGCCAATCTACAAACTGATTGGTGGGGCCGACAGGACGGTGAAGGGGTATGTCACAGGGGGCTATTACAGGAAGGACAAAGACCTCGACAAGCTCGTCGAGGAAGAGCGAAGTTATCTCAGAGCGGGCTTCGACACCGTGAAGATGAAGATTGGGGCCCTCCCAATCGCGCAGGACGTCAAGAGAATCAAGAGCGTCAAGGACGCCTTCGGAGACAAGATTCACATCGCGGTCGACGCGAACAACACGTTCGACTTCAACGCCGCGCTCAGAATGGGGAGGGAGCTGGAGAAGCTGGGCGTCGAATTCTTCGAGGAGCCGATTCCGACGGACTACCCAGAGCTAAGCGCCGAACTGGCTAGGACGCTCGACGTCCCCATCGCGGGGTACGAGACTGCCTACACTCTATACGAGTACAGGGAATTCATCGAGAGGCACGCGGTGGACATCGTGCAGAACGACGCTGCGTGGAACGGGGGAATCACGGAGATGCTCAGGATCGGCGTCCTTGCGAGGGCCCACGGGTTCCCCGTCATCCCCCACTACTCCGCTGGAGGGATAGGTTTCGTGGCCAGCCTCCACGCTGCCCTTGCCATGAACTCTCCGATGATCGAGTTCCACCTCAGGCCCAATCCTTTCAGGGACGGCCTCGCTGGCGAAGCTATCAGGCACGAGAAGGGCGAGTTTCTCCCTCCGAAGAAGCCGGGACTGGGAATCAGCCCCGACGAGAAGGTAATCGAGAGATACAGGGTCAAGTAGCCAAGCAGAGCAGCTAGAACACCGTCGAGGCGAAAAGCTCGAGGGATGGATACTTCGGGTAATCCATGAACATCAGTTCGAAGCGCTGGCAACCGAGGTCGACGTATCTCTTCAGTTTCTCTCTCACCTGCGACGGCGTCCCAATTATGGCCTTTTCCAGGTCGAACCTGTAGTCGGCCGAAGGGAGCTGGACGACGCTGGAGCCGAGGGCGTCGACGACATTCATCACGCGCCGCTTCTTCTCTCTCAACTGGTCTTCGTTCTCTGCGATCAGTACATGAGCGTGGATGCTGCGCTTGACAGAGTCTTCTTTCCTCCCGTGTCTTTTCAGCCCTTCCTTGAGTAGCGTGACCTTCTCTGCGTACTCGCTGTAAGCAGGTTCGGCCCCGATGTCCCACTCGTCGGCATACTTCGCCGCGAGCCCTATCACCCTCTTCCCCCAGCCGCCGATAAGCAGTGGAACCCTCTTCGATGGCTTGGGGTTGTTCACCATGTTCTTCACCGAGTAGAACTTCCCTTTGTAGGTGAACTTCTCTTCGTTCAAAAGCCCAAGGATGACCTCGATTCCTTCTTCGAGCATGTCCACCCTTCTCCCCGCCGGGGGGAAATCGAATCCCAAGGCCTCGTATTCGAGCTGGTACCACCCCGCGCCGTATCCAAGAATGAACCTGTTGTCAGACATGAGCGCAAGGGAGGA
>JAJYYP010000033.1 GCA_021800855.1 archaeon | reverse complement strand
TGCGCAGTCTAGGCATGGCCTTCGGCCTGGACCACGCCGAGCTCCTTCCCAGCAGTCTCGAAGGCGCCTATGGCGAAGTCTAGGTCCTCTTTCGTCAGCGCGGCATTCATGATTGTCCTGATCCTTGCCTTGCCCTGGGCGACCATCGGGTACACGATGGGGAGGGCGAAGACACCGATTTCAAAGAGCCTGGAGCTGAGCTTCTTTGCCTTCCCGCTCTCTCCGACCATTACCGGGGTTATGGGGGTCTCGCTGTTACCGATGTCGAAGCCAAGGTCCTTCATGGCCTTCTTGAAGTAACGGGTGTTGTCCCAGAGCTTCTGGACGTGCTGCGGCTCGCGTTCAAGTACGTCTACGGCAGCCAGACAGGCTGCGGCGACAGCCGGCGGGTGGGACCCGCTCAAAAGCCAGGTGCGGGACTTGTTGTAGGCGAAGTTTACTAGGTCTTTCGAGCCCGATACGTGACCCCCCACGACGCCGAAAGCCTTGGAGAAGGTCCCCATCTCCACCTGGACCTTGTCCCTCTTGAGGCCGAAATGGGAGACGATCCCTCTTCCCCCATCGCCGAGAACCCCCTCGCCGTGGGCGTCATCGACATACACCATGGCGCCGTGCTCGGCGCCGAGGGCTGCGACCTTGTCGAGGGGTGCCACGTCGCCGTCCATCGAGAAGACGCCGTCTGTGATTATCAAGATGCGCCTGTAAGCTGGAGCAGCTTTCTCCGCCTCCGCGAGCACCCGGGCGAGGTCGTCCATGTCAGAATGTTTGTAGACCTTGCGATCGGCAACTGAAAGCCTGACCCCGTCGATTATGCTTCCATGATTCAGTTCGTCGCTCACGATCAGGTCCCCCTTTCCTGCCAACTGTGGGATGAGTCCGGAGTTCGCCGCGAAGCCCGTCTGGTACACGAGGGAGGCTTCGGCGCCCTTGAACTTCGCGAGGCGCTTCTCGAGCTCCATGTGGATGTCCATGTTCCCCGCGATAGGCCTGACTGAGCCCGAGCCTGCGCCGTGGGTTCTGATGGCTTCGATGGCGGCCTCCTTCAGCCGGGGGTGGTTGCTTAGCCCGAGGTAGTTGTTGGAACAGAACATAAGGACCCTCTTCCCGTCGACAGTGCACCATGGGGTGCTAGGCCCTCCAAGGATGCGGAGCTTCCAGTCTAGCTCCTGGCGGACAAGGTCATCGAACTCTTGTGCGAGAAAAGCGGTGGGGTCCCTCATTGACGGCGACCGCCCCTCCTTATGGTTAAACGCCTTTCCCCTCACGCATCAGCCTGGGCCTGAGCTTGGCGACCATGTCGGCCGCCATCCCGGCGAGGTCGTACTCAGGTTCCCACCCCCAGTCTCGCCTCGCCTCTGCGTCGTCGACAGACTGGGGCCAGGAGTCGGCTATCTTCTGGCGGGAGTCAGGGGAATAGGTCACCTTGAACCCGGGGACTAGCTTCGCAACCTCGGACGCCAACTCTCCGGCCGAAAAGCTGAACGCAGCAAGATTGTAACCGAGGTGTCGAGGGACCTTGGAGGCGGGCGCCTCCATCAGTTGGATTGTGGCCTTTAGGGCGTCTGGCATGTACATCATGGGGAGGACGGTGTCTTCACGCAAGAAACAGGTGTATGACCCGGTCCTTAGGGCTTCATAGAAGATCTCTACGGCATAGTCCGTGGTCCCACCTCCTGGGGGAGCGACGCTGCTGATCAGGCCAGGGTATCGGAGGCAACGGACGTCGAGCCCATACTTCGCATGGTAATAGTTGCAGAGAAGCTCTCCGGCGACCTTCGTGACTCCATACATGGTCGTGGGGTTCAGGGGTGCATTCTGAGGGGTGTTGGTCCTGGGCGCGTCGGGGCCGAAAGCGCCTATGGAACTCGGCCAGAACACCTGTGAAACGCCGTTGGTCCTGGAGGCTTCGAGGACGTTCCTTAGCCCGTCCATGTTCACAGTCCAAGCTAGCTGAGGGTCCTTCTCCCCCTTCGCGGACAGTAGCGCCGCGAGATGATAGACGGTGTCGACCTTGTACTCCCTCAGGGCAGCGACTACAGCTGCTTGATCTCCGGTGTCGAGGGTGACCAACGGGCCGTCACTGAGAGACGGGTCCCCTCGGGACGTGTGGACTGCCGCGACCACGCTGTCCCTGCCGTAGAGAGAACGGAGACGAGGGACCAGCTCAGCGCCAATCTGACCGGCCGAGCCTGTGACCAAGACCTTAGGGGACATCTCTTGAAGGCGCCGGCGTAACCCGTTTAAGCGTTAGCGGGTCAAAGAAGTATCTTCATTGTTATGGTGGATACCACCCCCGGCTTCGACCTGAGGTTCTCAGCTATGATGGACTTCACAGTCTGGTCGTCCGCACCCTCCACTATGACGAGCAGGTCATAGAGCCCATACAGCTGATAGACAGACTTTATGCCCGGAGTCCCCTTCAGTGTGGTGATGTTCTGCTCTTCTGAACCTGGGCTCAGGTTCACCAGTACTATCGCACGTTCCATGCCTCACCGGACGAGCGGGGGCCCTTCGATTAAAGATTACGGCAGGTCTCAGGCGCGCGATATCCGCTTAACAGCGTCCTCTAGCGGCATGGTCTCCTCGGTGCGCCCCTTCATGTCCCTCAGGGTGACAGACCCGGCCTTGGCTTCCCTCTCCCCTATGATCACGGCCCATGTGGCCCCAATCCGGCTGGCGTCTTCTAGCTGCTTCGACAGTTGCCTATCCTGGAACGAGGTCTCGCACGGGACCCCAGCGTCAATCAAGGCTCTCCTGACCTTCGAGGCGTAGCCCCCGAATCCTTCACCAGCAACTGCGATATAGACCAGCAGCCCGGCGGTCCTGGTCTGAGCGGCGATGGACAGCGCCATCCTCTCGACCCCCCCTGCCGCCCCGGTAGCAGAAAGATCCGGCCGCCCAAACATCTTGGGAAGGGCGTCGTACCTCCCGCCTCCGAAGAGCGAGCCGAGTCGCGGGTTCCTGTTGTCGGCGGCTTCGAAGACAATCCCGGTGTAGTAGTCTATACCGCGCACTATGCTCATGTTGTACTCCACGTTCCGCACACCCCTAGAATCGAGCATGTCAGCGAGGACCCGAAGGTCCTTGGTCGCGTCCTGGCCCAGCTCAGAGACCTTCGAGATGACCTCGTCAGGACGCCCGCGTATCCTACCGAAGCCTAGCACCTCGCGCACCTGTTCAGGGTCGAATCCCTTCCCCACGTATTCACTCGTCAGCTCGGCAACAGTCTTCTTCTCGACCTTGTCAAGGGCCCTCATCAGGTCCACCAGCTGGGCCTCGTCGGTGATTCCCACCCTCCTACGGATGAAACCCTCCACCACCCTCCTGTCCCCTATCTTTATCGTAGCTTCTGACAGCCCAAGCCTGCTGAGCATGGCCGAGCATGCATCCAGCACCTCGGCGTCGATTTCGACTGACGGGGGTCCGAACACTTCCAGGTCCCACTGATGGGACCACCTGTACCTCCCGTACTGAGGCTCGTCGTAGCGCCAGATCCCCCCGGAAGCGGCGAGCTTGACCGGGAGCCTCAGCCCTCTGCGAGAGCAGACATAGCGGGTTATACCTACGGTCAAGTCGAAACGGAGCCCGATATTCCTCCCCCCCTTGTCTTTGAAGGCGTAGATCTCTTTGTCGACCGCTTCGCCGCTCTTGGCTCTGAGGACGCCGAGGTGCTCAAGCGAAGCCGGTTCCATCAGCTGGAAGTTGTAGAGCCGCGCCACCTCTTCGAAGGCCGACCTCACCCTAGAGTGGAGGGCGTATCTGTCCGGCTCAACGTCGTCTACCCCCCTGGGGAGCGCGAGGTCCAACTCTAGCTTGCCTTCTCCCTCAGCGAGGAGATCTGGGCGAGCATTGCGGTGAGTTGGAGCTCAGGCTGCGACCCCTGCACGAGGCGAAAGTCATACTCGGCGAGGATGGATATGACTTTCCCTAGTTCCGGGACCTTGAGGCCTCCCAGGGATTCGTTGGCGTACTTCAGGAAGTCTCTCTCAGGGACGCCGTAGACCCGCGTAAGCTCCACCATCTTCGACCTCGCCGCTTCGAAGTCTCCTCCAAGGGCGGCCTCCATGATGTCTGCCACGCGCCCTTTCACGGTGGCGCCGGTCACTGATTTCACCGAGTCTAGGGTGATTTCGCCAGTGGCGGATGCGGCCTGCAGCATGTTGATCGCCTGTCTCAGGTCGCCCTGGGTGGCTTCGTAGATAGCGGCGAACGCGGAGTCCCCCGAGTGTTTCAGCTTCTCCTTCCTCGCGATTGTCTTCAGGTGCTCCACCACGGGTCCCTCACCGTACCTCTGGAACCTGAAGATGGCGCACCGGCTCTGCAGAGGCTCGATTATACCTGACGAATAGTTGCAGATGAGTATGAAACGGGTGTGTTCGGAGTTCTCCTCCATGATGCGGCGGAGCGCGGTCTGGCCGTCGGAGGTCATCTCGTCGCTTTCATCGAGAATCACCAGTCTGTACGGGACACCTTCCCTCCTATCTGCGAACCGTGCGAAGGTCTTGATCCTCTCCCTGACCACATCTATCCCTCGCTCGTCGCTTGCGTTGAGCGAGAGGGTGTAGTCCCGCCATGGTTCGCCGAGTATCTGCCTCGCCATTATCATTGCGGTTGTGGTCTTCCCTGAGCCGGGGGGGCCGGCGAAGAGCAGGTGTGGGAGCTGCTCTTTCTTCCGTAGGAGCGCCTCGAGCCTCTGCTTGACCGACTCCTGGTCGACGAGCTCCGTCATGGTGGACGGCCTGTATTTCTCCACCCACATCATCTCTGAAAGCGGCATCTAGTCCATCCCTCGCATCGCCCAGAAGTCCCGCATCTTCGAGAAGACTGGCATCCGGTTCTTATTTATCCGTTCAAGGAAAACGAGCCCTCGTCGAGGACAGCGACGCCTTCCAACTTTCCCGGGGTGACTTTGGGGCCAGAAGCTTCGGACCTCACGAAGGTGTCTGTCGACGCGCGATAGGCGCCGGGGGCTGGAGGCTCCATTTGAGGCGGAATGAAGCGATGCGTCACGCCGATTGAGCGCCCAACGTTTATTATCGAGGCAGGCCACTTGGCGCTCGGTTTGTCCGATGAACGGGTCGCCCTAAGGCAGATGCTCGAGCGCAGGGAGAGAGAGTACCTGCTCGGGACGGCCAGGGCGAAGATGCGGTCGTCCCTCGAGAACCTCGATGTCGGCGACTTCCACATCGAGAAGCTGTCCGATGGGGATGCGGTCGAACTCCCCAGATGGGTATTGGACGAGCTGGCTGCACAAGGTATGGCAGAGCCGTTGGAGGCTCCATTTGAGAACGATGTCTTCAACGCCCTCAGCAAGGAGAAGATGATGGGGCCACTGCAGCTTTCAGGGCTGCCACAGGACTTCTACCTGCGGATGAGAAGGCGCCTGGGCGCGCTCAGAGCCGCCGTCGCAGATGGGAAGGCGAGGAGGGAGGAACTGGAAAGACTGCGGGTCATCTGCTACGACCTTATTGGGATAAGGCTAAGCAAGCTCCTGTCGCTCTCCAGCTCGTCGACCCCAGCCTCGACCCTGGCGGATAAGCTCACCCCTGAGGAGAGAGAGTTCTTCGCCATATCTCAGTCGCTTTCCAAGGAGTGGAAGGCGGGGCTGCTCGGGGGCTCGACATAGATGGCTACGCTAACCAGCGGTAAGCTCTCAGAACAGTTCGAGGACTTCTTGAAGTCGGTCCTCGACCGGGACGGGGCCCCTGTATACAGGGGCAAGATTTCGCAGCTCATAACGACGGAGGGGAAGTCCCTGGTCGTCGACTTCGGCGACCTACTGCGATACAACAACGACCTTGCGAACAGGCTGCTCACGGAGCCTGACTCATCCCTTGCCTCTTTCAAGATAGCAGCATTCGAGACCATGAGGAGCGAGAACGCTCTGTATGCAGACAGGGTCAAACGAGAGCTGACAGTCCGGTTGAGGAACCTCCCTGACCTGGTGCCGCTCAGGAGAGTTGACACTTCGTACATCGACCGCATGTTAGCGATTTCAGGGATGGTTGTAAGGACCTCTGAGCTGAGGCCGATGATGACGGAGGCTGCATGGGTCTGCCCGAGCGGCCACCTCACCTACCAAGAGCAGGACGACATGGTCCTCAAGCGCCCCCCGAAGTGCGAGCTCTGTGGCGAGGTGAGGAACTTTGAGCTAGATAGGAAACGTTGCAAGTTCGTCGACTTCCAGGTGCTCAGGATACAGGAGCTCCCAGAGGAGCTCCCCCCTGGCCAGCTCCCGCAGTTCTTCGACGTCAACGTCGAAGGAGATATAGTGAACATGGCGCGGCCGGGGGACAGGGTGGTTCTCACCGGAGTGGTAAGGGCAGTCCCCGACTACACCCTCGGTCAGGTAAGGACAAGGCTGTTCAAGTCGCAGGTCGACTGCAACCATGTCGAAGTGAAGGGAAAGGAGCCGGAGCAGGTGCTCGTGACGAAGGAGGACGAGGAACTCATCAGGAACATAGCAGCCGCGCCGGATGCCTATGAGAACCTCGTGAACTCTATCGCCCCCGTCATCCTGGGTCACCAACAGGAGAAGGAGGCGATCCTCCTCCTCCTTGCAGGGGGGAGCGCGACGTCGCTCCCCGATGGGACAAAGCTGAGGGGGGACATCAACGCCCTGTTCGTTGGCGACCCTGGGACAGGGAAGTCAGAGTTGCTGAAGTTCGCGTCTCAGGTCGCGCCGCGCGGCCTCTACGCTTCAGGAAGGGGGACCACTGCGGCCGGCCTCTCCGCGGCTGTGATCAGGGAGAAGAACGTGCTGATGCTCGAAGCAGGGGTGGTCGTCCTGGCCGACCTCGGCATCGCAGCGATAGATGAATTCGAGAAGATGAAGCCTGAGGACAGGACAGCTCTTCATGAGATGATGGAACAACAGACGGTGACAATCGCGAAGGGCGGGATTTACGCGACGCTTAACGCGAGGACAGCCATCCTGGCTGCCTGCAATCCTGTGTTGGGGCGGTACAACCCGTTCCAGAACCTCATCGAAAACATAGGGACTCTCCCTATCCCGCTGCTGACGAGGTTCGACATCATCTTCGTTTTCAGGGACCAGCCTACCCCCGCGGACGACGAGAAGCTGGCCAGCCACATCCTCTCAGTGCACGCGCGCCGGTCGTACACTGCCCCTCCGCCAATCGAGTTCAGCCTCCTGAAGAAGTACTTGGCCTTCGCCAAGAGGATTTCTCCGACGCTTACGAAGGGAGCCATGGACAGGATAAGGGAATACTACCTAGACCTGAGGAGGTCGAGCGGGGCAGAAGACTCGATTCCCCCTACACTGAGGACGCTTGAGGCGCTGATCAGGATCTCGACCGCGCGGGCCAGGGTACTACTCAGGGATGAAGTTACCGAAGAGGACGCTCTCGCAGCCATAGGCTTGATGAACAGGATGGTGGAGGACATCCTTACCGACGCGGCGACGAAGAAGACCGACTTCGGAATCCAGCTCGGGAAGCCTGTTGGAGAGACCAAGAACCTCAGGTCAGCGCTCGAGGTGCTGAAAGCCCTAGAGGGCCCCGAGAAGAAGCCTGTCGAACGCAAGCTGTTCAAGGAGGAGCTTGTGAAGGCGAAGTTTGCTGACGAAGACGCGGAGAAGATGATAAGGACCATGTTCAGGGAAGGCATGGTGTATGAGTCGAAACCGGGCTACATCCGCAGACTTGGCGCCTAGGATGGAATCGCGAGGTGCAGGGGAGCGTTGGAAGGGCAGAGTGCCACCATCCTGACTCCCATGGCAGCCAAATGATAGGTGGACATCCCTGAAGGTAGACGAGATAGAGGCCCCAGAGGAGTTAATCCAGTTCATAAAGGAGAAGGACATCACCGACCTCTACCCTCCTCAGGAGCAGGCGATACGCGCCGGGCTCTTCAAAGGAAAGAGCCTGGTGGTGTCGTCCCCTACTGCCTCGGGAAAGACGTTGCTCGCTCTGATGTCTGCCTACTTCAGGGTGAAGCTGGAGAGGAGGAAAGTGGTGTATCTCGCCCCCCTGAGGGCGCTTGCTTCTGAGAAGTACGCCGAATTCTCTGAACTGACCAGGTTCGGCATACGCACAGCCATCTCGACCGGGGACTACGACTCGAGCGGGGAGGCCCTTGGGAAGGCCGATGTCATAGTTCTCACCAACGAGCGGTTCGACTCGGTGATGAGGCAAAGGGTGTCTTGGGTCAACTCCGTGGGATTGTTCGTCGCCGACGAGGTACACCTGGCAGGAAACGACAGGAGGGGGCCCACCTTGGAGATGATTCTCACGAAGGTCGTCCACCTCGGCCTGGACGCGCAGCTGCTGGCGCTTTCCGCCACGATCAGCAACGCGAAGACGATAGGGGAGTGGCTCCATGCAACTCCGGTCGAGATGGAGTGGCGTCCTGTCCCCCTGAAGGAAGGGGTCTACGACTATGGCAGAGTGGTCTTCGCCGACGGGGACGAGAAGCCCATCCCCAGGTCGACCTACGGCTCTCCCATAGACGTCGCAATGGACACGGTGAGGGAGGGAGGCCAGTCGCTGATATTCGCGAGCACAAGGCGCAGGGCGGTTAGCCTGGCGACCAGAACTGCACAGCTCACTCAGAGGTATCTGAGCCCGGACGAGAGGAAGGCGGTCTCCGAGGCGTCCAGGAAGATCCTCGCATCGGGAGAAGAGACAAGCCTGAGCAGGCTCCTGGCCGAGGTCGTGGCCAAGGGCTCTGCATTCCACCATGCTGGACTTGAGGGCGAACACAGGAGGGTCGTGGAAGAGTATTACAGAGCCAGGGCGATCAAACTATTGTCCGCTACTCCGACACTTTGTTTGCCAACCGGCGAGGAGATTTTTGGGAATCCAGGCCCGGTACAGATTCAAGAACTCGGCGTCAACGACCGTGTTCTTACGCACGGTAATACCTTCGAGAAAGTCATCGGTCCGACTTCGAGGCCGTACGATGGACCGTTGTTGCGCGTGACTCCTTGGTTCCAGCTTCCAATGAGGATGACCCCAGAGCATAGGGCCCTGAGAGTCACAAGGGTACGCCATTCTATCCATAGCAAGTTGGAGAACAGGCATTGGTGGACATACTCTGAGCCGGAGTGGGTCGAAGCGAAGAACTTGAAGCCGGGCGATATGGTAGTGTTTCCAAGAATCAAGACAGTATCCGACATGGAGATACTGACCCTACCACTGATTGGTCCGCTCAGAAACCAAGTAGGGACGGTCGGCAGCCATTGGTCACGTCTGAAAGTGAAAGGCATAGGGTTGACTTCTAGGGACCTTGAGCAACTTGGGATGTACTTGGCGGAAGGATCCAGTGAGCCACAGGGGCAGGTATGTTTTACGTTTGGTACAAACGAGGATGAACTCACGTCCCTGACCGTAAAGTGGTTCAAAGACCTCGGTTTGGTTCCCAACGTCGAAGACACAACGAGACATAGGCGGAAGGTATACGCCTGCTCAAAGCAGATCGCCTCCCTGTTCAGGGAAATGTTCGGGACCAAGGCTCCTGAGAAGATAATTCCACATGAGTTCTTGCTCCTCCCGGTTGAGAAGCTCTCAAGTCTAGTCAGGGGAGTCTGGAAAGGAGATGGCAACGCGGCCAGAAATTGTCCTAAATCGGCAAGACTAGACACCACTTCCAGAGCCTTGGCTAAGCAGCTCTTTGCGATACTCGTCAAGATGGGATACATGCCCTCTCTCAAGGTAAGCCGGAGGGCGAGGAAGAAATCGAGCGGGAAGCTAAAGATAACACATCGGCATGACCTCTATACTGTTTCGATATCAGGGAGCCAATACCATAGATTCGCTGAGACAGTCCTCCTCAAACCCAGACGCGCCGTCGATGTTAACCGCCAATTCAACAGAGGGCACATCGACGATGACTTCTACTACATGCCTATCAGAAGAATCGAGTACGAACAGTATTCCGGTATGGTTTACAACCTCGAGGTTGAAGGGCACTCTAGCTATGTTGGATCCTTTGTAGTGCATAACTCGGCTGGTGTGAACCTCCCGGCACGACGGGTTGTGATAGCCGACATGACCCGCTATGACGCCGAAAAGGGGGGGAACTCGGAGATTTCGGTGTTGGAATACAGGCAGATGGCGGGCAGGGCAGGGAGGCCCCAGTACGACGACCATGGGGAGACGGTGATGGTCCCGCCCCCCTCGCAGCTTGCCGCGGACTTCCTGGCACATTACACGAAGGGGCCCCCCGAGCCGATAAGGTCCAGGCTGTCGGATGAGGCGTCGATGCGGTCGCACACGTTAGCGACCGTAGCGACGGGGAGGGGCCTCTCGAAGGGGGACCTCGACAGCCTCTTCAGAGAGACGCTGCTAGCCAGAGAGATTGGCCAGGCTGAGGTATCTAGGCTGACCGAGAAGGCCCTCGGCTACCTCCTCTCCGAGAGGCTGCTCGAGTCACACGGAGGGCTCTTCTATGCGACAGACTTCGGGACCAGGGTTTCTGTCCTCTACATAGACCCGGCCACCGCGGTCCTATTCAGGGACGCAGTGAGGCGTGCCGAGCCTGGGAGAGACCACACCGCCGGTCTGCTGCACCTGGTCGCCTCGGCGCCGGACTTTGAACCAAAGTTCCCGCTGAGAAGCAAGGACTACGAACAGGCGATGGCGTTCATGGAAGAGCACGCAGCCGAGATGCTGGCGAGGCATACTACGAGGGAGTTCTCAGATTACGACAGGGCCCTCCAGGACGTGAGGAGCGTCATGGCACTCCATGGATGGATAGACGAATGGAGGGAGGAGGAGCTCTTGACGAGGCTTGGTGTGGAGCCGGGCGACATGCACAGGGCGGTCGACAACGCCGACTGGCTCCTCCACGCTCTTGGAGAGCTCTGCAAGCTGTTCAAACTCCCTGACATGGTGAAGCAGTCAGAAACTCTGAGGAGGAGGGTGGCGAGCGGCGTCGGGAGGGAGCTCGTCGAGCTCACGGCGGTCGCCGGGGTCGGGAGGGTGAGAGCGCGTGCCCTATACTCGGCCGGATACAGGACCTTAGAGGACCTCAAAGAGGCGTCAGCAGAAGAGCTTGCCAAGGTCGACAAGGTGGGAGGAGCCGTCGCGAGGAAGATCAAGCAACAGGTGAAGAGGCGCTGAACCCCGCCGGCATTGAAGAGGCAGCCCGCGAGCTCGCGGGGCGCATCCAGGCTGCGGTGAGAAGGTCGGTCGCCGGCGAGGAGAAGGTTGCCGTCGCATTTTCCGGAGGGGTGGACAGCTCGGTCGTGGCGAGGTGTGCTGCGGCAGAGACCAGGCTCGTCGCGTGCACTGCCCATGTAGACGGCGCGGGGGACTCGCTACGAGCCCGCAAGGCAGCCGATGCCCTGGGGGTGGAGCTGGTGACCACCAGGCTCACCCCTGAAACAGTGGAGAGAGAACTCGCTAGGTTAGACCTCCCCTTCGAGACAACGCTGATGGACCGGAGCCTCTGGTGCCTCTACTCCATCGTTTCTCGGAGCGCGAGCGATGCAGGGGCGCGGGTCATCCTCCTTGGCCAGCTTGCGGACGAGCTGTTCGGTGGTTATGCGAAATACTCTGCCGCTATGGTCGAATGGGGGGCCGACGCCGCCGCCGCCATGATGAAGGCCGACCTGAAGGGATACTTCAGCAGGGGGAGGGTCAGGGACATAAGAGCCTGTTCCAGGTGGGTCGAGCCGAGGCTCCCCTTCGAACAGCTCGTTGGATATGCAGCGACCATCCCGACGTCCTTCAAGCTGACGGACGGGGTCAGGAAGGCTGTACTGAGGAGGGCTGCGGCGGAGCTTGGCGTCCCAGAATGGATAGCCTGTGAGCCCAAGAAGGCGGCCCAGTACAGCTCTGGAGTCCAGAAGCTGGTAGCCAAGGCACCCTTTTAACAGCCTGGAACGGAGGCGGCCCATGATACCTTCGCCTCAACCAAAGGGGAAGCTCGTCGGGTTTAAGCCCCTGCAGGAGAGGTTCAGCTACTACGCCCTCGATGACGGGACCGTCCTCGGGATAAAGCCGGCTATGGTGAAAGTATACAGGCTCCAGAACCCTGACAACAGCCTAGCCACCTCGCCTGACGGGACCCCTGCGTATTACTATACGACCCAGAACATAACGCAGGTTCTCACTCCCTCGGAGTACAAGTCCCTGAAGGAAGACGGCCTGACCGAATGAGCGGGGAGCCGTACATCGCTTCAGAAGACTCTGCCCTTCTCAGGGGAGCTTTGGCAGCTTACTCGGGGGATAGCTGCCTGGAGATAGGTGCTGGGAATGGGGGGAACCTCCTCGAGCTGGCGAAGAGGTTCAGGACAGTGGTTGGGACGGACCTGGTCAGACCTTCCATGACGGACTGGAGGAGGGACACCAACTTCGTCCTGACCGACAGGGCGGCGTGCCTTCGCGGCTCATGCTTCGACCTGGTTGCTTTCAACCCTCCCTACCTGGATGGGGACGAGACAGGAGACGTCGCGGTCGAGGGAGGAAGACCGTTGGAAGCCCCGAAGGCCTTCCTATCGGAAGCGTTCCGTGCGGTGAACAGCGGCGGGAAGGTGGTCTTCCTCGTCAATGATGGGACTGACGTGGAGGAGCTGAGAGCGGCGTGCGAAGAGCGAGGCTTCGCGCTCCGGCTGCTCGACTCGCGCAGGATTTTCTTCGAAGTGCTGTCCGTGTACGAGGCGGCCAAGCGGTCAGAGGGTTGACCAGGGGATGTCCCCCCTGCCTGTCTGCGGTGAGCCTGGGACCCTGGACAAGTTCCTAGACTCCAAGAGCGCGTTCCTAACGCGTTAGGGGGGCGATTCGATAGGGGTGATTTCCAGTTCTGGAAATCGTCTTCCCCGGTTAAATATACGTTCGACACCCTAACCTGTTAAGCGATGCTGAGACAGGTTACGCTCCAGGTGAAGACGGAGAGTGTGCTCCAAGAGGTAGCGAAGGCGAACGGCGTCAAACTCAGCGTCGTGGACTGCAAACCGTTCAACAAGACCGGGATGTCACTCCTCCTCGAAGCGAAAGGGGATTCCAAGAACGTCCGCTCCGCCGTGACGGAGATGCGCAGGACGGAGGGGGTCAGGCAGGTGGTAGAAGGAGAGGTCGAGGGGGACTCTGTCCCGCTCCTTGTGGTGCTGTCCAGGCCAGCGATATGCAGGGCGTCGAACGACGCCGCCATAGTCTGTCTCGAGTGCCCTTTGAATTCAGAGTCCCAGCCTGCTTCGTGGAAGCTCATAGTCAGAAAGACCAGCGACTTCAGACAGGTGCTGTCGAGGCTCGAGAAGGAAGGGGTGGAGGCGAAGATTGAAGACGTCTCCCCGCTCGAAAGGAAGGCCACGCTCACAGAAAGACAGAAGGAAATCATGTCCACGGCAGTGGCCAAGGGATACTTCGAGTTCCCGAGGAAAATCAGTCTCACCGGTCTGAGCGAAGTGGTGGGCGTGAAGCCTTCGACGCTCAGCGAGATTCTGAGGAGCGCGGAGCGCAGGATAATGTCGAACGCCCTGGGTGTCCCTCTTCAAGGGGAATAACCTCGCCAGGATGCCGGACTTTGCTCCGCCGCGGACAGGTCGACGGGCACACGAACCTTTTTGAGGTCTCCAACAGAGTCATGCTTCTAATATTTTGAGCGGTTCGCCATTGATAGCACGGGTCAACCGTGTCATCCAGCAAGGGTATCTCGCGAAGTGGGTGGTGGTCGGCCTCATGATAGGAGTCGTCGCAGGGGCCGGCGCAATCGGATTCTATGTGGCAATCCAAGCAGTGAGCAACTACCTCCTCGGCGGAATAACCGGCTTCTACCCCCTCAACCCCGCTGGAGAGGGAGCAGCTCCGATATCAGTCCATCCGGATTATCTGCTCATACCGGTGGCGACCATAATAGGAGGACTCGTCGCGGGGTTTCTGGTTTACCGCTTCGCCCCGGAAGCCGAAGGGCATGGGACGGACGAGGCGATAGCGGCGTTCCATCGGCACGACGGGAAAATTCGCAGGAGGATCCCTCTGATCAAGGCGCTGGCGTCGGCCTTCACGATAGGCTCCGGAGGGAGCGGAGGAAGGGAAGGGCCGACAGCCCAGATCGCTGCGGGGTTCGGCTCCTTCATCGGGGACATCCTGAAGCTGCCTGTGAAGGATAGGCGCATCGCCGTGGCGGTTGGAATCGGGGCCGGGATCGGGTCCATCTTCAAGTCCCCCTTCGGCGGGGCCATCCTGTCCGGTGAAATACTCTACAGCGGCGGGGACTTCGAGGTCGAGGCCCTGATCCCGTCGTTCATCGCATCCCCCATAGGGTACATCATCTTCGCGTCGTACACCGGGTTCACCCCGATCTTCGGGAACGGACTCACCTACGCTTTCACCGAGCCCAGGAACCTGCTGATCTATGCGGGACTAGGAATCATCTGCGGGCTCGTGGGGAGAGTGCACACCACGACATTCTACTCCGTGAAGGGCCTCTTCGCGAGGATGCCCTTCACCAAGTACCTCAGGCCAATGGTGGGTGCTGCGGTCGCCGGGGCGATTGGAATCTTCTTCCCGCAGGTTCTAGGATTGGGGTATGGGTTCCTTCAGATTCTGATTAACGGCAACGGGGTCAGCGGACTTGCGCAGGAGAACTTTACCCACCTCGCTCTCCCGCTCTTCGTGTTCTTGGTAGCGGTCGTCTTCCTGAAGATCGTGGCCACAGCGTTCACCGTAGGTTCAGGGGGGAGCGCCGGAGTGTTCGCCCCCTCGCTTGTCATAGGGGGCTTCGTAGGGGCCGCTTTCTGGCTGGTGGTCAACGCGTTCCTCCCAGGGTGGATCCCCGACTCGGCCCCTCTGGTGGTGGTCGGAATGATGGCTCTGTTCGGCGG
>JAJYYP010000092.1 GCA_021800855.1 archaeon | reverse complement strand
GCGATGCGCGGCCCGTGCACTTGTTAAAATGCTTAAATAATCCGCCGTTTTCCTTCATTTAATGAATATCAAGGAACTTTATGACGGGCAGAGGGCGGTCAGCGTCGAAGGGGTGATAGCGAAGAAGGGTGAGCCCCGGGAGGTCAGGCTGCAGAGGACCGGGGAAACAGCACTAGTGGCCGATTGCCTCCTGAAGGACAGCTCAGGGACCATTACCCTCACCCTCTGGAACGAGGGCATCGAGCAGGTGAAGGAGGGGGATTCCGTGAAAATTGAGAACGGATACACCAATTCGTTCAGGGGGGAGCTGAGGCTTAACGTAGGCAGATACGGAAAGCTCACCGTCGTATCGACCGAGCTCTAAACAGGTTGGGCCCTGACGCACGGTGTCAGGGAAGGCCCGCCTTCACCACCCGCCTGACTCTCACGAGCAGGACGCCTCCCTCATCGTGGTAAAGGTAGCACAGGGCCTCGAAGCTCCTTCCCCTCTTCAGAAGCCCTCTGGGGCCATCGTAGTTTTCGGGGAGCAACCTGGCCATCCACCTTTCGTCCACCCGGACCAGGACCCGCCCGGGCTCCACCCTTTCGACCTCTATGCTCATCAGCCTGGTTCCCGGTATATCCTTCTGGGGGATGGATATCACCGAAGGGGTGGCGGACGGCGCCCCATCCCGCGCCTTTGGAGCCTCGGCAACGTGCTTCGCCCCAACGAGCCTTGCCATGGCGGCCCGTACCACCTCACGCGAGAACCCCTCCTCCTGCATCTCCTTGTACAGGGCATCATCGGCCGTCCCCGCCGTCCCGCCTTCAAGCACCTTCATGTATATCGACCTCTCGGCCCTGGACACCAGCCTGGCCATCGCCGAAAGCCTCTCCTTCTCCAGCGCCGAACCTGAAATCGGCTCCGGCTTCGATGCGGTCCTGGAATATATCTGGTCCAGCTCAGCCTGGGACAGCGGCTCGGGCGCCGGCCTTCGCCCTGGCCTGATGATCGGCTTCAGTACCGAGTTCAGCCTCTGCGCTATGCCCCTCATCCGCTCAACCCTGCCCTGGGACGCGTAGAGGTAGACCATATCCAGCGTATCGCGCGCCGCCAGGATGACCGCCCTGCCGGCGGCACGCCTCCCGGTCCTCCCCCTCCTCTGTATGTACCTGATCTCCGAGGGGATGGGCTCGTAGAACACCACCAGGTCGACCTGCGGTATGTCCAGGCCCTCTTCGGCTATGGAGGTGGCGACGAGCGTGTTCAAAACGCCCTCCCTCAGGTCCCTTATCAGGGAAGCCTGCCTGTCCTGCGTCAGGCCCCTGTCATTGGGCCTGGAGGCCTGGCCAACGAACCTCTCCGCGGCTATCCCCTTAACCCCGTTCAGCACCTCCACCAGGTGGGCCGCCGTGTCACGGTACTGCGTAAACACTAGCGCCCTCGAGCCCATGCCCGAACCTCCCCTGAACTGCTTCTCCAGCAGCCCCCTGAGGGCCTCCACCTTTGGGTGTTCCACCGCATGATCACCCTCCAGGAACCTTCTCACAGCGGCAAACGCTTCATCATCCAGGATGGCGCTGTGGCCCCTGTTCCCACCGCCTTCATCCGCCATGCGATCCACGAACGCCCTGAGGGTGTAGGCGCCCTGCGCCTCCAGAAGCTCGATCATATGAAATATGGTAAGCGCCGACGCCTGCCTTGAAATGACGGCGTAGATGGGCCCCCTCTCCTCCTCTATGCTCATCTCGGCGGCATACCTGAGCTCTATCCCAAGCTCGAGCAACTGCCTCCGTGAAACTCCCCTGTAGGCGCCCTTCAGGTAACCCCTGGCCTGGAGCCACTTCACCCTTTCGTCCAGCATGCCCTTAAGCGCGTCCCTGACCGGCCCGTACTCCGGCGGGAGATCAACCGTGATAGGCTCCACGGTCACCGGCTGTATGTAGGGCCTGACATCGGGGTCATCGTCGTTCCTGTACTCCACGTGCTCCACGGACAGGGAGCTGCATATCGCCTTGACCCTTTCGATGTCCGAGCCGGGAGACGCGGTCATGCCGAGTATCAGCGGGTAGCCGGGGGTGGAGGCGTACTGACCTGCTATCTCCGTATAGGCGTACTCCTTTACGGACCTGTGGCATTCGTCGAACACCAGCAGGCCGAACCCTTCAAGAGACATCCTCCCTGCAAGCAGGTCGTTCCTGACCACCTGGGGCGTAGCGAATACCACCCTGGCCCTGCCGGCCCATATGGCCTCCCTGAGCGTGGCGCCGGTCCTGCCGGTCAGCAGTACAAAATCGTCCTCGGGAAGCCTGATGGTCCTTCGGAAGGTCTCCAGATGCTGGACGCACAGCGGCCTGGTGGGCGCCATCACCAGCACCCTCCTGCCCCGGTAGCTGTACAGCAGGTCAGCGGCCACCAGCGCGGAGATCACGGTCTTGCCCAGGGCGGTGGGAAGCACTACCAGCGTATTCCTGTCCCTGGCCGCCCCCGATATAACCCGCTGGTACTCCCTGTCCTCGACCGTTCCTTCGTAGATCAGCGGGTGAGAAACGTAGTCCAAGCCGCGCCCCTTAACACAGGTAAAACCGGTAGGCTGGTCCTGTCAGGATTGAGCATCAGATTTCGAGGACGTCCTCCCCCACCTTTGGCGCCCTCTTTACCTTTGGGTTCAGGGCGTCAACGGACTTCAGGAGTGGCACCAGCTTATCGTACTGAAATATCGCCTTGTACTCTTCGAGCTCATCGGACGACCTGAGCACCAGTCCCCTCTTCTTTGTTGGGGAGCCGGAATCGTCCGTCGGGTTCAGCTCGATCGCCAGCCTGGCCGGGCTGCTCTTGTACGCCGGCATCTTCAGGACGAATATGCCCGGCACGGAGGTCTTGAGCCTGCCCCAGTCGGGGCCGGTCTTCAGGAATGTGGAAAGCTTGTCTTCGGATGACATGTCAATGACTACCACTGATCCCATAATAAATCTTTTCAAAGATGGAGAACGCATGAACCAGCATCTCCTCCTGACACTGCATGCATCCTGAGATGCATTGATCACAGGCCGCATCCCGGTTCACCTTGCCGTTCTTCTGAGCATTAAACTTCCTTGAAAATTTGCCCACTAAATACATATTTTATAATCCATAGAGATTGGACCGTCTAAAAATTAAAGTTTAGAAACATTAAAATAGTAAGATGGCGATATATAATCGAGGTGTATCGAACGCCTAAGGCTAAGAAGGCCGCAAAGAAGGACGCGAAGGCCGCAAAGAAAGCTTAATTTTTTCCCGACCTTTAATCAATTAACTACATACTTTTATTTTTTTGATCACTGCCGTTGAACCCT
>JAJYYP010000032.1 GCA_021800855.1 archaeon | reverse complement strand
AAGGAAGCTTAAATACCGTCTAGCAGGGCTCGAAATTCACCGCGTGAAACGTTATGGTCAGTGCCCACGACGTCCCGTCAGGGAAGCTCATCTCCGCCCTAGCGGAGCAGATGAAGTCGCTCCCGTCGGTCCAGGAGCCCGAGTGGGCGAAGTTCGTCAAGACAGGCTCGCATGCCGAGCGCCCCCCGACCAACCCTGACTGGTGGTTCTCTAGGGCCGCTTCGCTGCTTCGGAAGGTTTACCTCCACGGCCCTATCGGTCTGAGCGACCTGGAGCGCGCCTATGGAGGGAGCAAGGCGCTGCACTATTTCCCAAAGCACCACAGAGACGCCGGGGGTTCCTCCATCCGGGTCATACTGAGGCAGCTGGAGCAGGCCGAGCTGGTCTCCAAGACACCCAAGGGGAGGGTCCTCACCTCAAAGGGCCGCGCCATGCTCGACAAAATAAGCAACGAGCTCTTCACGGCTCTCAGCAAGGAGAACAAGGCCCTCGAGAGGTACGCCTAGAGATGTCCGAGCAGCAGAAGCAGCCTGACAAGGAAGCCGCGGAGCGGAAGATGATGAGGGAAGCGGCCTTGAGGATGGCCCTGACCTCCGACGCCAGGCAGCGCCTGGCCAACGTGAAGATGGTCAGGCCCGACCTCGCAGCCTCCATCGAGGAGTACGTCATCCAGCTGGCTTCGTCCGGGAAGCTCAGGAAGCCCGTCGACGACGAGCAGGTCAAGCAGATGCTCGGCGCTCTACAGGAGAAGAAGCGTGAGATCAGGATAAGGAGGATCTGAGTTGGCACGAGTGAAAGACACTTCGAAGAAGAACAGGCTCACGAAGGCCGGGAAGCAGGCACGCTCGGTCCCCACTTGGGTGATAGTAAGGACAAACCGAAAGGTCAGGTCAAACCCCAAGCGGAGGTACTGGAGGCAGCGCAAGCTGAAGCTCAGGTGATCATGAGTGTCTGAAGAACGGATGGAGGAGTTGACGCGGACGTACGTCGTCCCGCTGGGGGTAGTCTACGAAGCCCCTCCCTACAGGCGGGCGAAGAAGGCGATAGCTGTCATAAGGGAGTTCGCGACCCGCCACATGAAGGCCAACCAAGTCAGCATAGACTCAGAGGTCAACGAACTGATCTGGGCCAGGGGGATAAAGCACCCTCCGCGGCGCATCACTCTGGAGATGGAGAGGGACGAGGACGGCGTAGTCACGGTCAGCCTCCCAGAGTCAAAACAAGTGTGACCCGATGGGTCTCCACCTGATGGACATATACCGCAGCCCCAACATTGGAATCTTCCTTCGGGCGAACGATAGGTTCCTGCTCGTCCCCAAGGGGTTGGCGCAGACGAAGACGGACAGGCTCTGCGACGGCCTCCGCGTCTCTGCAGTCCCCGCCTCTATCGGTGAGTCGAGGCTGCTGGGGGCCCTCGCTTCCATGAACGGCAACGGCGTCCTCGTGTCCAGGCTTGCGGAAGACTATGAGGTCCGGGAGATAAGGGAAGGTACAGGCCTGAACGTCTCCCGCCTAGAATCCAAGCTGACCGCGGTGGGCAACCTGGTAGTAGCCAACGACAAGAGGGCCTTCGCTTCCCCCGCCCTAGATTCGAAGGCGCTCGCCCAGATCAGGGACGTCCTGGGGACCGAGGTGACACAGGGCGCCATAGGCGAATACTACCAGGTGGGGTCTCTGGCTCTGGCCACCAACCGCGGTGCGGCCGTGTACCCGGGCCTGGACGAGGCAGAGGTCGCGCGTCTCGGGTCTGCGCTGGGGGTGGACGCCTATCCTACGTCTGTAAACAGCGGGGTCCCGTATGTCTCCTCCGGGCTCGTGGCCAACTCGGGGAACGCCATCGCCGGTAGCCAGACGACGGGGCCTGAGCTTGTGTTTATAACGCGGGCGCTGAGCGTTTGAAACAATCGAGATGAGCGAACAGTCCACAGCCGAAGACGCGGTCAACGCCCTCGTGGTAGAGCTGAGGGTCCTCGAAGGGACCTACAACGAGCTCTCGGCGAGGCAGAATCTCCTCGAACGGGCGATGCTCGAAGGTAGGGCAGCCCTAGACGCGATAAAGGGGCTGTCCGGCCAGTCCTCCGGCGAGGTGCTCACACAGATCGGGGGAGGGATAATGCTCAGGTCTAGCCCCCCCGAGACGGAGCGCGTCCTAGTCAGCATCGGCGCCAACCTGGTGGTCGAAAAGCCTCGGGACGAGGCGGTGGCCATACTTGAAGAGAGGGGGAGGGAAATAGAAAAGACGCTCATCTCGCTGCTGAACCAGAGGAACGAGATAGCGCAGAGGTTGAACTCCGACAGGGAAGCACTGAACAGCCTCATGGCCCGAAGTCAGCAGGGCTAGCCCCTTGTTCGACCGGCTTAAGCAGGCTTTCTCTTCGATAGCCAGCGCAGTGAAGGAGAAACAGCTCGGCGGCCAGGTTCTCGACAAGGCCCTCTTCGACTTTCAGATCTCCTTAATCGAGAGCGACGTGGCCCAGACCGTCGCCGAGGCCCTCACCGCGGAGGTCCAGAAGAGCCTGGAAGGGATCAAGGTCGAGCGCTCCGTCGACCCTGCGGAGGTGGTCGGGGAGCGGCTCACCGCCTCCCTAGAGGCGGCCTTCGCCAAGGCGGGGTCAGTCGACATCATGGCCAACATCAGGGAGAAGGCGAAGGCGGGGGACCCGTACGTCATCCTGTTCCTAGGAATCAACGGCACAGGCAAGACGACGACCGTGGCCAAGTTCGCCAACCTCCTGAAGAAGGAGGGCTTCTCCGTCGTCTGTGCGGCCGGGGACACTCACAGACCAGGCGCCATCGAGCAGCTGTCGGAGCACGCCGACAGGCTCTCTCTCAAGGTCGTCTCGCAGCGCTACGGGGCGGACCCTGCCGCGGTGGGCAGAGACGGCGTCCTCTATGCGAAGGCGCACCACGTGGACTGTCTCCTGATCGACACCGCAGGGCGTATGCAGACCAACCAGAACCTGATGGAGGAGATGTCGAAGATTTGCAGGGTGGTCAAACCTGACTTCCGCATATTCGTGGCGGACGCGCTGACCGGGAACGACGCCGTCTCGCAGGCCCAGCTTTTCAACCAGCACGTCGGCTTCGACGGCGCCATCCTGACCAAGGCTGACGCCGACGTCAGGGGCGGGGCCGCCATTTCGATAGTCTACGTCACGGGGAAGCCTGTGCTCTTCCTGGGGGTAGGGCAGGGGTACGATGACCTCGCCCAATTTAACGCTAAGGCGTTCCTAGGGTCCTTGCTCGCCTAATCAGACCCGAAGGAGTCCCTGGGGTATGTCCCCTTCGCCTGTAGCGCCTTCTCCCTCACGACCCCGACTGTGATGAAAGGCACGTCTTTGCTCGTGACCCCAAGGACCTCGCCGTCCGGGCCCACGACCCACCCCACCCCGCCGAACTTCGCTTCCCCGTGCCCCCCGGACCTGTTCGACGAGAGGCAGTAGGCGCCCGATACGACGGCGGCGGTCCTCCCTCCGGCTAGCCATTTGTCTACTCCCAGGCCCGTCGCCCTGGGGACCAAGATCAGCTCGACCCCCTCCTTTCCGTAGGCCCTCGCGTTCCACGGCGACCAGAGCTCGCTACATATCAGGAATCCCGCGCGCCAGCCCTCCCACTCGAAGGTTGAGACCTTCCTCCCTCCCCTGCTGTACCATGCAGCCTCGTAGAACCCGGGCTGGTCCGGGAGGTAGCGCTTCCTGTGGTGACCAGTCACCCTCCCTCCGGCCTCCCAGACGAACCCCTCGTTGAACCTCTCGCCGCGGGCTTCCACCGGTCTCGACCCGGCCGCCGCCGCCGCGCCGAGCTCGTGGAGCCGCTCTGTCCAGCGTCCGTGCTCCTCCATCGACCTGTCCCAGGCCGCTTGGCTGAACCTCCTGCCTGCGAAGATCCAGGGTGCGAAGGGCATCTCCGGGAGGAGGACCAGCCTGCTCTCCGCGCGCTTGACATGTGCCCTTAGCCGGTCCCACCACTCCTCGAACCCCGACCTGTCATCCGGCATCTCGCAGACGGTGACCCTCTTCGCCCCTGCGTTCTGTGCCCGGTCAGGCCTCGTCTTCGCCAAGCCTCCTTCTTTCCTCGGTTACTAGCTCGGTCATCGCCTCGAACGCGCGGCTGGCGTCCTTCATCCCAACCACCATGATGGTGTCCGTGTAGCAGCTTACTGTGTCCTCGACGTTGACCTTCTTCCTGAAGAGCTGGTTGTAGAGGGTGCTGACGCACCCGGGGGTGGTGACTATCTCCTCGGGGCTGTGGACCGTTATTGCCGCGCCCTCCTCGCCCTCGTCCAGTATCTCGGCGCCCCCCAGGGCTCGCCTGACCATCCGGTGAAGCTTCTGGTCGAAGATGAGGGTGATGGACGAGAGCGACTCCGACACCTGGATGAAATCCTCGTGGTTGGCTGCGAGCAGGGTCCCCACGACCTGGAGGGTCCTCTTGGTCTTCTCGACGGACACTCTGGAGACGTGGGTCCTGACGTTGACCACGCTCCCCGCAATCACCCTGCTCACATTGGGCGGGGCGGGGAAATAGGCGCCGCGGAGCCGCTTGAGAGCCGTCGCCACCCCTACTTCGCTGACCCCCCTCGGGCCCTTCCCTGTCCTGGCCGCGACCCTGGGAGCAAGGATCCTTGCCAGCGCGCTGAGGTTCGCATACCCCCTTGCGAGGGCGTCCTGGACTGAGAGGTCCGCGTCCACCTCGTCCCTCACCGCTTTCATGACTGACGCGGCCTTGGCCAGTTTCGGGTCACCTTTGACCAAAACATCACTTTCCTGTCCAAAATCTATAAAAGCGTTATCCGGGTCCTCGGCTCGTAAGTTTGCGCCGAACCGTCGCCCTCGCCTTCTCCGGCGGCCTTGACACCTCGGTGTGCGTCAAGTGGCTCCAGGAGAAGTACGACGCCGATGTCATCACGGTGACCCTCGACTTGGGTCAGAAGGACGACATGGGGGAGATAGAGAGGCGCTCGAGGCAGATCGGCGCCAAGGATCATTACACAATAGACGCCAGGGAGGAGTTCGTCCGCGACTACGTCTTCCCGTCTGTAAAGGCAAACGCCCTCTACGAAGGGAAATATCCGCTCAGCACCGCCCTGGGCAGGCCTCTCATCGGGAAGAAGCTGGTCGAGGTCGCCGAAAAGGAAGGGGCCACCGCCGTAGCCCACGGATGCACAGGCAAGGGGAACGACCAGGTGAGGATCGACGTCACCGTCAGGGCGATGAACCCAGCCCTGCAAGTCATAGCCCCAGTCCGCGAGTGGAACATGAGCAGGGACGAGGAGATTGCTTACGCCCAGGAGCGCGGCCTCCCTGTCAAGCCGTCCAAGTCGATCTTCAGCATCGACCAGAACATATGGGGGAGGTCCGTGGAGAGCGGCCCCCTCGAGAACCCCGGTACCGAGCCCCCTGAGGACGCGTTCGAATGGACCGCCTCCCCAGAGGAGGCGCCCGATGAGCCTGGGTACCTGGAGCTCGGATTCCAGGAAGGGGTGCCAGTCAGGGTGGACGGGAAGGCGATGGAACCCCTCGAGCTGGTCAGCCGGATCAACGAGATCGCCGGCGCCCACGGCGTCGGGAGGATCGACCACATCGAAGACAGGCTGGTGGGGATAAAGTCGCGCGAAGTCTACGAGTGCCCGGCCGCTTCGGTGATCATAGAGGCCCACCGGGACCTCGAGAAGCTAGTCCTCACCCGCCACGAGCTCGCGTTCAAGGCGCAGGTCGAGAGGGAGTGGGCCTGGCTGGTCTATTCAGGGCTCTGGCTGGAGCCTCTCCGCCCGGCCTTGGACCGTTTCATTTCCGCCACCCAGCACAGGGTGACCGGCTCTGTGAAGGTGAAGCTCTACAAAGGCGCCGCCCGGGTCGTCGGCAGGTCTTCCGACTACTCCATCTACGACGTCGGCCTGGCGACATACAGCCGAGGTTCGACCTTCGACCAGATGAGCGCGGTCGGGTTCATCGAGCTGTGGGGGCTCCAGTCGAGGGTCGCCTCTGGGCTAGGCGCCCAATTCGAGGAAAAAAAGGAGAATGGACATCAGAGGAACAAGGCTAAGGAAGCCCAGTGACGAGGCCCTCGCCTTCACCTCTTCGATGGCCGATGACGGGCGCATCGCCCGCCAGGTCATCTCGGTGAACATGGCGCACATGGCCGCCCTGGTCAGGGCGGGGGAGGTGGACCGCCGGGTCGGCGCGAAGTGCATGAGCTTCCTGGCTGGCGCGTCTCCCAAGATTTCGTCACGCGCGAAGTCAGAGGACTTCCACCAGCAGCTCGAGCAGGAGGCAGTCGACCTCCTCGGGGTGGAGACCGCCGGGTTCCTCAACTACGGGAAGAGCAGGAACGACCAGGTCGCCACTGCCATACGCATGGAGCTGAGGGGGTCGATCCTTGTCCTGTTAGGTTCCATCATGGAGCTGCAGGTGGCTCTGCTCGAGCAGGTAAAGAGGGACGGCGGAGTCCTGGTCCCAGGATATACCCACCTCCAGAGGGCGCAGCCGACCACGTTCGCCCACCACCTCTTCGCCCACTTCGACGCCCTCCAGCGAGACGTCGAGAGGGCCCTGCAGCTCTACCAGCGCGTCAACCAGTCCCCCATGGGGTCGGCAGCCATGGCAGGGACGTCCGTCAATGTCGACAGGAGGTACGTCGCAGGCCTCCTCGGGTTCTCCGGCCTGGTCAGGAACGCCATGGACGGCGTCTCATCCAGGGACGTCGCGGTCGAGGCCATCTCCTGCGCCACCATCACCGCATTAGACGCCAGCAGGCTGGCCGAGGAGTTGATACTATGGAGCTCGTCTGAGTTCGGGTACATCGAGCTGTCCGACGCCTACGCAGCGTCGAGCAGCATAATGCCTCAGAAGAAGAACGCCGTGGCCGCGGAGATGGCCCGGGCCAAGGCAGGGTCAGTCCTGGGGGGGCTGGTGGCCGCCTGCGCAATCCTGAAGGCGCTCCCTTACGCGTACAATCTCGACCTCCAGGAGGTCACCCCGCACCTCTGGCGAGCCATGGACGACGTGACGAGCACCGTCAGAGTCCTTGCAGGGATGGTCGCCTCTGCTTCGCCCAAGAAGGAGCGCCTCGCCCTGGCGGTGCGCGGAGACGGGTCGACGGCCGTGGGCCTCGCCAACCACCTTGTCAAGGAGCACGGCGTCTCCTTCCGTCAGGCTCACGTCGTGGTGGGGGAGCTGGTGCGTATCTCCGCGGAAACAGGCGCCCCCCTCTATGAGGTGGCGGCATCCAAGCTGGCGGCGGTCTCCGCGAGCCTCGGGAAGAAGTTCACCATGGAAGGCGAGGCGATTGAAAGTATCCTCGACCCCGCCCGCTTCCTCGGGGAGGTCGCGACAGAGGGCGGCGCCAACCCGCGACTGATAACGAAGGAGCTCAAGGCACGCGAGGGGGACGTCGCGTCGACTAGGTCGATGCTCGCTGAGCGGAAAGCCGCACTGGCGGCCGCCGAAAGGAAACTGCGTACGACAACTCTGGGCCTGGCCCGGGAGGTGAAACTAAGAGAATGAACACAAGCTGCAACGAGTGCGGGGCCGAGCTGGCCGTCCCAGACGACGCCATAGTCGGGGAGCTGGTCTCGTGCAAGGACTGCTCGTCAGAGTACGAGGTGGCGGAGATATCGAACGGCACCGCCCTGCTCAAGGCTGCCGAGAAGGTCGGAGAGGACTGGGGAGAATAGTGAGGCTCACCATCACCTTCGACAGGCTGAGATGGGAGGAGAAGGCGCTCAGCGAAGCGGCCGGAGCCGCAGGGATAGAGGCTTCGCTGGTCGACGTCAAGGGCCTTGTCTTCGAGGTCCCCAAGAGGCGCCCTGAGTTCGGTGACGTCGTCCTCCAGCGGTGCATCAGCCACTACAGGTCATCGAACCTCACACGAGTGCTCGAGGGGGCCGGGATACAGGTCGTCAACAGCCAGGCGGTGGCAGAGGTCTGCAGCAACAAGCTCGCCACATCCATCGCCCTCTCGAATGCGGGGGTCCCTACCCCTCGAACCTTCCTCGCACTCACTTCGGAGGCGGCCGAGGAAGCCGCGGAAACTCTCGGCTACCCCCTGGTCCTGAAGCCGTTCACCGGGAGCTGGGGTCGTATGGTCACAGTCGTCCGGGACAGGGGTACCCTCCAGTCGCTCATCGAGTACAAGGAAGAGCTCGCGAACCCACAGGAGCAGCACATGTACTATCTGCAGGAGTATGTGAACAGGCCTCCTCGGGACGTCAGGGCGATAGTTGCCGGGGACAGCATAATCGCTTGTGTCCACAGGGTCGCCCCCCCGGGAGAGTGGAGGACCAACGTCGCCCGTGGTGCGACATCCGAGGCGTTCAAGCCCGACGATGAGCTCACGGAGATCATACTGAAGGCCGCCCAGGCGGTGGGGGGAGGCATCCTGGGGGTGGACGCTATGGAACCCGAATCGGGCTATCTGGTACACGAGGTCAACAACACCGTCGAGTTCAAGGGGGCTCAGTCCGCAGTGGGCTTCGACATCCCTTCAAAGCTGATCAGCTATGTGGCGGGGGAGGCGAGGAGATAGCATGGTCCGGGTGGGGATCCTAGCAGGCTCCGGGTACATAGGGGGGGAGCTGCTCCGGCTGCTTCTCCAGCACCCCGGGACCGAGGTGTCCTTCGCCACATCGAGGAGGTACGCAGGGGAGTATGTCTTCAAGGTCCACCCCAACCTCCGCGGGGTCACAGAGATGAAGTTCGACGTATTCGACCTGTCGAAGCACGCCGATAAGGCGGACATCGTGTTTGCCGCCCTGCCGCACGGCGAGTCTGTGAATGTGGTCCCCCAGCTGGTCGACGCCGGGATCAGGGTTGTCGACCTGAGCGCTGACTTTCGGCTCAGCGACAGGGCGCAGTATCCGCTCTGGTACGGATACGAACATCCCCACCCCGACCTCCTCGGGAAGTTCGTCCTATCCATCCCAGAGCTGAACCGTGACCAGGTGAAGGGGGCCAGGCTCGTAGCCTCGCCCGGGTGCATGGCGATCACGACAATCCTGGCCCTGGCCCCACTCCTCAGGGCCAGGTCACTCGGGGTGGATCCCGCGCACGTTGTGGTTGACGCGAAGGTCGGATCGTCAGGGTCCGGCGGCAGGCCCTCTCTGGCGACCCACTTCTCGGAGCGCTTCGGCGTGGTGAGGCCATACAAGCCCGCCGGCCACAGGCACGCCGCCGAGATAGAGCAGGTCCTCTCGTCCATCGCCGGGACCCAGGTGAAGGTCTCTATGTCGGCCCACGGCGTGAACATGGTGAGAGGCATCCTGAGCACCTCACACCTGTTCGCCTCAGGCGAATTCAAGCCCGTCGACCTCTGGAGGGCCTATCGCGAGGCATACGCCGGGAGCTACTTCGTCAGGATAGTCAAGGACAGGCAGGGGCCTTTCAGGCTCCCGGACCCGAAGCTTGTCGTAGGCTCCAACTTCTGCGACGTGGGGTTTGAGATAGAGGAGAGGACAGGACGGATAGTAGCCCTCGGAGCAACAGACAACCTGGTCAAGGGGGCCGCAGGGAACGCCGTCCAGTCGATGAACCTCATGATGGGCTTCGACGAGAAAACAGGGCTGGCGATGGCGCCCCTCCACCCGGTGTAGCGCGATGAGAGTGGTGGTCAAGGTCGGAGGGAGTCTCATGAAGGCCGGCGTCCCTGATTCCCTGGTAAGGGACGCAGCCAGGCTGTTCCCCTCCAATCAGCTCGTCTTGGTTCACGGTGGGGGGGACGTGGTGACGGAATATGCAACAAGGCTGGGGAAGGAGCAGCGCTTCGTGGTCTCCCCCGACGGAATCAGGAGCAGATACACCGACAGGGAGACTGCGGAGATCTACCAGATGGTCATGAGCGGCTACCTGGCCAAGCGCTTGGTGCAGGCTCTCTACGGGGTCGGGGTGAGGGGGGTCTCCCTCGCGGGGGTGGATGGGTCTATGATCTCCGCCACACGGAAGTCGAAACTGGTAATCATCGACGAAAGAGGGAGGAAGGTCGTCATAGACGGGGGGTACACAGGGAGGGTCTGCGGTGTGGACCCTTCGCTCTTGGACATGCTCCTAGGCCGAGGCTACCTCCCGATCGTCTCGCCGCTTGCTCAGGGGGAGGGAGGGGAGCCTCTCAACATAGACGGCGACAGGGCGGCTGCCTCAATAGCCATGGGGACAGGGGCCGACGTTGTGGTGTTCGCGACCAACGTCGACGGGCTGAGCTTAGACGGGGCCTTGGTCGGACGCCTCACAGCCGAAGAGGCCTCTGCCAGCCTCCCCAAGATCGGGTTCGGCATGCAGAAGAAGGTCATGGCCGCGGTGGAGGCCGTGAGAGCGGGGGTCAGGGAGGCGGTGATCTGCTCTGGGACGAGGGAGGGCCCCATCACAAGGGCCATCTCCCACGAAGGGTGCACGGTGGTCACGCGATGAACGAACAGATCCGCACCCTGGAGGATGCCTACGAGGCCCGCGCCTTCAACAAGTTCCCCCTTGCCATAGTGAGGGGGAAGGGGTCGCTGGTCTGGGACTCGGAAGGAAGGGAGTACGTCGACTTCATGTCAGGCATCGGGGTCGCCCTGGTCGGCCACTGCAACGAGTCCGTGGTAGACGCGGTGAGGGAGCAGTCAGGGAGGCTGCTCACGTGCCACGGCTCATACTACAACGACGTCAGGGCAGGCTTCGTGGAACGGCTGGCGAAGGCGGCGCCGAAGGGGCTGGGGAAGGTCCTGCTCACCAACACAGGTACCGAGTCCGTGGAGGCGGCAATCAAGCTTGCGAGGCGGCACACTTCGAGGAGGAAGGTCGTAGCCATGAAAGGCGCCTTCCACGGCAAGACCTACGGCGCCCTTTCAGCCACTTGGAACAAGAAGTATCGAGACCCCTTCGGCCCGCTCCTCGAGGGATTCGCCTTCGCCGAGTACGGTGACGCGAAGTCGCTGGAGTCGATGGTCGACGGGGACACCGCGGCTGTGATAGCAGAGCCCGTCCAGGGAGAGAGCGGGGTTCTCGTCCCTCCGGACGGCTACTTCAAGGAGGTGAAGGAGATATGCGACAGGAAGGGGTCCCTGCTGATATTCGACGAGATCCAATCCGGGCTAGGGCGGACGGGGAAGATGTGGGCCTCGGAGCATTGGGGGGTCGTCCCGGACATAATGACTGTGTCCAAGGGGCTCGGCGGGGGTCTCCCCATAGGCGCCGCCCTCGCCACAGAAGCGGTGGCGGGGAGCTTGAAGGGGGGCGAACACACCAGCACCTTCGCAGGCAACCCGCTCTCCTGCGCCGCAGGCTCCGCCACCCTCGACTACATCTCCAAAAACGACCTTCCGTCCAAGGCGAAAGAGAGGGGCGAGGTCTTGAAGGCGGGGCTCTCCAAGGTGGCGTCGGCCCACAGGCTGGCGAAGGAGGTGCGGGGGCTGGGGCTGATGCTAGCCCTGCAGGCCAGGGTGGACATCCACTCCATGCTCCTCTCAGCCCAGGGTAGGGGTGTCATCACCGCCTACTCCGGGAGGGACACCTTCAGGTTCCTCCCACCCCTCGTGATAGAAGGCGCGCAGATGGCCAAGGGGATCGAGGTCATCGACCGCGTCATAGACGAGGCGGAGGCGGGGAGGTCTCTGACAGCGAGAGACGCGTCCGGACCAGGCAGCGGCGGTCAGGCTGCCGCCGAAGAGAGATGAACGGCCCTGACGGCGAGGCCGTCAAGCTCCTCGTCGACTCCCTGAAGATCTACTCTCCCACTAAGGAAGAAAGAGAGCTGGCCGGCTTCCTCGCCGACAATATGAGGCGCCTCGGATACTCGAGGGTGAGGATTGACCGCGCAGGGAACGTGGTCGGGGAGGTGGGGAAGGGTGGGCCTCGGCTCCTCCTCTGCGGCCACATGGACACAGTCCCAGGTCGCCTCCCTGTCAGGAAGACAAGGGAGACTGTCTATGGGAGGGGCGCCGCCGACGCCAAGTCCCCTCTATGCGCACTACTTCTCGCCGGTGCCAGGGCCGCTGACTCGGGGGTAAGGGTGACCTTCGCAGGGGCGACCGAGGAGGAGGGGGACGGTGCCGGGGTGGAACAGCTAGCCAAGGAGGCGGCCCACTACGAATACGCCGTGTTCGGCGAGCCCGGAGGGGCAGACAGGATAACCATAGGGTACCGGGGGAGGATGAGCCTGCGGCTCGTTGTGCGTACCCAGGGGGGGCACGCTGGGTCCCCCTGGGCGCATAGAAACGCGTTCGATGAGTTCACTTCTATCCTGAGCAGGCTGAAGGAGTATGAGGCCAGCCAACATGTCCAAGGGGACCATTTCAGGTCCTTGTCCATCTCGCCCACCATCGTGAGCGCCGGCTCCTACCAGAACGTGGTACCAAGCGTCTGCGACGCGACCCTTGACGTCCGTCTCCCTCCTGGTGTCTCTTCGGCCAAGGTCCTCGGGGAGATCAGGCCGATAGTAGAAACCAGCTCAGAGGAGGTGCGAACGGATTTGATATCCGGCCCTCCCACCGAGGCATACGAAGCGGACGTCGGCTCCAGGCTTGTCAGGGCGTTCCAGAGGGCCATCCTGCTCCGGCTCGGAAAGAAGCCCTCCCTCGTCAGGAAGACAGGGACCGGGGACATGAACACCTTCGCCCCCAGGAAGGGCGCTTCGTGCGTGACCTACGGCCCGGGGCTGTCTGGAACCAGCCACACAGACGGCGAGGCCGTCCACATCAGGGACTACCTAGCCAGCATAGAGGTTGCGAGGGAGGCCATAGGACAGCTCGTCACCATGAGCGGCAGCTGACCTCAGACCCTGACCTCTTCCAGCCCAAACTGCCTCACCAGCCCCACGATCTTCTCCTTGTGGGGGCCGAGGCCCTTCCAGTCCAGGACGGCGTACCTGACTGGGGAGGTCGTCTTCTGCAACATCTGCCCCATCATACGGTCGTCTATCTGCTCCAGGGCGTACTTGGGCGCCACGAAGGACATGGCGATGTCCTCCTCCAGGAGGAGGCTGGTGAACTTCTCTGAGTAATGCGTCCCGCCGAACCCGAGCGCCGTCTTGTCCCAGACGCGCTTCTGCGAAAGGCTTTCCATCAACGCCTCTGCCACCACATTCGCGGCCTTCGCGTCCCTCCACTGCTCCTCGCTCGATCCAAGTTCGACGAAGAGGACAGGCTTCTGCAGCGAGGTGGGGCCGTGATGCGTCGCTTCCATGGTGATCTCGTACCCGCTGACCTCCTCTCTGTGGCCCCAGAGAGCCAACAGGTAGTTTTTGAGGAGCCCAGGGTCCGCCTTCCCGAGCTCTCTCCCTGACCCCCCGAACTTCGCCTCATCGCCGAAGTTCCCCGTGGTGTGCGCCGTCAAGGATGCTATCCGTGAACCTGCGCTGTGCCTCGACAGAAAGATGTAGGCCTGAGGGTTGAAGTACTCGTCGAGGCTCGGCGGGGTGACAATCATCCCCTCGAACCTTGCAAGGAGGTATGAGCCCCTCTGGTAGACCATGTTCCCGAGGAGCTTCACCCCCGTAGATGCAAAGCCCTGGCCCTCGACCAGGGCTGCGGAAAGCGTCTGCGACGCCAGATCGGTGGTGGACGCCAGAATCACCGTGGCGGGCTCCCCCTGCGGGTCCATGCCTCCCCGCCGCAGCACTCGGTATTAACGCTGGGGCGGCCTGGGGCTCCGACACGGCTCCCCGGAGGGATTAGACATATAAGCCGAGCAGGGCCGCCGCACTACGAAGCACAATGGGGTTCCGTGACTTCCTGAAGTCGTCAGCGGCCATATTCAGGCTGGCACACAAAAGCGACACAGACGAGTTCACCCTGTATCTCAAACTGGTAGCGCTCGGAATCGCCGTGGTGGGGACGATAGGATTCCTCATCAAGCTTGTAGGCACGATTTTCTTCGGTTAAAGGTTATTTAGCCAACTAAAGTCGGTCCTTTTCATCTTGTCGGATACGAGCGAGCACGAGAGGAACAGCTCCATCTTCCCGGTCAAGACCACCGGAGGTCAGGAAAGGACAGTGGCGACCTTCGTGGCCAACAGGGCTGTCCAGAAGGGGAAGCCCATCTACTCTGTGCTGGCGCTCGACACCTGGAAGGGGTATGTCCTCTTCGAGGCGCCAAACAGCCAGGTGGTCGACGAGAGCATACAGGGGTTCAAGCACGTCAGGAGCAAGATCCCAGGGATGATGCAGTACTCCGACATCGAAAAGTTCCTGGTCACGAAGTCGATGGTGGCGGAGCTGAACAACGAGGACACCATCGAGATTGTCGCAGGGCCGTTCAAGGGGATGAGGGCCAAGATTTCGAGGGTGGAGAAGGAAAAGCAGGAAATCACCGTCTCTCTGCTAGATACGGCCTTCGCGATGCCAATCACGATAGACGCGGCCTATGCCAAGCTCGTGGCCAGGGCCAAACCGGAGCAGAAGTGAGTCTCGATGGGTGAAAAGCAGGTAATCAACGTCCTGGTGACAGGCGGGGAGGCGAGCGCCGGCCCCCCGCTCGGCCCTGCCCTCGGTCCCCTGGGGGTAAACGTCCTGGGGATAGTCAACGAGATCAACAAGCAGACAGGAGACTTCAAGGGGATGAGGGTCCCAGTAAAGGTGGAGGTAGACAAGGAGACCAAGCAGTTCGTCATATCTGTGGGGACGCCTACGACATCTGCCCTCGTGGCCAAAGAGTCGGGGATCCCGAAGGGGTCAGGCAAGCCCAACCTGGAGTTCGTCGGGGAGCTTACCATGGACAAGGTCGTCATGATTGCCCGGAGTAAAATCGCCGGGTCCTATGCGGCTACGATCAGGTCCGCGGCGAAGGAGGTGGTGGGGAGCTGCGTGAGCATGGGGGTCAAGATAGAAGGGAAGGACCCAAGGGAGTTCATGAAAGAGATCGACGATGGCAAGTGGGACTCAAAGTTCCAGTGAC
>JAJYYP010000031.1 GCA_021800855.1 archaeon | reverse complement strand
ATGTATGAGGAGGTGCTCTCAGGGAAAGGCGAGCGCTCTCACGAGGAAATCTCAAGGAGGGTGATATTGGAGACGACAGTGAGCGACATCCTGGAGAGGAACGGATACTCCTCGAAGAAGATGTCTGACCTCGCCGTGGGGAGGGCGAGATCCAACCAGCCGTTCATGAACGAAATCGTGGCCGGTGGGTTGAGCGCCGACATGATGGACTACCTGCCGCGAGATTCCTACTTCACCGGAGTCGAATACGGCAAGGTCGACATCCAGCGCATAATCGATTCGATGCGAGTGGTCGAGGGACACCTGGTAATAGACGACACCGCGCTCTATGCTTTCGAGGCCTTGCTGCTAGCCCGCTATGAGATGTTCAAGGCGGTCTACTTCCACAGGACGGTGAGGGCTGCGGAGCTGATGCTTGTACGTGCAATGACACTAGCCGACAGCGTACTCGGCCTGACAGATCTTTCTGACATGGAGAGTTACTTGGAACTGACAGATGAGGTGGTCCTGCACAGGCTGGTCACTTTGGAACCGTCGACCCGGGAGCTCAGGGAGGCCAACCGCCTCGCCGTGGGCTTCAGGGACAGGCGACTGGTGAAGTGCGCCTTCGAACGGGTGATGCAGCGGACGGAAGGGAAGATAGGTAAGATTTTCACCGACGAGAACGCCCGTAGCGAAACTGTCTCGCTGATAGCAGAGGAGGCTAAGACGAACCCGGAGGCGCTGTACCTCGACGTCCCTACCACTCCGTCGGTTCCTAACACCTATTCGAGGGAGGTGTTCAAGACGATAGGCCTCCTGATGATGGAGGAGAACAAACAGGTGCTGAAGACTGTCCCGCTTACAAAGCTACCACTAGTCGGGTCCATCGCCGGGTTCATGGACGTCCTCAGAGTCTACACGACCACCAAGCACAGGAGAGAGGTGGCGAGGGCGGCGAACAGGATCTTCAACGAAAAGGGGTTCCTGGCCAGGATGACCTAGTTGCTGGGGCGCTAAATATTGGGGCCTCCTGTCGCCTCGTGGACATAGAGGACAGGTTCGCCTACACCGCGTTCCGCCCGGGCCAGAAGGAGCTCGCCCTTAGAGTCCGCGATACGTGTCGAGATGGAGAAATCCTAGTCGCCGAAGCGATGAGCGGTTTCGGCAAGACAGCGGCGGTTCTCACGGGCGCCCTTTCAGTGGCGGAGGAAACAGGTTGCAAGGTGATATACGCCTGCAGGACGAAGAGACAGATCAACAGGGTAGTCGAAGAGATTTCAAGGCTGCAGCTCAAACACCGTTTCAAAGCGGCCTCCTTGTTCTCGAAGTTCGACTACTGCCTCCTCCGGCGGGGGAGGCGGGTGCCGAGAGAGTCGTTCGGCTGGTACTGCACCTTCAACATCAGCAACAACCTGTGCTCGTACTTTCTCAACGTCCCACTCGCAGGAGGGTTCGCCGACCTTGTGAGGGATTCCCTGGTCCGATCTCCAAGCCATCCCGAGCTGATGAGTCGATCCGAAGCTGCCCACGTCTGTCCCTACGAGGTGGCGAGGCTGGCGATTGCACAGGCAACTGTGGCTGTGGTGCCGTACCACTATGCCCTCGACGCGAGAGCCGCACCCGTACTATTTGACCGGAACTCGATAGAGAGGAAGCAGACGATTTTGGTGGTGGACGAGGCACACAATCTCAGGGAATTCTATCGAGGCATGAACTCTTCGGTCGTCACCCTCAAACAGGTCAGGGGGGCAATAGTTGAGGCTGACGCAATGCTCATGGAAGAAGCCGCTGGGGCGCTAGAGTCCCTGCTGGTCACACTGGAGCGCTTTGCGGACGAGCATCATGGCTGGTTGCTCGACAGAGGTTCACTCTTGGACCGGTTCCGCAGCGCCCACGGGACGGCGTGGCTTCAGAATCTTGCCTTCGAGCTCAACGCGAGCTCGGGGGCCGCCTGGGGGTCGGTTGTCTACGAGAGACGGCTCCCCTCGCTCATCCTCCGTGTGGGGGATTTCATCGCGCGGCTCTCTTCCTCCGGACCCGCCCTGTTGGTGAAGTGGGATGATTCGTTCGGGATCGTAGACCCAGACCCTGTCAATGACGCTTATGACTACTTCAAGAGTTTCAGGAGCGCCGTCCTCCTTTCTGCCACAGTGAGCCCATCCAGCGTCTTCGCCAGGTCCGTGGGCCTCCGACCGGGGTCAGTCACGATGTATCAAGTCGAGGCGGCTCCCGCAGTCGTAGTGAAGACCGCCATCGACACCGGGACTTCGACCCGTTACAAGCAGCGGACCCCCCAGATGTACGAACGGATATCTGCGAGGGTAGCTGCGGTGATAAGGTCTACCAGCTCGGGCGTGGGAGTCTTCGCTTCTTCCTATTCAGTTTTAGGTTCAATCTATGAGATGGTGTCGAAGAAAATTGGCAGCAGGAAGACAGTGGTCGAGACCCCCGGCCTATCGAACGCCCAGGCCACAGACGTGTTCAACTCGTTCAGATCGGCGGATGACTCCATCCTGTTCGCGGTCCAGGGCGGGCGGTTCTCGGAGGGAGAGGACTTCGAAGGTGGCACCATGGGGTCGATAGTGGTCGTCGGGATGGCCCTCCCGCCCCCGTCTCCAATATTGTATGCCGAGTACGAGAGCCTGAAGAGGGCAGGGGAAGGAGACTCGTATCTCGTGCTCTCGCGGCTCCCGGCGCTCAGGAAAGCATTCCAAGCAGCAGGGCGGCACGTCCGGAACCCAGGGAAGCGAGGTATGGTGTTCTTCTTGGACGAAAGGTTCGGGACCGCGTCGACTATGGAGTTGATGCCCACTTGGCTCAGGAAGGACCTCGTCAAGGGCGACCTATCCCCAGAGATTATAGAGTCGCTCAGCCGTGGATTCTGGTCTGGCCCGACCTGACTACCTCCCCTTTCCTGAAGGCGATCTTCGCCGCCGCGGCTTGGTCTCGCTGGACTCCCCTGAGCTTTGAGCTCCCAGCAGATGTCCCTGACTCGTCCACCAGCTCTATCGCAGCTCGCGGGACTCCCCTCTTGAGCAGCTCGACCAGCTTCATGGCCATTGGCCCGTTGCCGTCCCCTATCCTGACCAGGATTCGGCTCTCGGGGATGCCTCTGGCGAAGGTGCTGATCCACATGCAGACAGAACCCGCCGATTCGAAAGTGCTGAGGGCAAGCTTCCTCTGTCCGTAGAAGATGGCCACGCCAATCCTCTTACCGGGATCGACGCCGATTAGGATGGTGTCTCCCGCGAAACCCAGGCGGGAAAGGACTTGGCCCTTGAATACCCCGGGGTTGTCGTCGAGCGCCTCTAGCGCAAGTGCCTTTTGTCCGAACCGCCTCGCTTCTAGCGCGGTGGTCAGGATCAATTCGCACCCACGAAGGTCGGAGTCAGGGACGAGACTCGAAAAGGGGAGCTCCGCTCTCCTCAGCCTTGTAACGAGAGCGTAGTAGGAGCGCGCCTCCGATGTAACTACGCATATCCTGTTCAACTTTGACCGCGAAATCAGAGGAACTCCAATCCCCTATTGAGCTTTGGCCCGGCAGGCTGCGCTTCGGATCGGCCCCGCGGGGCGTTCTCTAGCGATGAGGAAAGTCGCCTCGAGTCCTCGCCTAGCTTATCCGCTTTGAAACATCTGCACGGCTGAAGTAGGCAAGCGAGATAGCCACCGCTGCCACAGCGTAGGCTGCTACGATAATGGCCGCTGAGACTTCTGAGGGCGCCCCACCCATCGGCCCGAGTATCAATTGGAAGACCCTCCCGGAGGAGCTTGGGAGAAGAGCCTGTTCGTACTGTGCTGGCAAGGAGCTGGCGACCGTCGTGGGAAGGTAGGTGTGCATCATCTCATAAAACCTGCTCCCAGTCAGTTCGAAGGCGATGGAGAGGTAGGTGCCGATTATCTGGCTGGAGACAACGAGCGCCGAGGACAAAATGTATGCCAGGGAAGATCGCCTGACCAGCTCTCCTACCATGAACGCCACCGTGAAGAACAGGGCGGTCGAGTAGACTTCCAGCAGCACGACCCCGGGGAACGTCCAAAGACCGGCCTGGGGCCCGAAAACCAGGTCCGCGGCTATCACACTGAGCGCTGCGTTCATCGCTATCACTAAAGCTACTAGCAGGTAGCCTCCGAGGAACTTGCCAACCATGAACTCCGCCCTGCTGACGGGCTTGGCAAGGAGGATTTCTGCGGTGCCGGCTTCATACTCTTCAGACATGGCACCCGCCGCTATCAGTATCGCGATGAACTGGATGAAGAGAGCGAACGGGGCTATGACCCCGGCGACCCAGAGATATGGATACAGTTCCGCAGGGATAAGGGAGGCTCCTGAAGTCGACAGGATGTAATAAGGGACCGTATCGATGAGAATTGTGAAAGCGACCACAGCGAGCACTTTCTTCTTCGCCAATGCCCTCCTGACTTCATACACAGCAAACGCAGAAACCCTAGTCGGCCTTATCGCCACCACCCCTCAGGGCTACGACGTAGGCCTTCTCCAGCATCCTCTCCCCCTCCCCCAGCTTCAGGAGTTCCGCCCCCGAGCTCACGAGGACCCTGGCGATGTCCGGCCTGACCTCGTACCCTCCATCGACCTTCACATCCAGCCCACCAAGGGTCTGAGTCACCCCGACGACGCCCTCAATCCTCCTGACCGATTCGATTACTTCAGCTGAAAGATTTTCTGCTTCTACCCGGACTTCAGTTGCCCCAAGCACTTGGCTGATCATTTCCTTGGCGGTGCCGTTGAAAAGGAGTCGCCCGTTATGTATCAGCCCGATTCCTGAGCATATGTCCTCCACTTCGGACATCATGTGAGATGACATCAGGATAGTGCCTCCTTCCTTGGCATAGCTCCTAAACGCCTCCCTCAGATGGGCGGTCCCTGCAGGGTCGAGACCGATCATGGGCTCGTCCAGTATCATCACTTCCGGGCGACCGAGCATCGCTTGGGCCACACTGAGCCTTTGGACCATCCCTTTGCTCAGCTTGCTGACCTTCGTGTCGCAGTATTCGATGATGCCTACCTCTTCTAGCACCCGGTCTGTTTCATCTCTAGCTTCTTTCAGGCCAGACTCCGCAGCTGCCAACGCCAGCACATCTCTCGGCGTCAGGAATGTCTGAATGTTGGGCAGCTCAGGGGAGTATCCGACCCCCGTGAGCGCCTGGACGTGTCTGGAGATGGGGTCCTCTCCCTTGAGCCTGACCGACCCTCCCGAGGGTCTGGCAAGCCCCAGGAGCATCCGTATACATGTGGTCTTGCCCGACCCATTAGGCCCCAAGAATCCGAATATCTCCCCCTTCCCAACCGAGAACTGGATGGGACCTATCGTCTTCTCTCCGTAATGTTTGACTGTTCCCGAGAATTCGATGACCGGGCTGCTCAAATCAGCGCACTCTAGTCGACCCAGTAGGGAGGCTTCGGATTCTCCCTCTGCGTCTGGGCCTTCTTCTCTCTGCGACGCACAAGGAGAGCCGCAGCCAATGCTAGACCTCCGAGCCCCATCCCTGCGCCTACTGCTGTTGCGTTCAGGCTCCCGGTAGTAGGCTGAACGAGCTGCAGGTCGGTACCTCGCATAGTCGCCTGAGCACTGACGTTCCCGGATCTGACACTCGCCGAGTAAATCAACGTAGACGGGAATGTCTCCAGAGTCCCGTTCGCCTCAACGGTCATGTTCCTGTACACCCCCGAAAGAGAGAAAGAGTATTCTGTCAGGGTGTACTGTCTCCCTTGGAACGCGACAGTCTTCGTCCCCGTGGCAGTGACGCTTGCGTTGACCACCTGCGCAGTCCCGTTGGTGTAGCGAAGCGCCTGGGTGGAAATCGCCGAGAGATACGGGAAGAACCCCGAAGTCGAGTTGACAATCTTCGAGTAAGTGAAGTTCTGCTGGCCGCCTATCAATTCAAAGACGAAGTCTGAGAACCCTGCCTTCGCAGCAGGAACCACTGTCTCGTTGATGATGAGAGAGTGCTGGCCTGCGGGGCTGGCTATCTCGACTTCGTACGCGACAAACCCGACGCTGGCCTGGGCGGCTACGACCGAAGACGCGACGAGGAGGATGGTAAGCGCTAGGCTCGTGACCGCAGATCCGGCCCGGGTGTTCACGACCTATAGAACCTCATGCCGGTTATAAATCCAGCGTGGGCGACCGACATCCTATCTACAGAGAGCTGAAGTCTTCGACCGACCTAGGCGGGCCGTCCACGGTGGCTGCTCCATAGAAGCATGGTGAAAGAAGCCATACCGTGCTTCTGGCGATGTCGTGCAAGCCCCTCGCCTTCTGGGCTTCTCTGAGATTTGGTCGCGATTCCTCTGAAGGTGACCAGCGGCCTCGGTATAGTTAGTCGCGGCTTGGCCCCAACAACACATCTCGGCGCTCGAGAGCTCCCTCGAGTCTATGCGCCCAACTCTTATCATATCGATTAGTCAAGCAGCCAGATTGGGATGACGCGAGACTATGATTCCATCACCACGCACGAGATATCCATCTCACATAATTCGACGGCCGCTGTAATCGATCCTCTGGGCGCGCATGTAATGCGCCTTTCAATCGACGGCGTCCCCGTAGTAAGGCAGAGCAACGACGGGGTCCAGACTCACGGTGGCATCGCAGTCCTCATTCCATATGCTGGGAGGGTAAAGTATGGCAGGTACTCATTTGAGGGGAGAATGTTCCAACTCCCAATTGGAAAGGAGGGACACGCCATCCACGGCTTCGCGAAAGACACCACATGGGCCAGTCACGCCATGCAACGGGCTTCGGTGGTGATGAAGGCGAAGATGCGTGCGAAGGGGTATCCAGGCGTACTCGAAGCCAGCATAACGTATTCGGTAGGAAAGAAGACGTTTTCAACCGACTGCAAGGTCAGGAATGTCGGTGAAGACGCGGCACCCGTAGTGGTAGGATTCCACCCCTATTTCATCGCGGAGGAATGGAGCATAGGGTCCAGCTCTAGGATTTACCACTACCCGCTCTCAGATCGCTACTTCCCAACTGGGAGGAGGGTCGTTTGTTCCTTGAAGAACGCGGCCAAGTCGGAGTGGGACGACTGCTTCAGCACAGCGGGGCACATCAAACTTTCTACCGGAGGGAGAGAGCTCACGCTAAGGAGAAGGAATATGCCGTACTTCATCCTCTACAACGGGAAGCACGCCGGGAGGAACTCGGTTGCAGTCGAGCCTTACAGCGGCCTCCCCGATGCGTACAACAACGGGATCGGGCTGCGCGTCCTTTCGCGAGGAGAGTCGTTCAGGTGCGGATACAACCTTAGACTCACCTGACAGTCATGTCCTACCCTCTGTGAGGAGTAAGATGAGCGGACCCGGTGGATCCTATCATACACCATAGTGCTATCACGAGCCTACGAATCGAGTTGACCGTCGACCCTCTCCAACGCACTGATATCCGCTGTTTCTTCACTGCGCGCCGCACGGTCTCTCTCTCTAAGACGGGTCCAAATGTCTCTTACACCGGAACGTGATGTCAGTCGATAGCACTGACCCACCAAGCGTTCATCATAAGGATAAGCCACCGCGTGGAGTTGATGGCGAGGCAGCCGTTCAAATATGCTTATTTCACCAGATGGGTGCAGGCACGCATGAACTCAGATAAGCAGGAGAGCCACGCATCCGGAGTTTCAAGGCGAGCGCTCGTCTGCGACTTCGACGGGACAATCACCGACGTGGACACGGGACGTCTTGTCCTGGCGACGTTTTCAGACGGCGACTGGTTGCAATATCACGAGCAATATCTTCGGGGCGAGTTCTCCTTCGAAGAGTGCCTCCGACGCCAGTATTCCAATGTGACCCGCGCCAGAAAGGCTTCGGTCCTAAGCCTGATAGACGAACATGTCAAAATCAGGCCCGGGTTCGAGGAGCTGCTGACGTCTGCGGCGCTTTCTAATGTTCCGGTGACCATCGCCACCTACGGCCTCGACTTCTGCATCGAACACATCCTGAGGAGGGTGCATAGCCCAGGTGCACTTGAAATCTATTCGCCGAAAGCAAAGTTGGAGGCGGGTGGTATCACTCTCGTTTTCCCTTCGCCGCGTACGGCGGGCGCGGTCAATCTGAAGGAGGACGCAGTGTGCTGGTACAAACAGAGAGGGTTCGAGGTTTTCTTCGTGGGGGACGGCGCCTCCGACCTGCCGGCGGTCAAGAAGGCCGACGCGAGCTTCGCCATGAGGGGCTCTGAGCTCGAGTCGATGTGCGAAAAGGAGAAGGTGGGGTGCCTTCCAATATCCGATTTCTGGCCAGTGACGGACGCCCTAACATGAAGGACACCACAACGGAATCGGCCAGTCGTCGACCCCACACTACGCCGACTAACCCTTATACTTAGCCAGCTCTCCCATGATTCGATTCCCCTGCACATCGACTTCCACAGTCACTTCTATCCAAGGGCATACTTGGAAGGGCTGAAAGAGTCTAAGGGCCATGCCTCGCTAGAAAGCGGACCAGGCGGTGAGGTCATCCTCAGGTACCCGGGTGACTACAACGTGGTGGTGGGCGGGCACGTCGACCTCGATGAGCGCCTGAAGGCAATGAGAGTGTCAGGGGTGGACATGCAGGTGGTCTCCCTCACCACACCTGGAGTCGATATGGAGACGCCGGAACGCGGTGCCAAGCTCGCAAAAGTGACAAACGACGCCTTTGGGGACATATCTGATAAGTTCCCCGACAGGTTCGTGGCCCTGGCAACGCTCCCAATGCGGGATCCTATGGCCGCGGCTGACGAACTAGAGAGGGCGGTGAAGGATAGGGGCCTCAGAGGCGCCATGGTCTTCTCTAACGCAGCTGGGTCGCCCATCGACGGCGAGGAGTACATGCGCGTCTACGAGAAGGCTGTCAAGCTGGACGTGCCTCTATTCGTACATCCGACATCTCCTCTGAACTCCGTGGGGATGGCCGACTACCGTCTGGTCCCCATAATGGGCTTCGGTGTGGACACCAGCCTCGCAATACTCAGGCTCGTATTCAGCGGAGTCCTCGAGCGCCTCCCCGGACTAAAGCTGGTTGCTACCCACACGGGAGGCGTCTTCCCCTACCTGAGAGGTAGGATAGATGCAGCTTACAGAATCTATCCTGAGACCAGGGCTAGGATTCCCAAGCCCCCTTCAGAATACTTCAAACGCATATGGCTGGACACCGTCTGCTACGACACAGATGTACTCGCTTCATCCCTCGCCTTCTGGGGTCCGGGTAAGATGGTGATGGGCAGTGACTATCCGCACCAGATTGGCGACCTTGAGAACTGCGTCAGGCGCGTGAAAGGGCTGGAGCTCGACGAGGCCGATGAAAATTTGGTCCTTGGCGAGAACGCGGCCACACTGTTGAAACTTTAACGAATCGCCCTTTATCGAGTAGCTTTTAACCTCCCGCCGGCTCTGAGAGCCAAGCGACGAATTCGCCTCCGCCGCCAACTTCTCCTCCCCAAGGAAACGGATCCAGCAAATGATTGGCCATCTCAAATCTAGAAAACCGAATTCGGACTGTCAAAGACAACTGTCGCCGCGTCTTGTTCATCTCGATGCGGCGAGAGCCCCACTCCAATCAGGTTACCACAGTCGCATCCTAATCCTCTACCCATGATTCGCCAAGTATGTCTACTCGATGACCGATAGGCAGGCTCGCCAAGACATTATCTTCCAGCTGTCCTTAGCAATCCTATCACAAGGGGTCTTACATGGGCCATATCAGGTCTTCAACCTCGGCGCAGGGCTGCTCGCCTGCTAGTTAGCGCAGGGATGACGCACTGCCCTGGCTGCTGGCTCAATCGTCTGAATGACGATTCATAGCTTTAAATCGCGTAGCCGAGGTCCTTCCCATATGGACGTCTGGAGGTCCATGTACATGATAGTCTGGGTCGCCTTCTTCCAGATCATCTTCATTCTCTTCTCTCCCCTCAATGAGTCGATCAACATCGGCGTCCACGTAGTGGTGGCACTGGCAATACTTGTCCTTGCTTTCCATGTATACAGAAGCGTGGGACGCACCTCCTGTCCAGGAAGAATCAAACGCATAACAAAAGCCACATGGTACCTGGCTGTCTTACAGGCAATCTTGGGCGGGGCGTTGGTGCTGGGGATCATGCTCTCCTGGGGTTCGTTGTACGTCGATGTGGTGAGCTTCCTCCACGTGGTGAACGCCTTGGCTATCATCACTCAGGCTTCATCTTCGGCGACAGCTTACGACATGTGGGAAGAGAAAGAGTTCCAGGTCACCGCCGTTTCGCCCCCGAGCCCCTGAACCGGTACTGTCTCTACAATCGAACCCACAGACGGTCTCACACAGGTCGCATTGTTCAACCACCGCGGTTCGAAAGCGATTCGCATGCGCGAACCTTTAGGACCCCGCACGCTCCTGGAAGGCACGTGCGCCTCGAGCCCTCGATTACGCCCACGTTCAGGGGCTGCTGGAGGCTGGGAGAGGGGTCGACTGGTCCATGATGCAGTCGACTCTCACAACGCTGGGTTCGGCCGAGGAGTTCATCTCCGAGGGGCTTCCGTTGCAGGAGAGGAGAGGGATACGAGTTCACGGTGCTTTCGGACCGCGACAGTCGTGTCCTTGGAAGCACGAGATATCTCGACGTAAACGAGAGGCACAGAGGGGTGGTGATAGGGTGGACCTATCACTCTCCGGGCTCAAGGGGGACCGTGGTCAACCAGAGTGCAAGCCTATACTGTTGGTGCACGCGTTCGACGGCTGGGGCGCTGTTACGGTCCAGCTCAAGACGGACGACCGCAACTGCACTCGCAGCGCGCTATACTGAAGCTCGGCGCGAAGTTCGGGGGACCCTCGGGAACCACATCATACGCCAAGGCGGGACCCTCCGCGATTCCACGCTGTACTCGAAAACTTCTGAAGAATGGCCCACGGTGAAAGAAGGCCTCTTGAAGAGGCTCACTGAACAGAGATTCGAACCTGGGCGCGCGAAGTCAACCTTAGGCTTCGCGCCGTTGGTCAGGCCCGGCATGGGCGAGAACGACCAGCGGCAAAAGCCGGCTTACCCAAGTCCACCGCGAGAGATGGATGTGGACGGGACGGAAGGGAAGTACTCAGGTGAGTTATAAGACACAGGCAGCAGGTCGAGCGGTTAGTGACGATGAAGCCCGATCTGAAAAGAGAAGAGGCGCTCAAGAAACTTGACATGCACGCCCCTCCCAACTGGGAAGATGCCATCTCCAGGGGCGAGCTCGCCCGGTTGCTGGGGGCCGGAGACCAGACAGGGTTACACGTGGTCATAGGAGACATAAGAGGGTCAACTCATCTGATGAGAGAGGCGATATCGTCAAGGGAGTACGCCATAATCACCACGTCGTTCACGGAGCGGATGAGGAAGATCGCAAGGGAAAACTCTGGTTGGTTCGACAAGTTCACCGGGGACGGCTTCATAGTGTATTGGCTCTACGGGTCAAAGCCCACCAGGTTCCTTGAGGAGGTCATGAACTTCTGCAGGCGTGCTCACGAGGCCTTCAAAGGAGAGATCTTCCCGGCGCACAGAAAGAACGCAAGGAACCTGCCCGCCCATGTGGGGCTGGCCCTTGGAGTCGACTCAGGCCGGTGCGCACTGGAAGAGATCGCAGGAGACTTCACCATTATCGGTCACGCTGTGGTAGGGGCAAAGAGGATGGCTGAAGCCGCCTGGAAGGGAGAGACCCTCTGCAACATCAGGATGGGGCACGTATTGGGTGCCGAGCGCACCCTGAAAGCCGTTATAGTGCTCCAGGAAACCATAGCCAAAACCAAAGAGTACCCGGAGCATGGGCAGGAAGCCTACCGAATTTCTTTCAGGTAGCACACACAGCCATGGCACCACTCAGTGCGACCGCTTCTAGCCCTCCGTGGTGCGTTCCTTCTCTCTGAGTTCTGTCCATTCGCGCCCACAGTGGGTGCACTTGAATCGGTATTCGTAGGTGAGGTCGTCGGCAGCGACATCTTCGCCGCGGGAGCCTGGGACCCTCACGCTGAACGGGTTCAGCATCTCCAGGTCGTCTTCGACTCGTCCCCTCAGGTCGTCCTTGAAACCCTCTACCTTCTCGTCTTCAATCAGCTTCTTGCTTTCTGTGACGACGCTGAACAAGTGGTGACAGCCAGGGCACTCGACTTTCATAATCTAATTCATGCATTTCCTTCCAGGGCACTGATTTAATCCTTCTCAGACGCGGAGCCGGCCTCGCCGGTGCAAGTCTCAGACCCTTTGCATCAGCGTCTTCAGGGAGGCCTCAGCTTCCTCGGCAATCCTCTGAAGCACTATCACGTTCCGCAGCTCTTCAGGGAGCTGCTTGGTGGGCAAGTACAGGCCGATAAAGGTCTCCTCTCCTTCATCGTAGACCACCATCTTACAGGGGAGGACTAGACCCGCCTCCTTCGAGGCCTTCAGGCCTTCGACAGCGAGTTTGGGGTTGCACACGTCTAGTATGTCGTATCTCTCCACATCCACGCCCGCTCTCTCCTTGAGCGTGGCCTTCAGATCGATGTCCGTGAGGACCCCCCATCCGTTCGTCTTGAGCGTTTCCGTCAGCTTCAGCACCGCCTCCTCATGGCTGAGCTTCACCCGCTTTATGAGAGCAACCGAGGGCATTGTCGAAAGGTGCGTCCTCCGCTATTTAGGTGAGTCTTTCATCCTATAGCAAGGGGCATAGGCTTACGCCGCATCAAGTTCCAGGTCCGCCAAGTCGCTTCGGAGAACGTCAACACCAGTTAGTCCGACGCCGGGACGTCCCTCATCCGCCCGTTGAACATGGCGGCCGGCGAGGTAGGCGAGGACGACATCGCGGTCTCGCTCTCGAACTCTCGGCGCAGGTAAGACTGTCTCATCGTCGCACCCTGGAGCGGGCTCTGTGAGCCTGGACCCTGGTGTCCGCCCTGGTCTCAGAACGTGGAGTCGTCAACGCACGCTTGTAACATCCTCCGGCGGCCTGTCCTAAAATATCCTGAGGCGAAGATATCTTCAACGGCTCTCCCTCACATCCCGACTGCCTCGGCGGCCCCGTTTCAGAGTGACTGGAGTTGGTTTATACCAGCCGCCGCTCGACGAGCCCTGCTCGTTGAAGTTCTGTCCTGCGTGCGGTTCCAGAATCAGGGCTGGTATCGAAAGGTCGGCGAAGTGCCCCAGTTGCGGGTCCGCCTTGGGTCGCGACGCCCCGAGGAGGCTCCTCGACAGCTTTCCCTTCCGCGCCCTGAGGCCGTCGCAAGAAGAAGTCCTTGCGCATATTGAGGCAGCGCTCTCCAAGTCGATGAAGTACATCATTCTAGAGGCTCCGGTAGGGTTTGGAAAATCTGCAATAGCCGCGGCCCTTTGTCGCCACCTGGGCTCTGCCTATCTCCTTACGTCAACGAAACAGCTTCAGTCGCAATACTCGTCGGACTTCGGCTTTCCGGTGGTGACAGGGAAATCAAACTTCACGTGTCTTGTCCCCACCACCAGGGGGAACTATCCGCCCTGCAGCAAGGGCAGGTGCGAGGCGGATTGGACTCTCTCCGAGTGCCCGCACTTCCTGACCTTCGATGAGTACGACGAACACACAAGGGGTGCTTGCAACAAGAATTCGAAGTGCAGGCGCCTCGAGGAGGGAAGGCTCTGCCCCTACTACGAACAGAAGTGGGACGCGTTCAGGGCTCCGGTCATGGTGGCCAACTACTCGTTCTTCCTCTCAGAGTTGAGCTACACCGATGACATCCAACATAGGACGCTCCTCGTGTGCGACGAAGCCCACGACCTGGAGAGACAGATGGTCGGGTTCGCGTCCTACACGCTAAGGAGGTCGACGCTCGGGAGCTACTCTCCAGAAGAGTCCAGCCCTGTCATCCCTGACATGGGTCTCCAAGACGTCAGCGCATGGGCTAGGCCCATCGGCGAAGCTAAGAGGGCGTTGGAAGGCTTCATCGAGGCGAACCAGAAGAACGGGATGATGCAGGATAAGGTCGCTTCCTGCAATGAAGCGCTGGAGTCGCTGAACGGGTTCGCTGAGGAGCTCGGGGCGGAGCCATCCAACTGGGTCGTCAACAGCATAAGGAAGTCTTTGGCGGCCGAGGGGGAGCCTACGGTCGAGGAGGTCGTCTTCCAGCCGCTGGACGTCAGCGCTTACACGTCCAGGCTCTTTGATTCGGCGGACACAGTGCTCTTAATGTCGGCAACGGTCTTCTCAAAGGAAACCTTCTGCAGGGCCCTCGGCATCCCCGAGGCCGAAGCGACCTTCGTACGGGTGGATGGTTCCTCTTTCCCTGTAGAAAACAGGCCCATCTACGCACTCGATGCAGCCCAGCTGAACAGGACTACCATGGAAGCATCGATGGGGGCGATAGCGGAAGCTGTGGACGAAGTGATGTCCCGACATTCGGGGGAGAGAGGGATCATCCACACCACATCCTATCAGCAGACGAGATACATCATGGACCACGTTTCAGAGCACAACAGGGCGAGGCTCTCCAGCACTGAGAACGTCTCTTCTAGGTCTGCTCTCTTGCGGGCCCACGGGGACAGGGACGAGTCGGTCTTGATTTCTCCCAGTCTGTACCAGGGAGTTGACCTGAAGGATGACCTATCCAGGTTCCAAATCTTGGTGAAAGTGCCCTTCCCGGACCTCTCGGAGAGAAGGACTAGGATAAAGCTGGAGAAGGATCCCGGATGGTACGACTGGCAGACTGCCCTGAGACTGGTGCAGACCTATGGCAGGAGCGTGAGGAGCGAAGCGGACCACGCAGTCTCCTATGTCCTCGACTCCAACTTCACACGTTTCGTCAGGGCACACCGAGAGCTGTTCCCAGGGTACTTCCTGGAGGCGATGGCCCCCCTCAGGTACCGGACTGGTCCGGACCGCTTGGGTTAGGCAACCATGACCTCACCACGGGCCATGGTAGGGGTCGACATCCCCTGAGGCGGCACCTTCCTATCCC
>JAJYYP010000030.1:12629-14942 GCA_021800855.1 archaeon | reverse complement strand
GACGGAGGGATTGTTGTTCGAGACGGAGGGATTGTTGTTCGAGACGGAGGGATTGTTCGAGACGGGCCCCAGCACGGCGACGGGCGCAGTAGACAGAGTGGGGCTTCCCGCTAGCGTAGAGGGAATTGCCCCACCGCCTGTGCCGACGGCTATCATCACCATGCCAAATCACTCCACGGGCAGCACGATGTACGATGTGCCGTCCAATGAGTCGATGAAAGTGTCAATCGACCCCACCGTGCCATCGAGGGCGCCAGAGTACCAGGTCAGGGACGACACTGTGATTTGCAGGTTGTCACCGGCGTTGAGCGTGACGGCACTCAGAGTTTCACTATCTGTGGCCGACACGACTCCGAGCCCGTTGGCGTCTACGCTGACTGTCTTGTCGTTCACGAGGAAAGTCGACGACGTAGTGTCCTCGACCGAATAGGTGAAAGAGGTTATTCCGACTTCGTCCAGCGTGTGAGTGGTAAGGCCGAGCTTGAACACAAGCTGTCCGTTCAGGGTGACGGCGCTCGTGACAGGTTGATTGATGGTGATGGGGCTGGTTGTCGTAGTGACGTTCTTGTCCAGGATCGTAATCACGAGGTTACTGCCAAGGGCAGTACTGAGAGCGCTCCCAGGTGGAAACCCGTTGATGTACGTCACCGAAGATGCGTAAGAGGTGCCACTGACGTTACTGTACGCGGGCCAGATAGTGGCGAAATCCGAAGAGGTCGATCCGTTGAGGTACGTCACCTGCATGGTCAGAGCCAGCCAATATTCGGTGGACGCGGAAAGGGTCAATTCAGAATCGAAGAATGCAGCCACGTTGAAGTAGGTTAAAGTGGAGGTCGGGTTGGAACCGGAGAACGAAGAAATCTGGCTCTGATAAAGAAGAGAACCGGGCTTCCCTGCATTGTTAGAGTAGATCGCGAATCTGACCAAGACAGTGAAAGCATTGGCATAGGTCACACCAATCTGCGCCGCCAATCCGATAAGCGTGACCGGGCTTGAGCCTACATTGTATGCGCTGGCGATCGTTAGTTTCTCCAACTGTCCGCTCGGAGTTCCATAGACCGGAGTCTGCGTCCAAAACGAATTGCCCAGCTGGTAGTCTTCGTTCGAGTCGCCGTTAGACCCCGAGACGAAGAAGGATGTCCCGTCGTAGTTGATGTACTCGACCGACTCCTGGTACCCGGTGGCTAACTTCGAGCGGACAGACACAGGCGAGACGATCTCGTTGATGGACCCGATGATAGCGCTTCCTGCGTTTATCGTCACGGCGGGGACTCCCGAGATTGAAACAGAGCCGGTGATCGTGATGCTGGCGTTGGTGACGTTCACGTCCAGGGTGACCGCTGAAGCGTTCAGGTTCACGTTCAGGTTCGCAGTAGTGGCTATGGCCGCCAGGCTGACAGTGATGTTCCCTGCGCTGTTGGCAGCGATGTTTACGGCGATGTTCCCTACCGTCTGAGCTGCCAGGTTCACGTCGATGTTCCCTATCTGCTGGGCCACGATTGACACGGGGATGGACTGGTAGGTGTCCGTGCCGATGGTAATCGGGACGTTCCCCTGCGTCGTCAGGGTGATCGAGGAAGCGGCCAGGGCAACGTTGATGTTGGCGCTCTGCGAGCTGATGTTCACGTCCAGGGTCACCGAAGAGGAGGCGATGGCGACATTGAGGTCTGAAGTGGCAGAGATGGCGGCCAGGTTCACGTTCAAGTTAGAGCTCTGCGAGGAGATGTTGACATCGAGGGTGACCGCCGACGCGGCGATGTTGACGTTCAAGTTCCCCACCGTCTGGGCCGCGATGTCGACAGCCAGGTTCCCCACCGTCTGAGACTTGATGTCCACTTCGAGGACGCTGTTGATTATAGTCGCGTTCAGCGACCCGATCACACTCGTCCCCACAGGGTAAGCGTAGTTCGCGTCGAACGAGCTCACGGGGATGGAGGTAGACCCGGCCGGGACCGTCTGGCTGACAGTCACAACCTGGGTGTTCGTCCCTGACACCAAGGTAAGGCTCTGGCCTGACAGAAGCGAGGTCGGGGTCGCGTTCACGCTCAGGGAGGTGTAGGCGGTCCCGTCCGTGAGCGCTGCGGTGAGGGTCGTCTCGAAGTTAGGGTTGACCGAAGGGACGTTGCCGACACTGACGTTGAGGCTGACCGAGCTCGCCTCGATGCTCACAGGGAGGTTACCCGTGGTAGAGGAGATGTTCACGTTCGCTGTACCTGACACAGCGACGGTGACGGTGGCCGAGGACGCCGCCAATGCCACGTTGATGTTGGCGCTCTGAGCCGCCAAGTTGACGTCCAAGTTCCCCACGCTCTG
>JAJYYP010000030.1:1871-12529 GCA_021800855.1 archaeon | reverse complement strand
TGTCCAGTGTGACAGAGCTGGCGGCCAGGGCCACGTCGATGTTCGCCGTCTGGGCAGCGAGGTTGACGTTCAGGTTCGTGGTGGTGGTGATGGCGGCCAGGTCGATGGCTATGTTCCCCACGCTCTGGGCCGCGATGTCGATCGACAAAGTCCCGGCCGACCAGGCCGCCACGTTCACGCTCAGCTGGGAGATCGTCTGGGCGGAGATGTTGACGTTGATAGAGAGGGGCGCGATGGAGAGGTCGACGCTGGGAGGTATACAGGTGAGGTCTGTGTCGGAGCTGTAGACCGCTTCCTGGATCACCATGTAGATGCTGTAGCTGTTCGGGTCGGCGAAGGTCACCTTGCGGTAGTTGGCATTCTTGGCGATTATCTCCAGGCCTGAAGTGACGATGATAGGTTCCTGGGCGTTCCCCTGGGAGTCATAGAAGGTGACGGTGTTGTCGAGGGTCTCAGCATACAGGTACAGCTTGACGTTGTACCTGGCATAGGGGTCAGGGTCGAAGACATATTCGTCTGTTGACTTCAGTGTCAGAATCTGCGGAATTGTATAACTGACTGTCATTCCCCGAGCTCCTAGACAGGCTTTACTGTTATTGTCCCAGGGACACCAGGGGACCAGGTGTTCCCGTTGGAAAGGTGGACTGTGCCTACCCCCTGCGAATCGTAGGTCACTGTCGGGGCGCTGGTTGTGGTGCCTTGTAGGTTACCTCCGAAGAAATACCCATAGACGGTGTACCCCTTGCTCGCCGAGAGGGTCGCGGTCGTAGGCGGCGCTGTGGACGGGACGTAGATGTCAGAAGACGGAATGACACCATACCTGAAGTTGTCTGGGGTCACGAAGAGGACCCCTACCGGAAAGTCGGTGCCTCCTTGCTGGTCCGATTCCCCCTTCGTAGTCGTGAAGTACTGGTACTGGCGACCGTCCGGGGCGTAGACTGCAACCACCCCGTCCTCCTCCCCGACGTAGTAGAGCGCCTGAAGGCCTACGGGGCTTTGGACCCCCCACTCCTGCATCGCCCAATTGGACGGCTGCAGGGAGGCTGACTTGCGCGAACCGTCCGTCAGCTCTACAGTGATGCTGGCTGGCAGACCGTAAGGATATTCCATGTTGTTGACTGTCCCAAAGGTAGGCTGGGCGGAACTCTTGGCGCTGGTGGTGGTCTGCTTCGCTAGCGTCGCCGCTGTGGAAGATTCCACGCCTGCGGCCTTCAGCTGCTGTTCTGTCTGAGATTCGGAGGTCGGGGACGCAGACTTCTTGTTCTCGTAGTAGAGGTACGCCACCACGGCGACCAGCCCGACTATCCCAAGCACCGCCACCACCGCTTCCTGCGTCTTGAGCTTGTCCATCTGACTCACCCTAGTGTCTGTATCCGTGGATCCACACGTCGACGAAGATCCCTGCGGCCATGATCGCGATCAAGACGAAGGCCAAGACGAGGCCTGTCGACCCGGAGTGCGTCGCCCCCCACACGGAAGTCAGGATGATAAGGGCCGCTCCATAGTAGACGTGCGCCTTTCCTGAAAGGAAGAAGGCAGTGTCCGGTCCCATTCAGCCCCTCACCTTCCGCAGCGTCTCGGCCAGCTGGACCTCCTTCTCCCTGACCTTCCTGGCTTTCCCCTTCAGGTTGCGCTTGACGAACCGTTTCGTCTTGCGGAGGTCGATGTCTCCCTCCTTGTTCAGCAGCTTGTGCTCCTCGGCGAAGTCGTGGAGCTTACCCTTCCCCTTCTTGGTGGCCTTCTTGATCCATCTCTTCCCCTTCCTCGCCTTGGCCGTGGCGTGCTTGATGATGGAGTTGATGGACGGATTGATCTCTTCGTCCAGGCTGTACAGCATGTTGCTCAATCTAGCTTCGCCCCAAAGTGGTTCTCCAGGTAAGACTTGATACGGTTCAGAAGGGCCATGTTCCTGACCGAGATTCCCAGGAGGAAGAGGACCATCCCGGCCACCCCTCCGATCTCGTACTGGATCACGCTGATGTCGGTAGGCCCTAGCTGCAGGGCGGGTATCATTGGACCCCCTCCGCGAGCACGAAGGCGAGCTGGATGGTCCCTGTGCCTGAAACTATCTCCACTTCGATGGTGGCGTTCGCCTCGAGCTCGATCTCCTGGTTCTCGTTGAAGGCGGCGAAGTCGACCTTGTCGACAAGTGGGATGGCGACGGGAGTGTCCCCTACCCCTGTGGGCGTCCCCTGCTGGACCGCGGACCAGTAGGACCCGTTGACCTTGATGTAGATGCTGACGGTCCCGGTGAACGAGACGGTGAACCGCTGGATCCATTGTCTCTGCCCGCTAAGGTTCCTGTAGACGAACGTCCCTGAGGCCAAGGGCGCCGCGATGGGCTTGTGCCTGACCTCTGAGACCGCCTGTCCGTGGAAGTCGATCAAGATGGCTGCACACCTCCGCAGGCGCACGTCGGCTGGTTCGCCATGGCCTGCAGCATCGGGATGGCCGAGTTGTCAGGCTCGGCGGCCTGCAGGGCTGAGATCTGGGTCTGCAGCTGGCGCTTCTTCTGAACCGCGATCACATACAGGACCCCCCACATGGCGACCGCTCCGAGTACAAGGCCGACAGCTAGGGCGTACTCTGCTTTCATCGTGCGACCCCTCCCACCGCCCCCACAGCTGACGAGAACGCCTTTGGTCTCCACAGCATGGCGACCACCAGGGCGACCACCACCAGGAGGACAGTGATCAGAAGCCAGTTGGCCTTGACGATGCCGAAGATGTTGGCGAAGGCGTTCGGCTGCGTCTGCTGGACGCACTCGCCGGTCTCAGGGTCCTCGACGTAACCGAATGGGCACGGACCCCCTGAAGAGGCCACGGCCGGCATGGCCACCTGGACGGTGCCTGCCGAGGTGAGGCCTCCGAGGGCTCCGACGCTCCAGGTGCCGGACTGGGTCTCGTAGCCTGGGAGCGAAGCCTGCCAGGTCCCGGTGGCCTGGAACGGGCAGCCGTTGCTCAATGTGACCTTGCCTTGCGCGTCTGTGTAGCCGTCGACGGGCGCGGAGGTGCAGAATCCAGGGTCGGTGGCCTGGTGGATGTGGACGCCGGGCAGCGGGTTTCCGTTGCCGTCAGTGACCATGTAAGGGACGTTTCCCATCAGACCTGCAGTCCTCCTATGGTGGGCTTGACCCCGAAGATCACGACTAGGACCACGATGGCGATGATCAGCAGCACCAGGTAGGGTAAGACCGCCTTGACGATGCCGGCTGGGCTGTATCCCGCTGTCGTGTTTACCGCAGCGGTAGGGAGTGACATCTTGTCAACCCCCTACGCCAGCGTGAAGTACTCCGGGAAGACGGTGTACAGGTATGGGTGTGCCTGCAGCCAGGTCGAGGGGTCCGAGCTGGCGCTCGCCTGCTGGGTCGAGTTCAGCTGGCCCCAATACCCAGAGTCTTTGAACGCCTGCATGATGCAGGCGTTGCCAGATGTGCTGTCCACAGGGTAGGCACAGGCGCCCGAAGACCCTCCGCTGCCAGAGCTCCCTGAAGATCCCGAGGAGCTTCCCCCGACTGCGGCGGCTATGGCGTCCTTCTCCAGGTAGATGGCGACCGCGACGGCTGCGGCCACAAGGATCAGGACGACGTAGAGGGCTTTCTTCTCCATGGCCTACGCGCCTCCGCTCTGAGTCGCGTTGGTGCTCTGTGTGGTGCTCTCGTTGATTCCCTGGGCGCTCGTCGAGATCTTGCTCACGAAGTACCCGAAGAGAGGCAGACCGACCACCCACACGGCCGCGATGTCGCTGCCAGGGAGTGGCGCCTTGGCGACCACTTCGCTCAGGTAAGTGAAGATGCAGAGTCCCCCGACGCCGATCGCCGACACCACCGCGTGTGTGGTGTGGAGGGCCCAATACGAGAGAGGGTTTCCTGGGTTTCCCATGGCCTACGCGCCCCCTCCCGAAGAGGAGGCTGCGGAGGCGGGAACTCCGGGACCAGCCGGCGTCAGTACCAGGTAGAAGGTCGGCGTCTGATTGGCCGAGTAGTTGTTGATCAACCTCGGCGCGTTCTGCGTGGCGCCCTGGGTTGGGAAGACGGTCCCCCTCCTGATCAGCTGCTTGAGGAAGCCGCCGATGTGGTAGAGCCCTGGGACAGGCGCCTCTTCGACGCTCAGGGTGGTGGGGTCGACCTGGTCGTAGAGGGTGGTCTGGCCGACGGAGAAGGACTGGTAGGTGAGGCTGCTGTCTGCCGTCAGCTCCACCCAGACTTCTTCGATGGGCTTGTTCTCCGAGAACTGCGTGGAGATGTTGATGTCGGTGCTCGCGTTAAGGCTAGTGGGTGCGACGACGATCTTCATCCTGTCGTCTGCGACCGCCATGTCGCTGTAGCAGAAGGTGACCTGGAAGGTGGCTGACCCTGCAGTGCCGTTTGTGACGGTCGTGTAGGAGTTCATGGTCAGGATGATCTGAATAGGGAGCCCGGCCCCCACGAAGTGGAGGGGTATGTACACGGTCTCCGTCTCTGTGCTCTGGCCTGCCGCTCCTGCGTTGGTCGGGTTGCTGAAGTAGGTCGGCGCTCCGGTGTTGAACGTCTGCCCTATCGGCATCCCTGTGTAGATGTGGAACAGCTTCTCAAGCTGGTCCTCTCCGTTGATGTCAATGAGGACGTCAGAACCCCGGGCGAACTTGAGCTCCTTGATCAGCGATCCTACGGTCCAGTTGGCCGCTGCCGACTGCGTCACGGTGGCGGTGATGTTCAGCTTCAGCCCGACAATGTTCAGCCCGTTGGACTTGGTCGGCTGGATCGTCGGGATGCTGACGGGGGCAGTGCCTAGGGTGGCCGACTGCGCCCCGCTGAGCTCCGTCGACCTCGGCTTCGTGAACTGGCGGAATCCCATGGCAAAAAATCCCCTATGCGGACCCCGCCCGTACCTTCGTGATCTGCTGGTCGAGTCCCGCGAAGTAGAAGACGGCGAGGCCTGCTACCACGGCGAGGACGGCCAGGACGAAGGCTAGTGCTTCCTTCTCCATATGATCCATGTCTGAGGTCCCCCGGAGAACAGTAGTAGTGGCCTCAGGCGGTCAAGCTGACGTGAGACAAGAACGGGCTTGGGTATGGAAGGTTTTCAGTAGACGGGGACCCAGCGGCGGGGACGGATCTTCGGCTGGCCGTCATGGACCATGCCGATGTGCGTGTTCAGCCCTCTTACCGACTTGAAGTTGTGCCTGTTGCAGTAGGGGCAGGCGAAGCGGAGGGGCGCTCGTCTTGGCTTCGCCTTCTCGTGCCTGGTCAGAACCCGAACACCCCGAGGTAGTCGTCTTCCTCCTTCCGCTTCTTCTCCTCGGCTGCCTTCCGGTCAGCTTCCTCCTTCGCCTTGCGCTCTACCTCGGCCTTCTCCTTGGCAGCGAGAGCTACTTCCACCCTCTCGTCGACCGCCTTGTTGAACCTGGCCGTACGCTCGGCTTCGCGCTTCGCTTCTTCTTCGCTCATGGATTCACCCCCTTGGTGGCTTTCAGCGACAACAGCTTCATCATCCCCAGCCTTCTGGCCGACTCTCTCCTGAGCTCGCGAAACTCCTCCTCGACTCGTCGGAGCTCCTGGACCAGGTGCCTGTGGAACTTGACGGGGTCCTGGTAGACCCTGTGGCACTCGGGGCAGATCAGAGCCTTGCGACCCCCCGATAGTTCGTGTCCTTGTTGTAGTAGACGAAGGAGTGCGGCGGGAGGGTCGTGAGGTGCCTGTAGGCCGCCTTGCGCTGGTCAGGGGGCAGGAACCCCCACACCTGGGGGCCGACCCACCTTGACATGAACTCCAAGTCCCCTGGGAGGTCGAAGGCGAAGCAGAAGATGTGCGTCGCCCCGTGCAGGATGTCGTTGTGCAGCTGCTGCGGCCGCCGCGCGATCGCGACCCAGCAGACGCCCCTCGGCCTCCCTCCGTTGACTATCTGGGCGAAGCTCGGGGACCTGATCTTGTACTTGCCGACGTAGTACTCAGCCTCGTCCACCACCAGGGTGAGGTTTGACAGGTTGTTGGCCCTCTCGCAGAAGCGCTCGAACTCCTCTATCGAGCGGTCCCTGGGGTAGATCAGGGCGCGCCCATACTTCAGCTGGTCGAGGTCGCGGACCACTTGCCACCCCTCGGACCTGACGAAGTCCGGCAGCCTGTCGTCGCGCTGCTCGGGGTACCAGATCCAGGAGGGACCACCCAAGGCCGGGAGGATCAGCTTCTTCAGGGCGTAGGTCTTGCCTGCCTTCGGAAGGCCCACCAGGACGATGTTGTCGTCAAAATTGGTCGTACTTGAACTCAAGCACTCGAGCCATCACCCCTATTCCTCGGTGGCGTTCAGTTCCTTGATCTTGTCCAGGCCCAGGGCGGCGAACTTCACCAGGGCGTCCAGGGCTTCCTTGTCCTTGACAGAGACCTGGGCGTAGACTGTGAGGGACTCTTCGTCCGTGTCGAAGCTGGCGTCCTTGACCTTGAGCTTCGGGATCAGGTCGAAGAACTCGTCCGGGACCCCGAGGGGGCCGGCCATGCTCCGTAAGGCCTTGAACATCAGGTCGCTGGGTCCTGGGAGCTTCATTTCTTCGCTCCCAGCTTTGGCAGGCCGAGATTCTCGCGCTGGATGGGGTCCCTGACGACTTTGTCCAGGCAGCCCCGGCAGTAGTAACGGCCCTGGTAGAGGACGAGCTCGGAGGTCCCGCACCTGGTGCAGTTCATCTACCAACCCCCCTGAGGTCCTTCCCTGGTTCCCCGTGGATCTCTCCCACTGGCGTGTCGTCAGCTGACCATCGGAATTGGGGCGCCCCCTCGATTACGAGGGGAAAGTAGCCGTGGCAGACAGCACAGAAGGTGCCACCGTAGAAGCCGGGGTTGGTCGCGTAGGTCCTAATCACCCCGTCCATTCCATACATGATCGTCTGGCCACCGCACTTGATGTGAATGTAGGAGTCCCGAAGCGGAGCGACGTAGACCTCCTTCACTTCGGTGGGGTGGTTCTCGAACTGGCCATCCTTTCTCATCGGCCCGTAGTCGAAAATCATGGAGCTGGCGCCCCTGCAGTGGTCGGCTGCTTCTCCTTCTCCTTGGCCTGCTTCTCGGCCTCCTCCTTCTCCTTCTTCAGCCGCCCAGCTTCAGCCCTGGCCATCACCAGAGGCGACGCGATCACCTGGCCTGTGTTGACGGTGGCCATCAGGAGGACCATGACCTTGCTCATCTCGATGTCGTATGCTTCGATCACGTCGGCCCACATGGACCCAGCGGAGAAGTAGGGGTTTTCTTCGTCAGTGATCGGGATCATCTTCCCGTCCCGGACATCGGGGCGTAAGATCTTGACTCCCCAGGCCGCTTCGGCCAGGTTGTACAGGAACTCGGCCGTCCCCTTGTGCATCCCTGCGAAGAGCTTCGCGGCGGCCGCTGTGGCGAGCCTCTTCTTCTCTTCAGGGGGGACCTGCTCCTCTGGCTGCTTCTCTGTCTCGGGGGGAGGGAGGGACTTCGGTCTGCCGACCGAGACTGCCTTGACTTCGCCGACCTGCCTGGTGGACTCATGGACCTGCGGGGGCTTCTGCCCTGCGTCCCGGAGGACCTTGTCCCATGCCTTCTTCGCGGTGTTGTAGTCGACGGAGAACTCCCTGGCGAGCTCCTTCACTTCGTCAGGGTAGACCTCCTTCGAGCTTGGGTCCTTGTTCTCCTGCTGCAGCCTCGGCAGGACCACGTCCTTGACCTTGGACCTGATCTTCGAGGAAGCCGAGTTGTCAGCAGGCAGGGCCGGCGACCCTGGGGCGGACAGCTACGGTCACTTCTTCCCCAGGATCTTGGCCACGGTCTCGTCGGCGCTGACCCGCTGCACCTCTTTGCGGACCATCGCCTCCAGCTTCTTCTTGCACTTTGAACACGACACCCGGTAGATCTCCATGATGTCCATGTTCAGTGACGCTCCTTCTGGCATGGACAGCGACAGTGGGGATGGGGATATTTGTTCCAAAATACGTGCAGAACCTGGCGAAGGCCCTCTTGCGGAGGGACCTCGGCCTGGTCCTGAGCTTCTTGCCGCACTCAGCGCACCTGAGGACGGACTTCGAGTACCACAGGCGGCAGGAGATGCAGTAGTTGCAGCTGGCGTAAGGGGAAGTCAAAGCTGCCAGCCCTCTTTTCGTGCGTGGTCGACTATGGCCTGCATGTTCGCCCTGCAGACATCACAGCTCGTGCAGTGGGCAAGCAGACCGTCCATGGTAGAAGTCGAGTCGACCATGTGAAGGCCGGCTCGAACGAAAGCCTCGAAGGGTGAGCTCGGTTTCTTGGTGTCTGATGCGCGATGCCGAAGGTCAATGGAGCTCAAGGACCGAACTCCCGGTGCCACCACTTGCAGAGGGTGCAGGGCGCCTGGCTCCCGTTCATGTGGCAGCTGCACCTGCACCTTGGCTTGACGGGCTCGACCATCATTGCAGGAGCACCCTGGCGACCTGGCTCGCCGGGATGGAGAACTCTGCCGGCTGGTGCTGTCTTAGGTCGAGGCTCCTCGTCTCACCCCCCTTCACGAAGGTGATCGAGTCGCACCCCCTGACGGTGAACTTCTTGCCGGTGGTGAAGGTCCCGATCTCCTCGAAGACCAGGGTCAGGCCGTGGGTGGTGAACAGGATTAGCTGGGTCACGCCTTGTCTCCCTTGCGCTTGTTGATGTGTCCGAACGGGCAGACCCATCCTCTTTCGATCGTCCCCTGCCCGGTCAAGTACGCGCCGTAGCTGTCAAGCTTCACCGGGGCGCCGCAGACGTCGCAGAAGGGGAAGGTGCTGATCATTGCACCGCCCCGTTCCATTTCAATACAGGCTGCCCTCCCTGGAACCAGACGCCTTGCGAGTAGGTGATGCCCTGGTTTCTTCCGTCGTAGCGGTCCGGGTGGTACTCCTTGAGGTGGGCGTTCAGGGCGTCCATGTTGGCGAAGACGACGCCGGCGACCGGGCAGCCGGGGACCTTGCAGCGCTGTGGGACGGTCTCCGGCGCGTAGCGCTTCTGCAGCTTCAGGACGTGGACCTTCTTGATCAGCATGTCGGCCTGGTGAGCCTCCTTCTCCATGGCCAGCTTCTGCTCGGCGATGTCGCGCTTCCAGGTGTCCCCCTGGGCTCTCTGCCTGAGCCTGGATGGGTCGAACTTCACCCACGCGCCGGGCCCTCCCGGCCTGAAAGATTGGAGCTCGTACAGCTGACCGTCCTTGATCATGTGCTGCCCGTCGCTGGTGACGGTGTCGGATGGTTTGCCTCCTTCCATCGACTCCAAGCCAGCCTTGAAGACCTGGCGGTAGAGCTCGCTGAGGTTTCCGGGCTCGACCTGCAGCTTGTCCGCCAGCTTGGAGGCCCGCTCGAAGAGCTCGTCGGACCTGAAGCGGATCTGTGTCTCCCTCGTTTCTTCCTTGGTCACTCTGCATATCTCCCGTGCTTCCTCGCCCTCTGGTGCAGATCCAGGGCCGCGGAATTGTTGAAGGGCGGGTGTTCGCACTCTTCCTTGCGGGTCCCGCTGCAGATCAGTTCCAGCGTTCGTCTTGGTCGCTCCTCGGGCCTGCGCCAGAAGCGGAGCTCCACCCTGCGGGTGTCGTCTGTGAAGTCCGCCTCGAAGTGGGTGTACCCGCGCTTTTGGTACTCGTAGATCTTCTTCGGGATGTCGATGATGAGGACCCATTCCTTGTTGATGGCGACCAAGCTATTCTTGGGCCTCCAAGCCGAAGGATTGAGAGAGAGAGACGACGAGTGACATCATGGCACCACCACTCTTTCGCTAGTTACGACCCGATGGCCGCAGGCCATGATCACTGTGTGCAGCTGGACCCTGAACTGGTTGGGGGGTCGGCCCATCGCCCTACCGGTAGACCTCCACGACTTCACGACTCTGCGCTCGGCACAGCTGGCGTCGTGCTCTGCAGGGGTCAAACGGTCTCCACCTCAGAGCCGTCTGGGCGATGGAACTCGTCGACTGGTCGCAGTTCGTACTCCGCCTGTCTGATCTTCGCCTGCAGTGGGTAGGCCCTATTGTGGTAGGTCCCCACCGAGAGGGCCCCGCGCCTGAAGTCCTGCTTGAGCACGTCGAGGCTGGCCTGCAGCTGCTGCAGGCGCTTCTTGCTGTTCTCGATTGATTCTGCCTTGGAGGTCATATCCTGCGCGCATCCTCCATGGCTCGGACGGGGGAGACGAGGCCCGGGTTGTGCGGTCCTCTCCTCGTGTCGTGGTGGCACTGAGGACAGAGCTCCCTGCCTGGCGCGGAGGCCTGGTTTCCGTACCAGTCGACGTAGTCCTGGACGGGGAGCACTGCGACGCCGCAGTGGCCGCACCAACGCTTCTGCGATCCGTAGTCCATCATCAAATCTGTGCGGCCTCCAGGTCCCTGATCAGGAAGAGCGGGTTAGGCGCGACCACTTTGGCGCTGACGAAGGGAGTGGTTTCGAGGTAGTCGATAAGATGGTCTTTGCAGAGGTTCATCCAGGGAACGGACGGGTCCATGAAGTTGTGGCAACGGACCACGGCTTCGGCCTGGCGGCCACCAGGGCCGAGGCTGCACCCAATCCAGTCGCAGAGGTCCTTCACGCCAAGGGAAGCGCAGTTCAACAGCAGGCCTCCTCCGTGAGCTCATCAGACAGATTGCCCTTGACGCCATGTGCTCCGCGGAGGTCTGCTCCGTGGAGGTGTGCTCCTTGGAGGTCTGCTCCTTGGAGGTCTGCTCCTTGGAGGTCTGCTCC
>JAJYYP010000030.1:0-1771 GCA_021800855.1 archaeon | reverse complement strand
GGAGGTCTGCTCCGTGGAGGTCTGCTCTGCGGAGGTCTGCTCTGCGGAGGTCTGCTCTGCGGAGGTCTGCTCCGTGGAGGTGTGCTCCTTGGAGGTCTGCTCCGTGGAGGTCTGCTTTCTCGTGGAATATTTCTTCCTTCAAAAGAGGCCGCAGGAGTCGGACGCGCCTGAACCTCGCTTTCTCGTCGTCCTCGCCGCAGAGCCCGTCTCCCTCTGCCACGAAGCCCACGACATAACGGCCATACCTGGGGTTGGGGACTTTCATCAGGTGGAGGCCGGCACCGCAGGCTTCTAGGGTGGTCGCATCGGCGTTCTTCTCTTCGACCCAGGAGGAGGGGACCCACTTCTTCGACTCCTGGTCCCAGCGAGGCAGGTCGTAGACGAACCCTTGGCTGCCTTGGAGATTTTCATTCAGGAACTTGTAAAAAGTCGCCATGCTATGCGTTCACCCCCATCGTCTGCACCGCGGCCCTGAGTTTCCGGTCTCTGATGTCGGGGGGCATCTTGCCGTAGCAGTCCTCCAATACTTCCGTGGTCTTGTGGCCAGTCTGGCCCTTGACAACGGTGTAGTCGTAGTTGGTCTTCTCCAGCCAGTAGTGGGCACAGAAGTGCCTCATGGCGTGGAATGGGTGCGCGTAGACGTAGGGATCGGTGAGCCCGATCTCCCTGTACAGGAGCTTCAGCTTAGAGTTGAGCTCTTCTCCGAGTGTGTAACGACTCTTCCACTCTCCGTCTTTTCCTCTCTCGCAGAAGACGAACTCCTGGCCCTCTGCCCTGGCGGACTCGATTCTGTACTTCAGGTCGCCGACTGTCTTCGGTGTGTAGACGCCCTTGTCCCAGTCAGCGATGCCGTGGCCCTCCGTCTTGCTTTCGTGGACCCGGTTGATCAGGTGGTCGGGGAAGATGTCGAAGTCGTTCACCCTGGTCAGGAGGAGGGTCTGGCGCCTGTTCCCCTGTTCCACTCCGAACTCGAAGATGTCCCGGAGGAGGAGGTCTCCCTTGGCTTCGCAGATCTCGATTCCCCGCTCGAACTGACCAGGCCCCAGCTTGACATGGGCGAATTTCCCGTAGCTTCTCTTCTTCCCCGATGCCACGCCTCCCCTCCCTCGGGGCCACGCGACCTCGCCGATGGTGGATGTGAAGTCCCGGACGGCCAGGACGTAGCTGTTGTGGTTGGTGGGGTACTTGATGGCGAACTCCTGAAGGAAGTACTCTGCGGTCTGACGCTTCGACATCAGGACGCCGGTGTCAGGGTTGTGGACCGGAGTGTACAGCTGCTCGGGCCTCACCTTCAGCTTCTCGCAGAGGCCGTACAGGAAGGACAGCGACGCCTTCCAGCTCTTCTTCGGCTTCCCCTCCACTCTGGTGAGCATGTCGCGGATCCAGGCAGCGACGGAGGGGATCTGCGCGAAGGCGTCCCTCTGCAGGTCGACGTACTGCTGCTTAGAGACCATCTCGGCCGACCTGATGATCCGGCCGGTGCTCGAATCCTTCTTCAGCTTCCCTTCCTCGGCCAGCATGTTGAGGTATCTGTGAGCGTTGATTCTCGCGTTCTTGCCGGTCCACCCGATGGACTTCGCGATGTCGGTGGGGCTGGTGATTCCGGCGTTGACCAGGGCGAGGACCCGCTTTTTGGCTTCCTCGGGGTCTAGTCTCTTGCGGGTGGTTAGGACGTGCAGGTATGGCTGGTTCCCAAGGACCTGGGCCGTCACTTGGTCTCGTCCTCCACTTCAGCAATGTGGATGAAGCGGATCGGCTCTCTTGCCCGGAA
>JAJYYP010000091.1 GCA_021800855.1 archaeon | reverse complement strand
CTCAACGACCTGAGCTTCGAAATCCCCGTGGGCGGGAGGTACGCGCTTTTGGGCCCAAACGGGGCTGGTAAATCCACAACCCTCAAACTCCTCATAGGCTCCCTCCGTCCCGACACTGGACACGTCAGAATCCTAGGATCCTCTCCCGACAGCAGGGCCTCCAAGTCGGTGGTGGGCTACCTCCCTGAAGACGCCCTCCCATACAGGATGCTCTCAGTGAGAGAGAACCTCGAATATATCGGCGCACTCCGGGGCGTCCCAGACGTGAAGGGGAGGGCTGATTTCCTCATGGACGAGCTGGACTTGAGGCAGTACGAAAGGGCGAACGTCGGGAGGCTTTCGAGGGGGAACACCCAGAAGCTCGCAATCGCTCTCGCCTTGATCCACTCTCCGAAGGTGCTGCTCTTGGACGAGCCCCTGAACTATCTAGACATACCTACCCAAGAGAAGGTGATCGGCCTCCTAGACGGGCTAGAGGGGACCCACCTTGTCTCAACACACATCATGTCCATCGCCAACAGGCTCACCGACAGCGTAGTCATGATATCTAACGGGATGTTCCTCTGGGAAGGGACCATCGAGGAACTGAAGAAGAGGGGTTCGCCGGAGGAGCCGATAGAGAAGGTGGTAGCGAGGATGATGACCGGTGCTTCTTAGCCTGCTGAAGTTCGTCGTAAGGACCCGCTTCTCCAGGCCGTTCCTAATCTTCTTGGCTATCCTGTTCGTCTATTACATCGGGATTTCGCGGACCATCTCTTCTCGGTCCGAGGGCTTGATACTCGGATATTATGGGACAGCGATTGTAGCCTTCTTCCTCGCAATGTCGCTGGCAGCGGGGGGTGTGATGATCCTGAAGTCTGACAGAGACTACCTGTTCACGCTCCCGCTCAGCACGAGGGACTTCTCAGTGTCAATCTTCCTTTCGCAGTTTATGGCCTTCGGGATAACCATCCTGCTCATGTTCGGCTATCTGTACCAGTCGCTCGACTCACCGCTCTTATTGGTCGACCTGGTCGCCCTGGCCCTGACCTTCACCTCGCTCGGCGTGGTCGCCCCCGCAATCGCCGCCAAGGTCCGGATCCCGTTATCTGCTGGATTGGCCCTCTGGACTCTCCTGGCCTTTGCAGGGTTCCCGTTCTCCCCAGGTTCCGCATTCTATGGGAACCTCTATAGCGGCACCGCAACCCTGGTGGTCCTAGCGACCGTAACCACCGCAGCAGCCTTCAAGGGGCTCTCGCGAATCGAGCTCGACATGATGAAGAGTCTTGTAAGGTCGACGTCGACCGAGGTGAAGTCCCCAATCAGCTACGCAGGGAAGACCCCAATCGGGGCGATCTACTCGATGAATCTTTCTTCGATTTCGTTGGCAGGGAGGATGAACATGGCGGGCGCGTCCCGATATGTCTCAAGGCGGGTGAAGACCAGATGGGTCATCGCCGCCGCATCGATCCTCGCTGGCACGTATTACGCATTCGTGATCCGCCTTGGCCCCCCACAGCCACTCTCGACCAACTCCAACCTCCTTCCTGCTTCAATCTTGGTGCCGATAGTCCTTTCATTCTTCGCTTTCTTCCTTTCTCAGTCGGCGATAACGAACGAGAGGGTCTGGCTGTCACTCACTTCCCTTCCACCTGCGACATACTTCAGGCACTTAATCATCTCGAGGGTCGCGTCGCTCCTCCTGATGCTCGGTCCATTCCTCGTCGTAGACGCCGTCCTCTATGGGTCAGGTTACGCAGAAGCGCTTGGCGCACTGGTGGCCACGGCAGTCGTCGTCCCGGGCTCCTTCGTCCTCGAAATACTCTGGGCCGCCTACATCGCCCCCATCCAGGTCAAGGGGGACGACCTTACTATGCCCGCACAGTTCAGCCTGAGGCAGATGTCGACCGCCCTTCCAATGGTGGCCGTGTTAGTCCTGGTTTCCGCCGCCGTCGTTTTCCCGCCCGTGGCATTCATAGGAGGACTAGTGCTCGTCGCAGCAGCAGCTGCACTCACCATGAGCACAGGTTTCTGGACGAGGGTCGTAACGAGGCTGACGGAGAGCGGGTTCATATGAAACCAGACGCTACGCTTAAGAACTCTATGGCCGGCCGAGTATCTCGATGAGCAAGAAAGACAACGCGCCGATGCCAGCATCGAGCGCAGGCCTGCTCACCTTCTTCAACGAAGAGACGCAAGGCGTGAAGATCAGGCCTGAAATCGTCATCATCGGGTCTATTGTCTTGATAGCTGTGTCGATTGTCATCAACGTCTTCGCCTGAGTCGAGGCAGAGGAATCAATCCTCCACGGAGATTCTAGCGAGCAGATACAGGCACCTGTTCGTCCTCCCGTCGTCTCCCAGGCTAATGTTGTATGGAGGGGCCACGACGCTAGTCCTCGCACTGGCACTTGGGTGGAAGGCCGAGGCGTTGCCGTCAATCATCGCAGTTCTGGTGTTCATGGTGTCAGGATACGCGATTTCTGCCATCCTCAAGTTCGCGGAGAAGGACACTATCGCCAATTTCAGGAGGGTCCTCGCGCTCCTGTTCGCCGGGGCCCTTCTCTGGCTCCTCCTGGTCGCGATCGGGGGAGCCTATGCCTGGGCGGCCAGGTCCCCTGGTTCTCTTACCAACGCCTACCTGTACGGCGCCTTCGTCTGCGCTGGGTTGGAATATCTCGTAATCAACGGCGCATTCACGAAGAACGCGACCCTGTCGTTCGGGCTTGCGTTAGTACATCCTGCGGTTACCACAATGATCGTCACGTCCGCGGACCCTGCGGCCCGCGTGGATGGCGTCGCGCTGGTCTCCGGGGCTCTCTCGATCGCCGTCATCATCGCCTTCCCTGCGCTCTTGGGGCGGAAGAAGACAAGCCGTGGCTACGATTCGCTCAGCTTGTTCAGGGCCTTCATGAAGACTTGGACAGCAGGGCGGCCGGACGAGCTCGAGGCGGTGATTGCTAGCCACTCCGAGGAAGTCGAAGTCACTACGAAGGTCCTCCGTTTCAAGACGCACGCGGGTGACACATATCTGGTGCTCCCGGGGGTACATCCAGGTCCCTTCTACCCTATTGGGAGCTACGACCTCCCTGGAGTAATCTCAAGGGAATTCAGGGACCTCGGTCAGGTCATGACGCTCCACAGACCCGGCGGACATGAACGGAACCTAGCCACTAGGGCAGACACACTCGAGTACGCCAGAGGTGTAAAGGAACTCGCGAAGTCCATCGGGCTGGAGAGAGACCCACTTGTTCGTGGCCCTTTGCACGCGAACATCGGCAAAGCCACCGCCAGCGCAACGGCTTTCTCCGACGACGCGCTTCTCACCATCTCTTTCGCCCCCTATGGGTCCGACGACCTCGACACCAGGGTAGAGGAGGTCATGGTC
>JAJYYP010000090.1 GCA_021800855.1 archaeon | reverse complement strand
CTTGTACCTCAGGCAGAAATGCAGGCCAGTCCCCGGCCTCGCCGCACCTTATTACAGTGACCCACCCCTTTCATCCGTATTCCGGACAGGGCGGGGTATGCATTGCAAAGCGCGGCAACCGATCTGGCAAGCGTTGGCTACTTCGCTTTGCCGATGGCCGAATTTGCTCCGTTCCGCCGCAATGGACCGATGTGGCAACCCCTGATCCTGCGGTGTTTGCGGGAGGCCGACGCGCACTTTGCAGCCTTGGCGATCTGTTGGAACTCGGTGAGATTGTGGCGCACCTCATGCTGCAAAGGAGGGTTGATGGAGCGAAAGCATGTAAGGATAAATACGCCGCGTCTGTAAGGCAAAAAACGCCGCAGAGACCCTGGGGACTTCGATGAATGGTAATTTAAAAAGGCTGTGAGTTAGGACTCTATGGCGCCAACCATCTTGACAGCTTAAGTAAACGCGGCATAATGCACATTACACGTATCGAGAAAATGGCTGAGGTTCCAGGTGTCGAGCAGCGCCAACCACAAGCGATCAAAGGCCAGCGCTTTGGCGGAGGATGGCGCACTCAATCCCGCTCCGGAGAAAGTCGGCGACCCGAAGTTCCAGGAAGGCGGTTTCTTCGATCCACGCGACATCGTGCAAGTGAAGTACGAGATGCTGCGGCGCGTATCCGTCGACAGGGTTTCAGTGACGGAGGCCTCCGACGAATATGGCGTGTCCCGGCCGACCTTTTATCAGGCCAGGGCGGACTTCGAAGGCGCGGGCCTGGCCGGTCTGGTACCGAGGAAGCGCGGGCCGCGCGGACCGCACAAGCTCCAGGGCGAAGTGCTGGCGTTCCTCAACGCACAAGTGGACCCAGGCGAGCCCATCCGGGCGCGCGAACTGACGGACCGTCTCCGGATAGAGTTCGGCCTCGACGTCCACCCCAGAACGATCGAGCGCGCGCTCGGTCAAAAAAAAACGACGTAACCAGCATTGGCACGCAACTGCATTACACGATGCGGTTGCACGCCACGGAGCGATACGAAATATTGCGGGCCGCCGCCCTCGGTACCGCCCTGCCGCCGGAGGCACGCAGCGGCCTCACCATTCTTCTTCATCGCGGAATGTGGGCCTGGGTTCGCGCGATAGTGCGAGCGCCCGGCCAGCGTCACGCCACTTCCGTGCCGCCGGTAGTTGACCTGCCAATCGCAGACAAAACGTCCGAACAACGCACAATCATCGGCCTACTCGCCGCCATGGTGATGGCAATTCCTGAACGGAGGACAGCATGAACGAAAAGCTCAAGGTTCAATCGCATCACCTCGAACGGGGTGCCTATCTGTACATCCGGCAATCATCGATGCGGCAGGTCATGGAGAATGTTGAAAGCACCAAGCGTCAATACGACCTTCGTGGCCGCGCGATCCGGCTTGGGTGGCATGATGACCAGATCGTTGTCATCGACAGCGACCAAGGCGAATCCGGCGCTTCAGCATCGTGGCGTGAAGGCTTCCAGCGCATGGTGTCCGATGTCGGCATGGGGCGCGCGGGGATCGTCATGGGCTTGGAGGTCTCTCGGCTCGCCAGAAACAATGCAGACTGGCATCGACTGCTGGAAATCTGCGCCTTGGCCGACACTCTCATCCTCGACGAAGATGGCGTGTACGATCCGGCCAACTTCAATGATCGCTTGCTGCTCGGGCTCAAGGGCACGATGAGCGAAGCCGAGTTGCATGTCATCAAAGCCCGGTTACGCGGGGGTATCCTCAATAAGGTGCGACGCGGTGAATACCGCTGTCCTCTGCCGACTGGCTTCATCTATGATGAACTCGGCGATGTGGTCCTCGATCCTGATGCCCAAATCAGGGACATGATCAACCATTTTTTCGAGACGTTCTCCCGGGTTGGGTCAGCCACGCAGACTGTCAAGGTGTTCGCCAGGGAAGGTCTGCTCTTCCCCTCCCGACTCCGCAACGGGAAACAGGTGATCTTCCAACCGCTGACCGCATCGACCGCAGTGCGCACGCTGCATAATCCGCGCTATGCTGGAGTCTATGCTTTTGGCCAGCGTCTTTATCGCCGGACCGTCGATGGCAAGAAACAGTACCGCAAGCGTGACCAGAAGGAATGGCACGCATGTATCCCGGATGCCCATCCCGGCTATATCAGCTGGGACAAGTTCCAGCATAACCTCAAGGTTCTTGAGGACAATGGCGCCGGCTATCAGGCCGTGCGCGCCTCGCCGCCGCGCGAGGGTGCGGCCCTATTGCAAGGGCGCGCTGTATGCGGACGCTGCGGCAGTCATATGAGCGCTCGCTATGCCGCCCGACGCGGTCAGGTGGATACATGGTATATCTGCAGCCGCGCCTACGCCTCTCGCGGTGAACCCCACTGTCAATCGATAGCTGGGTGGCCCGTCGACGAGGCAATCGGCGAATTGATCGCTACGGAAATGACACCAACGGCGGTGGAGTTGGCATTGGAGGTCAGGAAAGAAATTGAAACCCGCCACGATGACGTGGATCAACTCCGGCTCCGCGCTGTCGAACGCGCACAGGTCGATGCAGATCTTGCGCAGCGGCGATTCATGCTGGTCGATCCGAACAATCGCCTGGTCGCCGACACTCTTGAACGCGAATGGAACGACAAACTGCGCATGCTGGCTGATGTGCATGAAGAAAGAGAGCGTGCTTTGCGCGAAGACCGGCTGACACTGGACGATACCATTCACGATCGGTTGATCGCCATGACGGCTGACTTCAAAACGGTCTGGTGTGATCAGACCCTGCCGAACCGCGAACGCAAGCGGCTTCTTGCCTATCTTGTTGACGACGTCACCCTGCTCAAATTCCCTGCCGAGGGAGAGACCCGGATCCACATCCGCTTCAGAGGCGGGAGGACCGAGACATTGACCACCCAGAACCCCAAATCCTCCGCCCAGCAGGTGAAGACCCGGCCCGAGGTGGTAGAACTGGTCGACGAGCTTCTCGACGATTATATCTGCGCCGAAATCGCAGATATCCTGAATGCCAAAGGAATCCGTCCCGGCGGATCAGTGCGGCGTGATCAGGCCGGCGCGCGGTTCACCGATCTGCGCGTCATTTATCTCGTCAAACAATATGGCCTACGCCCTCGCTACGACCGGCTGCGTGAGCGGGGAATGCTGACAAAAGCGGAGGCTTGCGCAAAACTCGGCATCACCGAGTGCACCTTGGTTAGGTGGGCAAAATATGGCATTGTGAAACGGCATGCCTACAACGGCTATATCGGCCTCTATGAGCCGCCTGGACCGCACGTCCCAGCCAAGCAGTGCAGCCGATGGAACCAACTTATCCACCGGGCTGAGACCATCCGTCTGCTCAGCGCCTCTAAATGCAACGATCCAAACGAAAGGGCTGTAGTATGAAACGAGTTAGTT
>JAJYYP010000029.1 GCA_021800855.1 archaeon | reverse complement strand
GCGTCGAGGAGGAAGAGGCCACCAGCGGGGCTGGAGTGGTGCACGTTGGTCGGGTACTCCGACGTGAAGAGGTTGGCGAAGAGCTGCGACGTCCTCGTCTCGGCCACTTCGGTGAAGAGACCGCTCATCACGGCGACGGACCTGGAGGGTCGCAGACCGAAGACAGTGGTGGACCTGGGGATGCCACGGAACGTTTCCGACGCCGTGAGGGAGCTGACCAATGTCCGGCTCCTGGATCTGGACGACCTAGCAGCTATGGCTGCCTCTCGGCCTCCACTCGCGCGACTCCCGGAGGCTGAGGCCGCGGTCTCGAAGGAAGCCGCCGAGTTCTACTCCTGGCTGATCCAGACAAGGCTTTCCACTACCCTGGCAGACATCTACTCCTGGGCCGATGCGGTGAGGGAAGAAGAGCTCAGGCGGGCGGTCGGCAGGCTGGGGCCGGCCTCTGAGAGGGAGAAGAGGATAGTGGAAGCGATGGGTCGCAGAATCGTGAGCAAGCTCATCGCCAGGCCGGTCGGCTTCGCCCGGAAGAAGCACCCAGGCCTGTCAGAAGAGGAGAAGCTCTGCCTTCTGAGCGCTGTGTTTGGTGGAGAGAGACGTGAAGGATAGGCTGCTAGTGGGTACGCGGGGGAGCGCCCTCGCCCTCGCCCAGGCGAAGCTGGTGGTGGACCTCCTCCGTGAGATGACCGAAGCCGAGCTGGTGGTGGCGCCACTGAAGACGTCCGGGGACGCCCTCCCTCACGACAAGCTTGGGACTGACGGGAAGACAGCGTTCACAGGTGACATCGACAGCGCACTGGCAGAGGGTCGCATAGACATGGCGGTGCACAGCATGAAGGACATCCCCACCTCCTTGGACGATAGGCTGGTCATAGGCGCCACCCCGAAGAGGGGAGACCCCAGGGATGCGCTGGTGTCGGCGGCTGGCTCGACCCTAAAGCAGATGAGCAGGGGGGCACGTATTGGGACCTCGAGCGTAAGGAGGAAGTCTCAGATTCTTGCACTCAGGCGGGACATCGAGGTGGTAGAACTGCGCGGGAACGTCGACACTAGGCTGAGAAAGATCGAGGAGCAGGGGCTCGATGGCGCCGTGCTGGCCGCAGCCGGGCTCCAGAGGCTTGGCCTGGGCTCTATGATGACCCAAGCCTTCAGCGTCGAAGAATTAGTCCCCGCCGTCTGCCAAGGGACTCTTGCCGTAGAGGCGAGGGCGGGGGATACGGAGGTGCTTAAGCTTCTGGAGGCTATTGACGACCCCGACACCAGGGCGTCCAGCGAGTGCGAGAGAGCGTTCTCTGCGGAGCTAGGGGGGGACTGCGATGTCCCTCTGGGCGGGTATGCTACTGTCACCTCCGGGAGGATGTTTGCCATAGGCATCGTCGCAGACCCCTTGGGGAGGGACTCGGCTAGGGCCGAGGTCGAAGGGGAAGGAGATGACCCGGAGGCGCTCGGGAGAGGCCTGGCAAGGGCGGTCAAGGAGAGGGGCGGGGCGAGGATCATGGAGGGGATCGTCGGCTGACCGCCCAGCACACACCCTACAGGGTGGTCGTCGCGCGTTCTAGGGAAGGGAACGCAGAGCTGCGAGCCTTGCTCGCCATATCCGGGGTCGAGGCTGCCTGCGTGGAGACGATCAGGTTCGAGCCCCCTGAGGACTGGTCCGCCGTGGACAACGCGGTCACCGGTATCGAAAGGTTCGACTGGGTCGTCCTCACTTCGCCGAGGGCTGCGGCAGTCCTAGGAGAACGGCTCAGGAGGCTCGGTGGAAAGACGAAGCTCTCGAAATTCGCCGCGGTGGGGCCGAAGACGGCAGCGGGGCTCAGGAAGGTCGGGCTGGAAGCGAGTTTCGTCCCCGACAGATATCTCACCTCTCGGCTGGGCGAGACGCTCCCGCTAGGCAGGGGGAAGAGGGTCCTGCTGTTCAGGGCTGATATAGGGGACAAAGCGCTGGTGGAGACGCTCGAAGAGAGAGGGTTCGAAGTCTCCGAGGTGGCAGCGTATCGGACCGTCCACGAAGGTGGAGAGGTGGACGACGCGGTCGAAGAGGCCGACCTAGTTGCTTTCGCGAGCCCGTCGGAAGTCAGGGGCTTCGGGTCGAGGCTCGGACCTGAGAAGATGGAGAAGGTGACCGGAAGGGCGACGGCTGTGTGCATAGGCCCTGTGACGGCTTCGGCGGCCAGGAGTGCAGGGTTCGGGTCTGTCGTCTCCGTAGGATTGCATACAATCGATGCATTAGCAGAGAAGATTGCGGAGCTGGCCACGCATGACTGACGTAGCGAAGTTCCGGCCGGAGAGGAGAGGGAGGAGGCTAAGGAGGACCGAGCCCATCCGGAGGATGTTCAGCGAGACGAGGCTGCACCCTGACATGTTCGTGGCCCCCGTGTTCGCGGTCGAGGGGAACGGGAGGTCTGAAGAGGTCGACGGGATGCCCGGGGTCTCGAGGTACTCGGTCGACAGGCTACCCTCCTACTTCGAGAGGCTGGTCGGAGCTGGGGTCAGGAGCGTCCTCCTCTTCGGGGTACCAGGGAGCAAGGACGAGCGCGGGACAGGGGCATACGCTCCGGACGGCATCGTCCCCAGGGCGATATCATCGATCAGGCGGTCGTTCCCTGAGCTTGTCGTGATGGCAGACGTCTGCCTATGCGAGTACACGTCGCATGGCCACTGCGGGGTGCTGAGCGGCGAGCAGGTAGACAACGACGAGACCCTCCCTCTGCTCTCCAGGGCGGCCGTCGAGTACGCCCGGGCTGGCGCAGACGTCGTCGCCCCCAGCGCTATGATGGACGGTCAGGTCCACGCCATACGGAGGGCCCTCGACGAAGCGGGTCTTGACGACACGGTGGTGATGGGCTACTCAGCAAAGCACGCCTCGGCGTTCTACGGTCCCTTCAGAAACGCCGCAGGCTCTGCCCCTTCTTTCGGGGATAGGCGAGGGTACCAGATGCAGCCAGGGAACAGGCGAGAGGCGCTCAGGGAGGTGGAGGAGGACGTGAAGGAAGGCGCGGACATTGTGATGGTGAAGCCGGCACTAGCATATCTCGACGTGATATCCGAGGCGCGACGGAGGTTCGGAGTCCCTCTGGCAGCCTACAACGTGAGCGGAGAGTATTCGATGCTGAAGGCGGCAGCGCTGAACGGTTGGCTGGACGAGAAGTCCGCAGCCCTCGAAGTGCTCACAGCGATCAGGAGGGCGGGCGCAGACCTAATCATCACCTACTTCGCCGAGCAGGCCGCAGGGTGGGTCAAGGAGGGACGATGATGCAGGAAGTATCGGCTGGCCGGGAGCAGGAGGCCGGGTCGAGGAAGGTCATGCGGTACGTCTTTTACAAGGCGGCCAGGGCGTGGAGGGCCCTCGGAGCCGAAGAGAAGAGGTCCGGGGCGGCCGAGTTCCTAGCTGTACTTGACAGGTACTCGAAGGTGCTCGACCTCAGATACTACACCCTGGTCGGGACCAGGGCCGACGCGGACTTCATGCTCTGGGTAACCGCGCAGGATCTGGCCCCGGTGCAGGGCCTCGCGTCTGAGCTCCTGGCCACCGGTCTAGGCAGGTGGCTCGATGTCTCCTACTCTTTCCTAGCCATGACAAGGAGGTCGAAGTACATCGGCTCGCACAAGCACCCCGGCCAGGAAGGGGCCGACGGCGAGCCCCGGACGAACGCCAAATACGCCTTCGTATATCCGCTGGTGAAGAAGAGAGAGTGGTACAAGCTCCCGTTCGTCGAGAGGCAAAGGATGATGGCTGAGCACTTCAGAATCGGGCACAAGTACCCGGCAATCAAGATCAACACTGGCTACTCCTTCGGCCTCGACGACCAGGAGTTCGTCCTAGCCTTCGAGGGGGACGACCCGGGCGAGTTCCTAGACCTGGTCGAAGAGCTGAGGTCGTCAGACGCGAGCAAGTACACTGAACGGGAGACCCCGATTTTCACCTGCGCCTCCGTCGACCCCGAGACCATGATCAGGCTCCTAGGATAGGATGCCGATGAACGAAAGGAACTCCGCTGCCCTCTACGAGAGGGCATGTGAAGTCATGGTCGGAGGGGTGTCGAGCCCTGTCAGGGCCTTCAAGGCGGTGGGCGGGACGCCGAGGTTCATCCGCAGGGGGAGAGGATCCCACATATGGGACGTAGACGGCAACAGATACGTCGATTACGTCTGCTCTTGGGGGGCGCTTATCCACGGCCATGCGAACCCCGCTGTGGCGGCTGCTGCCAGCGGCGCTATGGCTTCAGGGACGAGCTTCGGCGCGCCCACAGAAGCAGAGGTGCGCCTCGCAGAGAGAATCAGCAGGTCGATTCCCTCTGTGGCGAAGGTACGTTTCGTCAACTCGGGGACCGAGGCGACGATGTCGGCCATCCGTGTCGCCAGAGGACATACCGGGAGGAGGAAGCTACTGAAGTTCGAGGGTTGCTACCACGGCCACGCTGACCCATTCCTCACCAAGGCAGGCTCGGGGATGGCCACCCTGGACATGCCTGCCTCGGCAGGGGTGACTGCCGGCTCGGTGGCAGACACCGTGACCCTCCCGTACAACGACATCGAGGCGGTCGAGGCTGAGTTCAGGGAAGAAGGGGACGAGATAGCCGCTGCCATAGTCGAACCTGTGGGGGGGAACATGGGGGTAGTCCTCCCGGCGGAGGGCTTCCTATCCGCGCTGCGGAAGGCCTGTACTGCCAGCGGTGCCCTCCTCGTCTTCGACGAAGTGATCACCGGCTTCAGGGTCGGCGAAGGGGGTGCCCAGGGCGTCTTCGGGGTCGAGCCTGACCTCACCACCCTCGGGAAGATCATAGGCGGGGGGTTCCCGGTGGGGGCCTACGGCGGAAAAAGTGAGGTCATGGCCGAAGTCTCGCCCGAAGGCCCCGTGTACCAGGCAGGGACCCTTTCGGGGAACCCCGTCGCAATGGCCGCAGGGCTGAAGGCCCTCGAACTCCTTACGAAGGGCGGCTATCGAAGGCTCGAGGAGGCGTCGGCGGCTCTCCAGGAGGGGATTCAGTCGGGCGCGGAGAAGGCAGGTGTCGCGCTGACCATCAACAGGATAGGTTCGATGCTCGGCCAGTTCTTCTGCGGGGGACAGGTAGTGGACTTTCGCACGGCTAGCAGGACTGACGCTGGAACCTACGGCAGGTACTTCTGGGAGATGCTCCGCTCCGGTGTCTATCTCCCTCCTTCAGCCTTCGAGACCGTGTTCGTCTCTCTGGCCCATTCGGACGCCGACGTGGAAAGGACGGTCGGGGCCGCGAGGCGGGCGTTCAAGGCGGTGAAGAGGTGAGTGGGGAGCGCCTTCGTAGACGCATGCAGGAGAAGGCCTGTGGATCACACACCCGTCTGGTTCATGAGGCAGGCAGGGAGGTACCTCCCCAGCTACAGGAAGCTCAGAGCCCAGAAGGGGATGCTGGAGATCGCCAAGGACCCTGACCTCGCTTCTGACGTGACGGTGGACCCTGTGAAGCAGCTCGGGGTGGACGCGGCCGTGGTATTCGCCGACATAATGCTCCCCCTTGAAGGGGTCGGCGTCAGGTTCAGGATCGAAGAGAACATCGGGCCGGTCATAGAGCGGCCGATCGGCATGAAGGGGGACGTGGAAGCGCTTGCAGACTTCGACCCCGAGGCTCATGCGGGATACGTCCTCCGGACGATAGCCCTGGCGGTGGAGAAGCTCGCCGGGACGCCGCTCGTGGGGTTCTCGGGCGCTCCATTTACACTCGCGAGCTACTTGGTCGAGGGCGCGCCGAGCAGGGAGTTTCTGAAGACCAAGAAGATGATGTACTCCGACCCGGAGGCGTGGGATTCACTGATGTCGAAGCTGACCAGGCTCGTGACGGCGTACCTGGGCGCCCAGGCCAGGAGCGGGGTGGACGCGGTCCAGGTCTTCGACAGCTGGGTAGGCTGCCTCTCCCCTGAGGACTACCGCAGATATGTCAAGCCCTACACTTCGGCGGTCTTCAGCAGGTTGGCCGGGTCAGTCCCAACGATACATTTCTGCGCGAACTCCTCGGCACTAGTAGAGGAGTTCGCTGCGACGGGGGCCGAAGTCATCAGCGTGGACTGGAGGGTCCCCATAGACACGGTGTGGGACCGCGCCGGCTCAGACAAGGGGGTGCAGGGGAACCTGGACCCCGCGCTGGCAGCGGCCGGCGGGAAGGCGATGGATGACGCGGTCAAAGGGATAATGAAGAAGGCGGCCGGGAGGCGTGGGCACATATTCAACCTCGGGCACGGCGTCCTCCCGGACACGCCCCCCGAAAACCTCAGAAGCGTGGTGCAGACGGTCCAGGGATGGAAAGGTGGGGAGTGAGCTGAAGGGGATACTCGTCATGGCCTACGGCGGGCCGACTTCGCTGGAAGAAGTCGAAGCGTACTACACGCACATCAGAGGAGGGAGGAAGCCGACGAGGGAGCAGATGGAAGACCTCGTAGCCAGGTACAGGGCGATAGGGGGGCAGTCCCCTCTCCTGGAGATCACCGAGAAACAGGCCTCGGGGCTGGCGCGGGCGCTCGGGCCGGGGGGGGCGAGGGTATACGCTGGGATGAAGCATTCGCCTCCGTTCATAGGGGACATCGTGCGCAGGGCGGGTTCGGAGGGGGTCACAGAGCTGCTCTGCATCGTCCTCGCCCCCCACTACTCGAAGATGAGCACTGGAGGGTATGCGAGGGCGGTGGATGAGGCCAACGCCTCGCTGGCTCGGAAGATGCGCGTGACATTCGTTGACTCTTGGTACGACAACCCTGCACTCATCGCCATGTGGGCAGGGAGGGTGAAGGAGGCCGCCAGGACGGCCGGGGACGATTCTGCGCTCGTCTTCTCCGCACACAGCCTCCCTGAAAGGATAATCCGTGAGGGGGACCCCTACAGGGACCAGCTCCTGGCGACGTCCAGGCTGGTAGCTGAAAGGCTGTCCTGGAGCAATTGGACATTCGCGTTCCAGAGCCAGAGCAAGACAGGCGAGCCGTGGCTCGGCCCCGACATCCTCGACCACCTCCAGACCCTCTATGATAGGGGCGAGAGGCGCTTCATCTCTGCCCCAATCGGGTTCGTCTCGGACCATCTAGAAATCCTCTATGACATAGACATCGAGTGCAGAGGGTGGGCGGAGGAGAGGGGCGCGGAGCTCTTCAGGTGCCGGTCTCCCAACGACAGCGAAGAGATGATCGCCACGCTGGTGGACATAGCTAAGCGAAACGGGTTCGCCTAGATCTCGGCCGGGGACGCAGTGATATCTGCCCTCAACACGACGGGCGGAGGTGACGCGGGCTGAAGGCACTCGAAGCGACACGACTGTCTAAGACTTACCGCAACGAGGAACAGCCGGCGCTATCCGAGTTCGACCTTTCCGTAGAGACGGGCCAGGTCTTCACCTTGCTCGGCAGGAATGGGGCCGCGACGGCGACGATGCTCTCCCTCGTGTCGTTCAAGATGAAGTGGCGCGAGAGCTGAACCCGGAACGGCGGCAGACCGGCGCAGACGGTGCCGTCTCCTGCGCAGCGCGCCTCTTCGGCAGTAAGGGTGAATAGGCGCCGGGTGTAGGATTCGAACCTACGCGACCGATGATGGTCACGGGCTCGCTCGCCGCAGCCTCAAGGCCCGCGCAATAACCGCTCTGCCAACCCGGCCCGGCTCTAGCCGCCCCGTGCCTCTCTTCTTATCCTTTAGGAGGGGAGGAGTTCATAAGCAGACACCCTTCCTCCCCGATGTGGCGCCGAGGATCCGCAAAGCCAGGCCATCTGACAAGGAGCAGTTGATGAGCTTCATCAGAGGCGTCTGGGGAGGACACGATTACATCCCCCAGGTCTGGGACGAGTGGGTCAGGGAAAGGGCCAGCCCCGTGTACGTTGTGGAGGTCGACGGTGTCCCCGTCGCGATGAACAGGTTGAAGCTCCTCGACGACGGGTCGGCGTGGCTGGAAGGGGTGAGGGTGCACCCCGCATACCGCGGGAGAGGTCTTGCGACGATGCTGGGGGAGAACTCCCTGAAAGTAGCCAGGAGAAGTGGCGCCACCTTGTTCAGGCTGGCCAGCGACTCGCGCAACAGGGCTGCGCACCGCCAGATCTCCAGGCTGGGGTTCGCGGAGGCCGCCCGTTTCAGCGTGTACGCGCCGTCGAAAGGACCCCTCGCCCGCGACGGAGCGCGGCTGGTCCTCCCCTCGGAGCTCGACGATACAATCCGCCTGATTCGTGGGACCAGGGAGTTTGAGCTAGGGCGCGGGGTCTACTGGGACGGCTGGAGAGCGACCGCGATGACGGACGAGGTCACCAGGGGACTCGTCGAGCGCGGAGAGGTGTGGAGGTCGGGACGCGCGGTGGCGGTGGCGAGGCTCGGAGGGGAAGGGAGAGGGGTGTGGGAACAGATATGCTTCCTTGGCGGACAGCCACGGGACGCGGTGAGGCTGGCGAGGTGCCTGCTCGGGAGGGAGAGGGAAGCGTCGGAGCGCTGGACTTACGTCCCCCAGCGGTCCCCCGTGGTCCACGCCCTGCGGGCCTCCGGGTTTGAGAGGGACGTGTCCATCATCCTATTCGAGCGAGGAGCAGCCAAAGGTTAATTCGCCATCGTGGAGCGAGCCCTAGCATGGAGAGAGGCAGTAAGGTGACAGTGCTCGGGGCGGGCCTCATGGGCCATGGCATCGCCCAGGTCGCGTCGCAGGTGGGGATGTTCGAAGTCTCGATCTTGGACGTCGAAAAGGCGTACTTGGACAGAGGGATGAAGATGATTCAGGACTCGATAGGGAAGTTCGTGGAGAGAGGGAAGCTGACAAAAGACGAGGGTGACGCGGCCCTGAAGAGGATACACCCTACCATGGACCTCAGGGAGGCCGTGGGGGGGAGCCAGCTCGTGATCGAGGCGGCCACCGAAGACCCCAGGCTGAAGCTCGACCTGTACAGGAAGCTCTCCCAGCTGGCGGGGGAGGACACCATACTCGCGTCCAACACATCGTCCATCAGCATCACGCTCTTGGGCTCGGTGACTGGGCGGCCCGAGAACGTCTGCGGGATGCACTTCTTCAACCCTCCTCAGCTTATGCCGCTGGTCGAGATAATCAAGGGGAACAGGACATCAGACGAGACAGTCAACAGGGTCAGAGAAGCCTCAGCGAAACTTGGGAAGGAGACTGTGCTCTGCAAGAAGGACTCGCCCGGGTTCATCGTGAACAGGCTGCTCGTCCCCGCGCTGAACGAGGCCATCTTTCTCGTCCATGAAGGGGTCGCCGACCCTGAGGATATCGACAAGGCGGTCAGGCTGGGCCTCAATTGGCCGATGGGGCCGCTGCAGCTACTCGACTATGTCGGGCTCGACACCACGCTGAACATAACCGAGGTGTTCATGAACGAGTTCCAGGACTCGAAGTACCGCCCGAGCCCCCTGCTCAGGGAGATGGTGAGGGCCGGCTTCACGGGGAGGAAGAGCGGCAAGGGTTTCTACGAGTGGAGCTCGCCCAGCGCCACTAAGGCGAAGTGAGAATCTCCTTCAGGTCCTGCGGGAAGGGGATTTTCCTGCCTTTCCCGTCTGTGGTGACATGGACCGTGTGCCCGGTGGCGAGGAGCGTCATGCTAGGGGCCTTGTAGACTTCGTTTTCGAACCTCAGGCTGCTGTTCCCTATGGAGGCCACGCTGGTCTTCACGAGTATCTCGTCGTCGAAGCGCGCTGGCGCCATGTAGTCGGCGTGAGCCTGGACCACAGGGAACTGCATCCCGCGCCGGACCCACTCTTCGTATCCGAACCCGTGGTCTCTCATGAGCCCGACCCTCCCGACCTCGAACCAGGTGAGGTACTTCCCGTAGTACACCACGCCCATCGTGTCGGTCTCCTCGAACCTGACGCGCAGCTTCTGTTCATGCCACACGGCCATGCCGACCGCCGAAGGGGCCTTTTCTTTAACCTGAGCGTCAGCCCCGATTAAAACCGTAAATACGGCATCGGAGGCGCGGCCGAGTACAAAATGAACAGAAACCTGGTTTTGATAGGCGGCATCCTTGCCCTGATCGGGCTGATCGTCAACGCGGCTGTAGACCTCGACAATGTGTACGACATGACCACTGTGTCCCTGTGGGTGCTCACGGTCATATTCGTGTTCGTGGGCCTGTTCGTCGGAGGGAAGAAGACGGGCGCCCCGGCTTCGGCAGCCTAAGCCGCGGCAGACCTCCAGGGGACTCCGTAAGGGGCAGCGCGGACGTCCCGCACGGCGTTCGCCGGAGCCTCGCAGGAGTTAATACGAGCCGGACAAGGACCAGACGACATGGGCTACAACACCTTGTCAGTCGCCAAGGAGGGGCCGTTGGGGGTAGTCACGATCAACAGGCCGGATGCCCTGAACGCACTGAACCGCGAGCTCGTCGGCGAGCTCATCGCGGCTTTGACGGCGCTCGAGGCCGACGAGGAGGTAAGGTGCCTTGTCATCACTGGGAGCGAAAGGGCGTTCTCGGCGGGGGCGGACATCAATGAGATGGCCGACATGTCTGCAGTCGAGATGGTTATGACCGAGCACTTCTTCCCGCTCTGGGACAAGGTAGGGAGATATCCGAAGCCGCTGGTGGGGGCGCTGAGCGGGTTCGTCCTCGGGGGCGGGCTCGAGCTCGCCATGAGCCTCGACGTGCTGATAGCGTCCGAGACGACTCAGCTCGGGCAGCCCGAGATCAACATAGGGGTCATCCCCGGGGGCGGAGGGACGCAGAGGCTGACGAGGGCGGTGGGGAAGTACAAGGCGATGGAGATGGTCCTCACTGGGGCGAGAATAGGGGCCGAGGAGGCGAAGGCGCTGGGGCTCGTCAGCAGGGTGGTCCCGAAGGAGGCCTACCTCGAGGAGGCGAAGAAGGTCGCTAGAGAGATAGCGTCGAAGTCCCCCGTCTCAGTCAAGCTGGCGAAGATGGCCGTCAACAGGGCGTTCGAGACAGGCCTGGGGGCAGGGCTGGACTTCGAGCGCGAGCTGTTCTATCTCCTCTTCGCGTCAGAGGACGCGAAGGAAGGGATGAAGGCGTTCTTGGAGAAGAGGAAGCCTGTGTTCAAGGGGAAGTAGTTGGAGTACGAGACCGTCAGGACAGAGTCGTCGAGGGGGGTCTTCTGGGTCAGCCTGAACAGGCCGGATAAGCTCAACGCCTTCAACGAACAGATGGGGGTCGACCTGCTGGAGGCGCTCAGAGATGGGGAGAAGTCCGCGGAGGCGAGGTGCCTGGTCATCACAGGCGAGGGGAAGGCGTTCTCGGTCGGGGAGGACCTGAACACGAACAGGTCGAACTACGACAGCGGCAAGCCCATGCGCCTGGGCGAGGTGCTCCAAAGGAGGTACAACCCGATAGTCGCTAGGATAAGGAGGATGGAGAAGCCGGTGCTCGCCGCAATCAACGGGGTCACGGCTGGGGCCGGGCTCGGGCTGGCGCTCGCCTGCGATCTGAGGGCGGCGTCTGAAAAGGCGACATTCCACGAAGCGTTCATCAAGGTGGGCCTGGCGCCCGACTCCGGGACCAGCTTCTGGCTGACGCGTATCCTCGGGCTCGGGAGGGCGATGGAGGTCGGGCTGTTGGGCGAACCCATAGACGCGCAGAAGGCGATGAGCCTGGGGCTCGTCAACTGGGTCTTCCCGGACGGTGAGTTCAAAGGCAGGTCTGCCGCCTTGGCGGAGCGGCTGGCGAGAGGGCCGACCAAGGCGATGGGGCTGACGAAGAGGGCGCTGAACAGGGCGGTGGTGGTAGACATGGAGTCGGCGCTGGAGTACGAGATGTACCTGCAGGACGTGGCCGGGAGGACAAGAGACCACGTCGAGGGGGTCAGGGCTTTCTTCGACAAGCGGGACCCGAACTTCGTCGGAGAATAGGGCCCGCCGCCGGGGCGGCTTCCCTCCAGGCAGGGTCAAAACCACATGGGGTTTTCCTGGGACTGCGCACTGAGTCCGGGATGCAGAACCAGGGCGACACCCTGATTACGCCCTGGGACCCCGTCGACTTCGACAAGGCGTAGGACACACATATGGTGCGACGCGAGCTCAAATCTCGCCCCGGGCATATTTGGCCTCCATTTGCGAATTCCGAATAAGTGTAACCCCTCGGCGAGGGTGTTCCTGGATTCGAACTCTGGGTCTACGCAAACGAACCCCAAGTGACCGTCGGGTTGTCATCCTTCCCATCCCCCCAGAGATGAATCCCCCTTGAATTAGTCGATTGGAGTTTTCCACTCAGTGCGACGGTGCGAAGTGCCTCGACGATGACCTCAGTTGTTCCTGAAGCATAGTTCCGTAGGTTTGTTACCAACGGGGCTCACGTTCCGGCCGGTCGCTTCGCCACAAATGCGTAGACAAAAAAGCCAAGTGACAAGAGGCCGATCGACAGGTTTGCGTAGAAGGGAAGGACGTGTGATACTGTGAAGAGCACTCCGGTAAAGAACAGTACAGGGATTGCAAGGATGCTGGTAAACGTCCCGAAGAAACCTAGCGTGATGCCTCTCTTCTCACTTGGAGAAATGTCCCCAATCAGGGCCATCAGGGCTGGGCTGTCCATGGCTCCGAAGAACATCCAAAGACTGAAGGATGACAAAGCGAAGACCGGGGGATAGGAGAGCATGCAAAGGCCATCATGAACGCCATCTCGGCCAACCAACTCAGGGCGATTATTCTCCCTCGTGGATAACGGTCTGCGAGCTTCCCCAACAGTATTGAGACCTGGGTTGCGTACAGGTTAGCAAGCCCGAACATCAAGCCTATGTAGAACGGTTCGAGATGCAGCGCGTCCTTCGAGTAGAGGCTGACGACGAGCGCAAACGTGTTAGATCCGCTCGACAGGAACAGGTTGTAAAATGCGTACGCCAATGTTAACGCCATGATAGTTCTGTTCCTAACGATTGACGATAATCCTTCTCTCAGTGATGTGCCGATACCACTCGCTTTGTTCTCGGCTGCGTCATTCCGAACCCCGGGTCGTCTTGGCGCTTCTCTCAAGAGGATGGCTCTAACAAGGGTCGAAGCCAGAGTGAGCAGCGCACTGGAAACAAATATGAAATATTGTTCGTTCCGCAGCAGGAACAGGCTCCCTATGAGAGGGGAAGCGGTAGCAGCCAGCCCTGCAAGCTGAAGGAAGGCGCCGAAGCCTGACGCCCGCCTCTGCTGTGGGGATGAATCCATTATCAGGGCGCTTCTTGCGAGCCCAGTGACGCGTACAACGAGCGCCCAGACAATGTAGGCAGTCACGGTGGTAAGAAAATCGCTAGAAACGCCCATGGCTGCGACCGAGATGGTAGGTAGTAGGCCGCCATGGACAATCGTCCTCTTCCTTCCCCACCGATCGACTAAGATCGCGCCTGCTGGAATCTGAATCCCAACAGAAACGGGCGCTGCTATGCTGTAGACGGTGCATATTCCGATTGGCGAAAGGCCTTGGCTTTCAAGTATGATTGGGAGAAAGAAGAACCAGAGCAGGTTTCCGAAACTCCCAAGCGGGGAGGAGAGGCCAAGGATGACGATGTTTTCTTTCGAAGCCGAGACCTGCCCATGACCGGTGACCTCGTAGGGGCCCACACTCCAACTGAGCTTGCCAATGCGCTGGCCATATCGGTCCCAGGCGCCAGTCAGGCTCTCCAGAGGCTAGCCTACAAAGGGATGCTGTCTAAGCGGAGGGTCGGAGGGAGGTCAATTTATGAGACTCGTGGACAGCACATGGAAAACGAACTCTTCTTCATAGCTCAGGCAGTGAACTGGCTCTCTCAGGCGTGGGCGTACGTCCTGTCCAAAGACCTTTCCAGCGAGGATTTGGCAGTAGCGAGGTGGGCAAGAGACGAGTTGGAAGGCATCATCGCGAAAGAGAGTCCCCACCAACATTCCGGCTGCAGCGATTTAGGAACAGACTTGTGTCGTAGATACTTCCAATCGAACCTCTCGTCTTAGGCCACCGGTTAGCTCCCAGCACCCTTAAGGCGGTGAGACTAGTCGAACCCGCACCCCAGCAAAGGAGATAAGCCCGCCATCCACTTCGGAGCGTGTGAAAGACGTCGTAGTGGTCGAGGCCGTGCGCACCCCCATCGGCAGGTATGCCGGGATATTGAAGTCTGTCAGGCCTGACGACCTCGGGGCCCTCGTCCTGCGGCGCACCCTGGAAAGGGCGAAGGTAGACCCGGCCATCGTCGACGACGTCTACTTCGGGTGCTCGAACCAGGCGGGTGAGGACAGCAGGAACGTGGCTAGGATGGCGACGCTCCTGGCTGGCATCCCTTACTCGGTGCCAGGGGCCACTGTCAACAGGCTCTGCGGTTCTGGGCTGGAAGCGATAAACAGCGCTGCCAGGGTCATCTCCTCCGGGGAGGGCGACGTCCTGCTGGCCGGGGGGGTCGAGAGCATGACCCGCGCCCCCCTCGTCGCACTGAAGCCCGAAGTAGGGTTTGGGCGGGGCGGCGTCTCCCTCGTCGACACTACCATCGGGTGGAGGTTCGTGAACCCGGCGTTTCCCCCTGACTACCCGCCGCTGTCCATGGGGGAGACGGCGGAGAATCTCGCGAAGAAGTACAACATCTCCAGGGAATCCCAGGACGAATTCGCACTAGGCAGCCACAGGAAGGCCGTGGATGCGGCCCGAGGCGGAAGGTTCAGGGACGAGGTGGTACCCGTGGTCACTCCGGAAAGGCCCGAGGGGGTCGCAGAGGACGAGGGCCCGAGAGAGGACACTTCGCTGGAGAAACTCCGGAAGCTAAGACCCGCATTCCTGAAGGGCGGGACCGTCACTGCGGGGAACTCGTCGGGGGTAAACGACGGGGCGTCAGCGCTGGTCCTCATGCGTGAGGGGAAGGCCGAGGAACTCGGAGTGAAGCCAATGGCGAGGATCCTGGGGTCGGCGACCGCCGGCGTCCACCCTAGCTACATGGGACTCGGCCCTGTGCACTCGACCCGGAAGCTCCTTTCGAGGCTTGGAATGGAGCTGGAGGAGTTCGGTGTGATAGAGATCAACGAGGCATTCGCTGCCCAGGTACTGGCCTGCGCCGCGGAGATGCCCGGGCTCGATCTGAGGAAGGCGAACCCGAACGGTGGGGCGATAGCCCTGGGGCATCCTCTGGGCTGCAGCGGTGCCAGGATAGCCACCACCCTCATACATCAGATGCGCAGGACGGGGGCGAAGTATGGCCTGGCCACTATGTGCATAGGGGTCGGCCAGGGGATATCCACGGCCTTCGAGCTCACGAAGTAGCG
>JAJYYP010000089.1 GCA_021800855.1 archaeon | reverse complement strand
CATCTCGCACGGAAGGCGACCCCAGGGGCTTCGACCTCCGTGCCAGGAGAAATTGGTGGCGCAAGCGCGGTTGCTCCTCGCCGGCCAGTTGTCTATCTGGACCCGCATCCGAGGAATCAAGCTCTCTGACTCGGAGAGAGCAATCTGGAACGAACGGACCCTGGCGAAGGCGTGGTGCATGAGGAGGTCGATGTTCCTGGATTCGGAAGACCGGGGTCTATTCGTGACGGAAGAAGAGGTCGAAGTTGCCGGTGACGGCACTTCCGCCACTCGCAGGAGCGTCGACGAGTGCGGAAAGAACCCCATTCACCAAGGGACCGTCCAAAGAGTGAGCGACTTTGAGCTGAAAGTGAAAGGCAAGATCATAATGGGAAGCAGGGCTGATTCGTACGAAATTAGGTTGGTCCGACGCAAGGAAGTGCGTGTTGGAATCGAGGAAGAGAGAGCGACCGGGGTGCCTAGGAAGAACAGATAGGATGTTCCAGAATCACTCGATTCGCGACTTACCCCGCGACGTCATCCGGCTCGTCGGCTTCTATGAGCGCCTCGGTCTCCGGGAGACATACCGGACGCCCAAGGAGGGTGCGCCGGCCACGTTGAGGTGACATTGGACCAGTTCACCATCGGAATCTCCTCGGTCGAGGTCGCAATCTCCGACCATGGGCTGAACCCCGACTTCGATGGGCATCCCATCGGAATACTTCTCTGGACCGACGTCACAGACCTCGACCCGCGCGCCTAATCTCATAAGGCGCGACGTCGCTCCCATCGCCGCACACCTTCAACGCGAACAAAGACGAGCTCCGGAGCGCTTGAGTAGCAGACCCAGACGGAAACCTAATCAATCTGGGCCATCTCGTCAGCAAGGGGGACAAATCATGAAGACGCAGGAGAAGCCAGGGCTCTCGACCAACGGCGAAGAGGTCATATTTCGGACCCCCTCCATTAACTTGTACTCGCACGACGTCATGCGGCTTGTCAGGTTCTACGAGCGCCTCGGCTTCCATGAGACATTCAGGACCCCCAAAGGGGGCAAGCCCCATCATGTGGAAGTGAAGCTGGATCAGTTCACAATAGGAATTGCATCGGTCGATGCAGCAATCAACGACCATGGGCTGAAGCCTAATCTCGGTGGACATCCAGCGGAGATAGTCCTCTGGACAGACGACGCCGACCTTGCCTACAAGCGCCTGACCGCCGGCGGAGCTCCGTCGCTCAGCCCGCCGCATGACTTTCTGGGTTTTCTCCGAGCGGCCTGGGTGGCAGACCCCGATGGAAATCCGATTCAGATCGTCCAACGCCGCTAGGCGGGCCTGCGCATTCAACAACATACGCGAGATTTTCAATCGGTGAACGGGCGACTCTACTAAGATTCTTCCATCGCAGGAGTAGGCCTCGCTTGATTTTCTGGGCGCATCCCGTTGGTCCCCCTGCCACAATAATTCAAGGAGGCCTATCTGGAGTCTGGTTCCCTGATTCGCTCGGCAAGCTTGCGGGGGTCGATCCTTTTGATTCTTGGGATCTTGTCGTACACATCGTGCATCGAAACTATCGCATGCTCTGGGTCTTTGAGCAAGCACGCTGCGGCGTGGTACGAATCGAAGGCCGACGACAGGCCGTAGGTGGTGATGAGCGACAGCGCCAGTAGGTCGTCATCCGTGGTCGTCGCGACCCACTTCAGGTTGGGGATTCTCGTCAACGCCCCCAACCTCGCAAGGATGTCCGCCGGCTGGAGGCCAGTCCTGTCAAGGAGATAGTGGGGCTCATGGATCGCCTCTCCGCTGACATACGAACCAGACAGATACGACGATCACCATGTGTGTCCAGGCTATACGCGTTCGAAACCTCTGTGCGACGGCACCGGAGAATCCGAAGAGAGCGGCCCAGGTTAAGAGCGTTGTCATCAACCAGACGGAGTTTGGCAACCTGGCAGTCAGTCCCGAATAGGCCAATGCGATTACAAGGAAGTCATAGCCGATGAACAGAGCCGGTAGGATCAACCCAACGACCAGAATTCGTCGGTTCGAAGCACGCTCGAACATTCTCGTGTCGGTCTGACCAAAGAGAACCCGTCGTATCTACGCATTTTCATCGGACGTTGAGGGCCTTCTAGGATCCGGAATGGCCAGACTTTAGGAGGGTGTTCGGTAGGATCCACGATGGTTTCACACGAATCACGTATGAACCTGCTTGCCTGTAGGGTGAGGCCCTGACTTGTTCGGTACTTCCGCCCCCCTGCGTGCTGGTAGCGGGAAAAACGCACCATTAGGGGTGCAGGTCCCCTCCGGTCCACCTCTTAGCAGCTAGGCCACTTTGGCTTCTATGCGTTCCATCCGTGACTTGATATCCGCTATGTCCTTTGCCTGACTGAATAGCGGCACTATCTCCCTTCTCATCTTTCGGAGCTCTTCGGTGATTCCTTCCACCCCCTTTTCCATTCTGGCTATGCTCTCGCTCTGTTGGTGCAGCAAGAGAACTGTAAGATCCAGCGATGTCAGCTTCTTTCTGGAGGCTATCCTCTCGACGCCCTTCGCCACCAAATCCGAAATCAACCCTTCCACTACGCCTGCCGTGCTTGAATCACTTCTCTGACTTAAGCTTAGCACCCGTACAAAAGCCGCTCACGATTCGGGGTCTCTCAACTTAGAGAGGTGGCTGAAAGTATAGCGCACCGGTCCGCGCGGATCAAGCGAAGTACAGGCCACAGGTTTGAGCCTGGTTTTTGGTCAAAGACACTTGACGAATCCCTTCCGGCCCATGAGGTAAATAGCTCAGAATGAACTCTGGTGGGTCACAGGAGTCCAAATCCAGCCAATCAATGGAGGTTGCCGCAAGCTCACAGGCGGAGTCGTGTTCAGTGCTTCGGGGGTCTAACTAGTTGGGCCCTAATCTCTCTGTCCATCGTAGGGGGAAGAAGCAACTCCAGGCCTAGTACCCTCCGCTTCGAGTCGAGGTCCACGGCCATGTTGTCGGCGAGAGGTTCGCTCGACGAGACCTTCCCCTTCCTCAATCTAAGGTAAAGGGCATCGGTCTTCCTGTCAAATTCGAGTGAAGCCAACTCTCCTAGCGCCTTCCCTGTTAGTTTTGACAGCCGTGACCACTATAAAGTCTTCTTCCTCTTGCTCGTAGATTACCACAAGGATCTTCCCACCTGGAAGCAGGCTGCATACTGCACGCCTGCCGTGTCTGGCGAGCACGAGCTCAAGGGGATTCCTAATCGCCGTCTCGACGCCTTCCCTCAGGATCGAACGTTCGTCCATCCTCTTCACGGCGTGGTCAGAATACCGAATCAACCGGGGTGAGGAGACTAGACAGGTGGTTAACGTTTCCCGCGGGAGAGATTCGTGGAAGTAACACGACCGAATTCAAAAGAATCAAACATCGGCTAGGCCACAGGTTTGAGCCTGGTTTTTGGTCAAAGACACTTGACGAATCCCTTCCGGCCC
>JAJYYP010000088.1 GCA_021800855.1 archaeon | reverse complement strand
AGGCGGGCCAGCGCCCTGGATGCGAGCACAGCTGGCAGACGGGCTAGGATCGAAGGGCTCAGGGCCTCCATTGACAGGCTTTCACAGGAGGTGGGCTCGATCGACCTGATGGGCAGGCCAACCGATATGTCCTACGAAGAGCTGCTCGGCGAACTGCAGGCCCTCACCGATGAAAGGGTCAGGGTATCAGAGGATATGGCCAGGGCTTCATCACGGCTGGGGGACTATGAAGGGATAAGGTCCAGCGGCGTCTGTCCAACCTGTGGGACAAGGCTGGAATTGATAGCCTCCGACCTCGACCGGAGGATCGCTGAGCTGAGGGAGCGGGCCGGCGCCATGGCAGCAAGGCTTAAGGAGATCGATGAAAGGACCGGCCAACTGGGGAGGCTTATTGAGCTGGAGAGGAAGTATGAGGAGGGGGCCAAAAGGCGGATGGACCTGAGCGCATCGCTCGAACATCAGAGGGAGGAGCTCGCGTTCGCGGAGAGGGAACAGGCCAATGAAATCGACGAAAGGGGCCGGCTCGAGGAGGAGCTTCAGGGGAGGGGCCGGCTCGAGGAGGAGCTTCAGGGGAGGGAAGCTGAGCTCGCACGCCTTGCGCCAAGGATCGAAGAAAACAGGGCCCTGATGGAGAAGCTGCTGAGCGCAAGGTCCTGGATGGCCGACCACAGGATCTCAGGCCCCGACGATATCTCATCGATAGAATCAAGGGTGGTAGAGGATGAAGCCCTGCTCAGCAGGATCCCTGCGGACCTGTCAAAGGTGGAGCAGCTGTCCATCGACGAACACTCAGGTTCCCTTGTGAAGGAGATAATGGCGCTGGAGGCGGAAACGAAGGGATACAGCGATGCGGAGCTCAGTTCGGTGAACGGCCGGCTCATGGGCGTCCGGGGCAGCATAGCCGACCGGCAGGTGGCGATGGGCGGCCTTCAGGCCTCGATCGCAGCTGCCGAAGAGGAGCTCGGCCGTTTAAGAAATGCCCTTGAAAAGCTCAGGGCTGCATCGGAGTACGTCAGCTTTTCAGAGGCAGTAAGGAATAACGTGCTCAACAGGGACGGGCCCCTGGCTACAAGCCTAAGGTCCTGGGCGCTCAGGCATATATCGGTGTCGGCGTCCGCCTATGCCAGGCTCTTCGGCATCGGGATATCTGAGGTGATGCTGAAGGAGGTCAAAAGGGATGTTATGATCGAATGTTACGGTGCCGGCGCCGGGGCTATAGATGTGAACGCGATGAGCGGGGGGGAAAGGATGGCCATAGCGCTTGCGCTGAGGTTCGCGATGGCGAACCTGATGGGGGGAGGGAGGGTCGATTTCATACTCTTGGATGAGCCTACGGCCAACCTGGATGAGGAGAGGAAGAAGTCCCTGGTTAAGGTGATATCCCAGCTGAACCCACAGTCGGGGGCCTCCCCACTGAAACAGATAATCGTAATAACCCACGACCGGGAGATCTTCGATGACGCGGATGTAAACGAGGTCTACAGGTTCGAAAAGACCTCAAATGGAAGCTCCGTGAGCAGGGAATGAGCCGCTTCGTAGCCAGCCTCCCCATAAAGCCGTTGAACGGCTCACCTGCAGCCGGAGATAGGCACGGCCAGCCATAAAGGAATAAATATTCCCCCGAAGAGCAGTCCTGCATGTCCAGGATAGAGGACGGTGGCAGGGGTTCAATTGCTAAGGAAGGGGCATCTCTGTCGTCCAGCACGTGCATGTTCTGCAGGATAATAAGCGGGGACGAGAGGAGTTTTACCGTGTACCACGGCGATTCCGTAACTGCATTCCTGGACAAGTATCCGGCCTCCCCCGGGCACCTTCTGGTGGTACCCAACGCGCACTACACGGATTACCTTGAAGCCAGCGATGACGTGCTATGTGATCTGGCCGCGATGACGAGGGTAGCGGGGAAGGCCGAAAAGAAGGCGCTGTCGGCTGACGGCGTCAGGGTCATAAGCAACGTCGGCAGGAGCGCCGGCCAGATGATCTTCCACCTGCACATCCACATAATCCCCACCTGGGAGGGCGAGGTCCCATTTTCCTGGTTCACCCACAGAAGTGAGCAGCCCGAGAGCGAGTACCGGGAGATCGCAGCATCGCTGAGCGCCTCCATCAGGGAGATATTGGCGTACGAGGCCGAGGAGCGGCGGCGTGCTGACCACGGCTAACCCCGCTGGCTGATGATGGGATGGATACCAAACACATCATCGGGCAGCCCATACGATGGAGGATGTGCTATCTTTAGGGTCACCTGAGGTAACGTTCCATTGGTAGCCAGTTGGTGGCCCTTACGGCGAAATTGGAGCCATCATAGCCAAGTATTGTTATGGACGCGTTGCCGATCTCGATATTTCTCAGGGGCCCAGCAGATTGAGCGTCCATGGCAGCTATGACAAGCGCCCTGATGGGGTCAAGATGGGATACCAGGACGGCTGACCCTATCCCCCGATCGCGGATGTGCCTCACAAGGGATAGCATCCTTGCGGTTATCGCCGAGAACTTCTCCAGCCCGTACCTGTTCCCGTCGTCGAAGTACTCCTCGAACCAGCGGGGGTCCTCGCGCACCGTTTCGCTATATGACCGCCCGCTCAGCTTCCCCAGGTCAACCTCCCTCAGCCTCCTGTCAACCGTCGCCTCAAGGCCCAGCTCCCTTGCTATGTACTCGGCCGTCTGCTTCGCCCTTGGCATGGGACTAGTAAAGACGGCATCAATGCCCAGGCCCTGAAGGTGCTCACCGGCCTGCGCCGCCTGCCGCTTTCCCCTTTCAGTAAGCATTGGCGAACTGCCGTCGTCGTCCGGAAAGTGGCCGCTGACGTTGCTTTCTGATTCGCCGTGCCTTACACAGTATATCGTCGTAAATCCTGCGTTACCCGCTCCGGCGGGCCCACCCACGCGGCGTTTGGCTGTGGGCTCCTCCCTAGCCGCCGGCCTTGAACCAGAATTCATATACTACCACGAACCAGATGATGAACAGCGCAAGGCCCACCGAGAAGTAGATCTGCGAAAGGCGAACGCTCCTCACCGATGATGACCTTATCATCAGCATAACGCTGACAAGGCCCATTATTACTATCACTATGATGGCCATGGTTTCGAGGAGCGACTGGTACAGGGGGGATGGGGCCATTAGCGCGCCGAGCGCGACGCTCTTTGATGAGAGGATAAAATTTATCAGTCCGCCAGACAGCAGTACGATGGCTATCAGGTACCATACCTTTATGTTCTTTATATATCCCCAGATTCGGCCGTACGAGCTAGACAAGCCCCTTCAGTCCACCCTTGGTGCCAGATAGTACTGTAGCTTGGAGCCCTTTTCGTCAAGCTGTACCTCCAGCTTGATCGGCATCTTGTTCCCGAACTCAAGGGAGATCTCCTTGGCAGGGTTCAACGACTTCAGGAACTTGTTAAGGTATTCCACGCTGTAGGTGGCAGAGACGGCGTCCTTTACGCTCATGTCCTTGATATCGCCAGAGCCCGCGGCGATCGA
>JAJYYP010000028.1 GCA_021800855.1 archaeon | reverse complement strand
GTCCCCCGGGAGCCAAAGATTAAATTAGAAACAGGAAGGGGCGGGCTGTGAAGCCGGGGGCGGAGTTCGGCGTCTTTGGCGGCTCTGGGTTCTACAAGCTCGCAAAGGGGACCGGCAGCCTCTTGGTGACGACCCGCTACGGGAAACCCAGCGGGAGGGTGACACTGGCTGACATCGAAGGGAGGAGGGTAGCATTCATACCCAGACACGGGGTCCATCACGAGTATCCTCCTCACGCTGTCCCTTACAGGGCGAACGTCCTAGCGTTCAAGAAGCTCGGGGTGAAGAGGGTGATCGGCCCCAACGCCGTCGGAAGCCTGAGGGGCGACGTGGCTCCTGGAGAGCTCGTATTCTGTGACCAGTTCGTCAACTTCACGTCTGGGAGGAAGGACACCTTCTACGACGGACCTGAGACGACCCACGTCAGCACAGCTTCACCCTACTGCCCTCAGATGAGGAAGTCGGCGATCGAGGCCGCTGACGCCCTGGGGCTCGAGTACCACCCTGCCGGGACCGTGGTCGTGATCCAGGGGCCCAGGTTCTCGACGAAGGCAGAGAGCAGGTTCTTCTCACGGCAGGGGTGGGACGTTATCAACATGACCCAGTACCCTGAGGCTGTCCTCGTGCGGGAGCAGGAGATGTGCTACCTCAATATATCCCTGGTGACCGACTACGACGCGGGCCTGGAGGGGGACCCAAGCATAAAGCCGGTGTCCCACGAAGAGGTGGTCAAGGTGTTCAACAAGAACCTGCAGAACCTGACGCGACTTATCGAAGAGATTGTGAAACGGGTGCCTGAAGAGCGCAGCTGCGACTGCGGCTCGGCCTTGGAGCATGCGAGGATGAGCCCCTGATGGGGAAGCTTGAGGCTGACGTCAAGAAGGCGATAAGGAACATCTCCGATTACCCGAAGAAGGGGGTGGACTTCAAAGACCTCACCACCCTCTGGGAGGACGGCAAGCTGACAAGGCGGGTCACAGACGCCCTGGAAAAGAGGTGGAGGGGGTCAGAGCTCGACAAGATAGTTGGTATTGAGGCGAGGGGGTTCATTGTAGGCGCCCCGCTTGCCGACCGGCTCGGGATAGGGTTCGTCCCCGCGAGGAAGGTGGGGAAGCTCCCCGCGACGAAGGTCAGCGTGAACTACGAGCTCGAGTATGGGCGCCAGGGGCTGGAGATGCATGCAGACTCAATCTCCAAGGGGGACAGAGTGCTCGTCGTGGACGACCTCCTGGCGACTGGGGGTACATCGAAGGCTGCGGCAGCGCTGGTCGAGAAGCTTGGAGGTGAGGTAGTCGGATTTGCGTTCGTGACCGAGCTCAGCGCCCTGAAAGGAAGGGAGAAGCTGGCAGGGTATGAAGTCTACGCACTCTCCAGATATGACTGACGGGCGGCCCGCGGTCGGGGTTATCGCGGGGACGGGTGTGACCCAACATTTCGACCTTAGCCGCCCACGGAGCGTGAATACCAGGTACGGCCGCGTGCCGGTGTACGAGGACCGCTCTGCGGATTTCGTGGTCATCTCGAGGCACGGGCCGGCCCACAGGACGCCCCCCCACGCCGTCAATTACAGGGCGAACATAGCGGCCCTTGAGCGCCTGGGCGTGAAGGAGGTTATCGCGACCAGCGCAGTAGGCTCCATGAACGACGGATTCAAGGTGGGGGAGCTTGGCCTGGCGGGGCAGTTCCTGGACTTCACGAAGCGCAGAGACGGGACCTTCTTCGAAAACGCGGTGGTCCACACCGACATGACCTACCCCTATAGTAGGAGGGTGAACGAAGCCCTGGTCAATGCCGCGAGGGAGCTCAGGCTGGAGGTGCGCGAGGGCCTCGTGTATGTCTGCGTGGAAGGCCCGAGGTTCGAGACCGCTGCTGAGATCAAGATGTACAGGACGCTAGGGGGCGACGTGGTGGGGATGACCGGGGTCCCGGAGGTCGTCCTTGCCAAGGAGAAGCAGATGGAGTACTCTTCCGTGCTGGTCGCTACCAACTGGGCGGCGGGGCTGCAGCCGACCGTGAGCCATGAAGAGGTCACGAGGGTGATGGAGAGGACCGGGAGGCTGGTGAAACAGTTGATAGAGGGGGCAATCGGGGGTCTGAGTGGACAGTGACATGAAGGTCGCAGACCAGAAACTGAGCGTTGAAGGGGAGAGGAACTTCCTCTGGGCCAAGGCCCACATGGGAGCCCTCACCAGCCTAGAAGAGAAGTACGCGAAGTCGAAGCCCCTGGAGGGGGTGAGGATAGGGGTCTGCCTACACGTAACCAAGGAGACGTCTGTACTCGTCGATGCCCTGCTCGCAGCCGGCGCGGAGGTGAAGCTGGCAGCGGCCAACCCGCTCTCGACCCAGGACGACATAGCGGCGTACCTGTCCACCAGGACCGATGTGTGGGCATGGAGGGGCGAGTCGGCCCAGGAGTACTCCTGGTGTATCGACCAGGTTCTGAGGAGCCGTCCGCAGCAGATAATCGACGACGGATCTGACCTGCACATAGCGGCCCATCAATCGAAGGCAAGAGGGATCGTTGGCGGGTCCGAAGAGACCACGACGGGGGTGGTCAGGCTGAAGGCGCTGGAGGCGGAAGGCGGACTGGTCTATCCGGTCATCGCGGTCAACGACGCCAAGACCAAGTTCATGTTCGACAACAGATACGGGACCGGGCAGTCCACCCTGGACGGCATCATGAGGGCCACGGCCCTCCTCCTCGCAGGGATTAGGACTGTCGTGGTGGGCTACGGGTGGGTCGGCAAGGGGGTCGCCATGCGAGCCCGGGGGATGGGGGCCAGGGTGACGGTGGTGGAGGTCGACCCGATCAAGGCACTGGAGGCGCATCTGGACGGCTTCGACGTCTCGAGCATAGACGACGCGGCAGCCGGGGGGGACCTCTTCGTCACCGCTACCGGGATGAAGGGGGTGATACCATACACGGCGATAGAGAAGATGAAGGAGGGGGCTATCCTGTCCAACGCAGGGCACTTCGACGTTGAGATAGACGTGAAGACGTTGCTGACCAAGGCGAAGAAGGTGAAGGAGGTCAGGACGAACGTGGAAGAGGTGACGCTCCAGTCAGGTAAGAGGGTGTACCTTGTCGCGAAGGGGAGGATAGCGAACCTGGTGGCAGCGGAGGGGCACCCTCCGGAGGTGATGCAGATGTCGTTTGCGAACCAGCTGATGGCGGCGATACGGATACACGCCGACCACTCGAAGATGGAGAAGAAGGTCTATGGGGTCCCGGCCGAGCTCGAGGAAGAGGTTGCGAGGGCTGCGCTGAAGTCCATGGGTATCTCGATAGGTTCCATGACGAAGGAGCAGAGGGCGTACTCCCAGAGCTGGGAGATCTGAGCTAAGGTTTAAACTGAAAGCGAGGGCGCGCCCCGAGCCGTGTCAAAGGGTGTTGAAAGGGAAAGGGTGCTCGTGCTCTGCGCGCTCCCATACACGAACGCGGTCCCTCATGTGGGCAACCTGGTCGGCTCCCACCTCCCTGCGGACATCTTCGCTCGGTATTGCAGGCTAAAAGGCAAGGAGACCCTCTTCGTAGGGGCGACCGACGAGAACGGGACGCCGACAGAGGTGGCGGCGCTGGAGCTAGGTGTCACCCCCCAGGAGCTGACCGACACCATGTACCGCGTTCACAGGGAGATCTACAAGTGGTTCGAGATATCGTATGACAACTTCTCCAGGACATCCACCCCCACCCACCACAAGACATCCCAGGAGTTCTTCCTGAAGATCTACGCGAATGGATACATCAGCGAAGGAGTCCTCAGGCTCCCCTACTGCGAGAAGGACAAGCTCTTCCTCCCCGACAGATATGTCGAGGGGACCTGTCCCGTCTGCGGCTACGAGCTGGCCAGAGGGGACCAGTGCGAGAAGTGCTCCACCCTCCTCGACCCTATCCAACTGATTAACCCCAGGTGCAAGGTCGACGGGAGCGTCCCGGTCTTCAAAGACAGCAAACAGCTCTTCCTGGAGCTGGGGAAGGTGCAAGACAGGCTCCAGGCGTGGATCGGCTCAAACCAAGCCTGGAAGGGGCAGGTCACCTCGCTCGCCCTTGGCTGGCTGAAAGAAGGGCTCAAGAAGAGGTCCATCACCAGGGACCTCAGATGGGGGGTCCCGGTCCCCCTCGATGGGTACAGGGACAAAGTGTTCTATGTATGGTTCGACGCGCCCATCGGTTACATCTCGGCAACGAAAGAGTGGGGCGACGCGAGAGGGGACCCACGGGCTTGGGAGAGGTTCTGGACTGATGAGAGGACGCGGATATACAACTTCTTGGGGAAGGACAACATACCATTCCACACGATATTCTGGCCTGGCATGCTCTTCGCTCACGGAGGGCTCAACCTCCCCTACGACGTGGTCGGGCTGCAGTTCTGCAACTATGAGGGAGACAAGATATCCAAGAGCAAGAACTGGGGAGTGTTCTGCGAGAACATCCCGCAGGCTGGCCTGGACCCGGACATCTGGAGGTACTATCTGATCGGCATCATACCAGAGACGCGGGATACTGAGTTCAAATGGGATGACTTCAAGAACAAAGTGAATAACGAACTGGTGGCGAACCTCGGCAACTTCATCCATAGGACGACTACCTTCGCCTGGAACAACTTCGGGGGCGAGGCGACCGTCGACGGGGTGGCTGGAGACGAAAAGGCGCTCATAGACGGCGTCGCCCGCCTGGGTGAAGAGTCCCTCGCGCTCCTCGGCGAGGTCAGGTTCAGGGAGGCGATGAGTAAGCTGCTGGCCATGGCTGACCTAGGCAACGAGTATTTTCAGAGCAAGCAGCCGTGGAAGCTGGTGAAGACGCAGAAGGAAGAGTGCGCGCGTGTCATCCATGCGTGCCTGATGGCTTGCGAATCGATTGCCATAGTGCTTCAGCCGTTCCTACCTGCCTCTTCGGCGAAGATCCTCGACCTCCTGGGCACGCATGACAGGGGGGTGTCAGGGCTGTGGAAGCACCGGCCTCATGTGCAGCTCAGCGCGAAACCAGAAGTCCCCTTCAGGAAGCTGGAAGACGACCAGCTCGAGGCTGCGAAGAAGCTGGCTACGAAGAGCAGGCCTGCGAGTGACTACTTCAAGCGTTAGCTGTCAGCCGCAGGATGGGAGAGCCTCGAGGCCGAAGAGGAGAGAGGTGTCCATATCGTCGTCCATGACCCGGCCCCCCAGTATCTTAGCTAGAGGGTCGTAGTCATCGTACTTCGTAGCGCCGAAACCTGAGGCCAAGACGCTCACCTGCAGCTGAGACGAGCCTGAGTAGTCGACGCCGTACTCCACGTCGACCGACTGGTTGTCAATCAGCGACCCGAACCTGCTGACCGCCAGCCCCACTTCCTGAGCCGAGAGGCTGGAGTCTGCGTTGAGGCTGACTACGGCCCTGCTCGCCTCTCTAGCGTCAGCAATCCTCCCCAGGGACACCACAGCCCCTGCTAGCGCGTCCTCTGCCTTCTCCACCCCTCCGTTGCTCGATACGCCCAGCAGGGAATATCCGTCCCTGAGGACGGCGCCTAGGAGCTTGTTGAGGCCCACAGACTTCGAGGCTTCGGTCGACCTCGCCAACAGCGAACCTAGCGCCTTGACGGCGGCCTTGTTGGCCGAGTCGTAGAGGTTGGCCAGAGTCGACTCCTCCGGGGAGGAGTGCATCAGGGTCTCGTTGTCCACGACCACCACGCCCCTCGATGCGGCGCGGAGGCGCCTCAGAGAGACGCCGGCATAGAACTTCATCCTCTTTTCAAACTCGAAAGGCATGACTGCCACCCCCACGGTCGTTGCGCCGCACTCCTGGGCTATGGAGGCCACCATCGGGGCCAGCCCGCTCCCGGTCGCCCCGCCGAGGCCAGCCACCACGAAGACTACCTTTGAGCCCCTGATCGCATCCCTGATCCTCCCGTGATAAGGCAGAGCGAGCCCGCGCACAAGGGACGGGGTGAGCTTCTGGTCTATAGGCGATTGGATATGGATGGCGTCCTTGGAATCAACCGGTGCGAAGTCCTCGACGTCGCAGGATACGTAGGCGTACCTGTCGACGAACAGTGGCTTCCTGCTGAGCAGGGAGACGATCCTGGTCCCTGCGCTACCTATTCCGATTACGGCGACTTCGTCCGTTGTCTTTTGTTCGAACATCCTCGAAGCGCAGACCTACACCGCACTTCGAATAAACAAGCCAATCACTGAATTTAGTTGACGACAATGTAGTTTTTGTTTACCCCCGCACATGGAAGTCTGATCTACGTGATTAGGGTCAGTCTTGGTTGACTAGCTTGTTGACCAGCTCGTCCATCATGTGCCCCGAGCATTCGACCGTCACAGTCTGGACCCCGTCCACCGAGAGCGCGGCGGTCCTGATGTCTCGTCCGATGTTCACGGCGATGGGACTGTAGGCAGAAAGTGGCTGGAACCTTATCCTTATGGTCCCCGTCGCCATCTCGGACACTTCGGTGACGATGTTGAGCTCCCCGAACTTCCGCTTCGTCTCCTCGTCGACCAGCTCGTTGAGCTTGGCCTCGACCCGCCTGGAAAGCTCGCTGGGCAAGCAGAACCACTCGGGTTTAGAGAGACTATAAGGCCTTTGGCTCACCAGTGGACTCGCAGGGTCAGCGGATGAGACGCCTTGACTTCGTCTACCTTGCCTACGCTGGTGTTTTTGGGGACAGGGCCGAGCGTGCCATCCTTCATCTTCGCATAGATACTGTTCAACGCCTCCGCGTACTCGTCCAGCATCTCTTCGGGCTCGGACTCGGTAGGCTCGATCATCAGAGCCTCACTCACTATGAGAGGGAAGTAGACGGTCGGTGCGTGCATTCCGAGGTCTAGGATGGCCTTGGCAACGGTCATGGCTGACCCTGGGAGCTCGCCTTTGACGGATACCACGGCCTCGTGCTTCCTGAGGAGCCCCGCCTCGTGGGACGCTGGGAACGCCTCAGGGTCAAGGCTCTTCCACAGGTAGTTCGCCGCCAGGACGGCCATAGAGGATACGTCCTTCAAGCCGGACGCGCCGAGGAGGCGGATGTAGATGTAGGCCCGGAGGAGGACCGCGGAGTTACCTATGAAGCCTTTGAGCGGGCCTATCGAATGCCGTAGCCCATAGTCCAGCGAGTAACCGGTCTTCCCCTTCGCAACGACCGGGACTGGGAGGTAGTCTGCCAACCTCCGGGTCGCCCCCACCGGCCCTGCGCCAGGACCCCCGCCCCCGTGGGGGGTCGCGAAGGTCTTATGGAGGTTCAGATGCACTATGTCGAACCCCATGTCTCCAGGCCGGGCCCTACCCAGCAGCGCGTTCATGTTGGCGCCGTCGTAGTACATCAGTCCCCCGGCCGCGTGGACCGCGTCGCACACCTCTTTCACCTCCCCCTCGAAGAGCCCGAGCGTGTTGGGGACGGTGAACATCATCCCGGCCGTCTTCTCGGACGAGAGTTCCTTCACCTTGCTGGCCTTCACCTGTCCGTCGGCTCCCGACGGTACCTTCACGACTTTGAAGCCAGCCATCGCCGCGCTGGCTGGATTAGTCCCGTGGGCCGAGTCGGGGACCAGGATTTCGTCCCTGCCGCCACCTCCGTGCTCTGCCAGGTGCTTGCGTATCATCAGGACCCCCGCGAGTTCCCCCTGTGCCCCAGCCGCTGTGGAGAGGGAGAAGCGGTGCATGCCTGTGATTTCGCAGAGCGCCCGTTCGAGGTCATAGAAGATAGAGAGTATACCCTGGACGGTGGCGGCGGGCTGGAGCGGGTGGGCCCCCTTCATAGCGTCGGATGACGCGATCATCTCGGAGACCTTGGGGTTGTACTTCATGGTGCAGCTCCCGAGAGGATACATGCCGAGTTCCACAGAGAAGTTCATCTGCGAGAGGCGATTGAAGTGCCTCAGGACCTGGAGCTCGGAGAGCTCAGGGAGGTTGAGCGATTCCCTCCTCATCGACGGTGGGACGAGGCTCAGCGGGTCCTTGAATCTCGAGCTGATGGTGGGGTCGGAAGGGACGCTGCTCCCGACCCTCCCTGGCCTGCTCAGTTCGTTGAGCAGCGGCTCGTCCCAGGAGGCCTGGACGTACTTCCTCAGGCTAGACTGCCTCCTCTAGAGCCGTTGCGAGCGCTTCTATGTCGTCCCTCGTGTGGACCTCGGTCACGCAGTATAGCCCGGACTGTGAGCCCACCTCTCTGTGCGTGGGCGAACCAGCCAGGACCCCGCGCTTCGCTAGCCTGCCGAACACAGACTCTGCCTTAGCCTTCTTGTAGGAGACTACGAACTCCTTGAAGAATGCGCCCTTGAAGTGAGGGGAGACCACTCCATCTATCCGCGACAGTCTCTTCGCCGCGAAGTGCGAGTTGGCAATGATGGCCTCTCCGAGCCTCCTGAACCCGTCCTTGCCTAGGAGGGACAGGTAGCTGGCAGCGGCTATGGCCATCAGTGACTGGTTGGTGCAGACGTTCGACATAGCCCCCTCTCTCCTTATGTGCTGCTCACGAGCCTGCAGGACCATGGCGAACGCCTTCCTTTGCTGGTCAGCCACGGGGGTCGTGAGGCCTATGAGCCTCCCCGGCATGCTCCTGGCTAGCTTGATGTCCTTGACAGCAAAGATTCCCAGGTGCGGGCCACCGTAGTTCATCGGTATCCCCAGCGGCTGACCCTCTCCGACCGATATGTCGGCACCGTAGGCTCCTGGCTCCCTGATGAGGGACAGGGAGATGGGGTCTACCCCGGCCACGACGAGCGCACCGGACCTGTGGACCAGGGAGGTCACCTCTGGCGCTTCGTCCTCGATGACCCCGAAGTAGTTGGGGTTCTCGAAGTAAAGGCAGGCGACGTCCTCAGAGAGCTTCTTCTTCAGGTCCTCGCTGTCCATCTTCCCTGTGGCGCGGTCGAAATCCACAGTTTCCAACGTCATTCCCATCGGTTCGATGTATGTCCGTATCACCCCCCTCCTCTGCGGGCCGATGTTCCCTCCCAGCAGGACCTTGTTGCGCCCGGTCACCCTCCCGACCATCCTGACAGCTTCGCCGGCTGCGGAAGCCCAGTCGTAAAGCGAGCCGTTGCACGCCTCCATCCCGAGGAGGTCGCACATGAGGCTCTGGTACTCGAAGAGGGCCTGCAGGACGCCCTGGCTCACTTCTGCCTGGTATGGGGTGTAACTGGTGTAGAACTCCTGCCTCGATGTGATGGACTCGACGGCGGCGGGGACGTAGTGAGGCCAGACCCCACCCCCCAGGAAGCAGAGCGTCTCCGGTGGAGTCTTGTTCTGGCGGAGCCTGGCTTGGACCTCGCGCCTTACCGCGTACTCTGAGCCCCCTTCGGGGAGCCTGAGGGGCCGGCCCAGCTTCACCCCCGCGGGTATGTCTGAGAAGAGGTCTTCGACGGTGGCCGCACCCACCTTCCGGAGCATCCTCCCCACAAAGTCGTCGTCGAGGTTCGGGAGCAGGGGATGCCGCCGGCGGGCGCCGCTCATACTTTGAAGACCGAAAAACGCTTAAAATAAGAACGTAGCGCCGCTGGCGAAGGTCTCTTGAGGAAATCAGCATCGCTAGTGTTTCTGCTCTTGCTCGTCGCGGCCTTCATCCCTCTGCAGGGGGCGGTCCACGCCCAAGGCGCCGCGGGGGTCGATGTGAAGAGCGTCTACTTGTTGAACAGGTACGGTTTCGCTACGATAAGCGAGAACGTGACGTTCACGAACAACGGGACGTCGGCCGTCCAGGTGCCGACCATCACCATAGGTTTCGGGAACCTGTCATCGGACATCGTTGAAGCGAACCTGACGGCCGGCTTCTCAATGGGAACGCCCCCGTCGACAGGAGGGCCGTTCACAGTGAGCGGCGGCAAGCCGATCCCGGCAGGAGGGAACTCGAGCTACGTCCTTGAAGCGCTTCTGAACGGCATAGTCTCGACAGCGAAGAACGGCAGCCTTTCGGTCGATGTCCTGTCTTCGCCTTCGATCAACACCAAGGTAGCGTCCTTGGTGAACGTTGTCCAGATGCCTTCGGAGGCCTCGTTCACGTCGGCGCCGGCAGGGCTGAAGGCCAGTATACTGGGGGCCAACAACACGTACTACTCCGTGCTCACCAACGTCCTCCCCACCGCCGCGAACACGTCGGTGAGGACCATGTCGTCCAACTCGGCCCAGGACTTCAACCCTCTCAGGGTCGTCGACGCCCTGCGGACGATATCCATCGCGCCAGACGGGACTCCGGAAGTGACAGACAAGATTGAGTTCGAGAACCTGGGGACAGTGGCCTTGGCCAGGCTCTACGTCTCGCTACTCGCACCCAACTCGACTCAGGTGACGATACTGACGGGGACGGCCAACGAGCCGGTCCTGGAGAACCCGTTCCAGATGTCTCTGACGAACGGGGCCATAGACCTCAGGTCATTCGTGGTAGGATATCCGAGCGACGGCGTCCAGACGGGTACAGACTTCACCCTCACCTACAGATATCCGCTGGGGACGAGCTATTACTCCACCTCCGGGGGGAGGGTGACGATCAACATTCCAGAGACGCCACCGGTGCAGGCGTTCATCGACTCCTACTCGATCAACTTCTCGCTGCGCCAAGGCGCCAATGGCATCAGGGTGAGCCCGGTGAACCTCGGAGCGGTCACGCCCTGGCATACCGGGACCGCATCCTTCTCCTACGCCGTCTCTCTCGGATGGTTCCTTGATGGGGGGCTGCCTTTCGCCTCGGTCACGTTTCTCTTCCTGCTGATCGGACTGTTCGTCGTCAGGTCGTTCGCCATCCCAGGGAAGGAAGCCGAGGAGGAAGAGGAGACTTCGTCCGAACTCACGTCGGCGATGATAACTGCCTTCGACGAAAAGACGAGCGTAATCAACGGATTGTGGTCGGAGATCGCTGCCAAGAGACCGAACGAGCTGGACAAAGCATACTTCGACGAGGTCCGCTTCCGTCTGGATTCCTTCCGGAACAAGGCCCTACAGAGGCTCAACGAAGTCAAACAGAAGTCTACCAGCCAGAGGTTCGCCGATGTGGTGAGCCAGATACAGACCACGGAGAGGGAGGTAGACAGGGCAGCGAAGGACAAACTGAACCTCTACCAGCAATACTACCTCCGCCAGATGAGGAAGGAGGTGTATGACAGGCTGCTCCCGCAGTACACCAAGAGACTCGAAAGGGCACTCAACCAGCTCTCCGATGAGCTCCACACGGTCCAAAGGGAAGCGAAGCTGGTCTAGCACCGGCGCCCGCCGGGGGCAGATTTATGAAGCCGTGCGGCCCTGGAAGCCTCGGATATGGAGAGGACAGAGAAGCTAGTGATAATTGGGTCGGGGCCCGCCGGCCTCACGGCGGCCATCTACGGGTGCAGGGCAGACCTCGACCCCTTGGTATTCATGGGGACCAAGTATGGCGGCCAGCTGATGCTAACGAGTGAGGTGGAGAACTTCCCCGGGTTCCCAGATCCGGTCCTTGGGCCTGACCTGATATCAAAGATAAAGTCCCAGGCAGAGAGGCTCGGGGCGAGGCTTGTCCAAGAAGACGTCGTCAAGGTCAACTTCAGAGCCTACCCTTTTGAGGTCTATACTAGCACGGGCGTGACGAAGGCGCTCGCCGTCATCATAGCCACCGGCGCCAACCCCAGGAGGCTGGACCTCCAGTCTGAGATGAAGCTGATGGGCAAGGGGGTATCCAACTGCGCCGTATGCGACGGGTTCTTCTTCAGAGGGAAGAGGGTGGCCGTGGTCGGAGGCGGTGACACTGCGATGGAGGAGGCGACTTTCTTGACGAAGTTTGCCTCGTCGGTGCAGGTAATCCACAGGAGGGGCGAGCTCAGGGCGAGCGCAGCCCTGAAGAAGGAGGCGTTCGAGAACCCGAAGATCAGTTTCATCTGGGACTCGGCCGTCACTGAGGTTATTGGAGAGAAGAAGGTGGAGGGAGCGAGAATCAAGAACCTGAAGACTGGGAGCGAGAGCGAGATACCCGTGGACGGTCTCTTCGTCGCCATCGGCTATGAGCCGAATACGGAGATATTCAGGGGACAGTTGGAGCTTGACTCCAAAGGGTATCTGGCGGTCCGCAATGGGACTGAGAGCAGCGTCCCCGGCGTATTCGTCGCGGGCGACGTCCATGACTTCAGATACAGGCAGGCGATAACTGCGGCGGCAGACGGATGCAAGGCGCTCCTGGACGCTGAGAAGTTCTTGAAGAACAAACTGGAAGTCAAAGCCGTTAGCTGATCACGGGGACGAACCTGTCCCCGGACGCCGATTTGCTTAGCGGACCGACTATTGGGGTCTTGTAGCCGCAGGACACGCACCTGCTCTTGTTGTCCAGGGCGTCCTCCAAGATTTCGTAGCCGTAGCGCCTGATCAGGACGGAGCCGCACCCGGGGCAGTAGGTGCTCTCGTCTCGGTGGCCGGGGACGTTGCCGATGTAGACGTAGTTCAGGCCCGCCTTCCTGCCTACGGCCACGTGCCTCTCGAGGGTCTCCACCGGGGTCGGAGGGAGGTCCATCATCTTGTAGTCAGGGTGGAAGCGGAGGAAGTGGACGGGGGTGTCGGGGCCGAGGTTGTCGTAGACCCATCGGCACATGTTGGATGCCGCTTCGAGAGAGTCTCCGACTCCCGGGACTACCAGGTCGGTTATCTCGATGTGGACCTTTCCCCTGCGCTTCGTCTCAAGCAGGCTCTGGAATATGGGGTCGGCGTTCGGGATTCCGATGTAGCTTCTGACGAACTTCGTCTCTCCGCTCCCCTTGAAGTCGACGGTTACGCAGTCCAGGAAGTCGTCCATCATGGCGACGGTTTCAGGGGTGTCGTACCCGTTTGATACGAAGATGTTGAAGAGCCCCTTCGACCTGGCGATCCTTCCCACGTCCCGCGCGTACTCCATGAAGATGGTGGGCTGGTTGTAGGTGTACGCCATCCCCTCGCAGCCGTAGGCTAGGGCCTTGGAGACCATGTCCTCCGGAGCGGCTTCCACCCCCTCGAACTTCCTCCGCTGGCTGATGTCATAGTTCTGACAGTTGCTTACGGCCACGAAGCAGGCGGTGTAGGTGTGGTCTTCCTCGACCTCCAGATTGTAGACGTCCCCTTCGTAATCCTCGGAACGAATGGTCCGTATCGGCACCAGCCAGCCGTTCTCGGTCTCGATGATTTTCGTAGCGCGACCAACGTTCTCAGAGTCGCTTGCCGTCAGGACTCTGGTCATGTAGTCATTGTGCCGGTTGACCACACGACCTTCAATTTCGTAGGCCGGTGGATTGTTCGAGACGTAGAAGCGTGGGGCCAGCCCTTGCCGGAACATCAAATACCACACACCCAGCGTCAGCCCTTGGGAGACTGACGTCGTACCAATCCAGCTCTGTTTCCCGTTCTTGGTCTTGAAGCCGTCACCGCGCATGTAGCCTCGTAGAAACCCGCTGCGGATGGGCGTGGAAGTATTCAGGAGGACGAAGTCAGGCACCTTCTTGGAGTAGCAATCAGACCCCATGGTGTAGGCAAAAAGAGCCCCCAATTCGCTACTCCCCACTGTAACCCGCGTCACTAGGCCCTGGGTCACCCGGCGGGGATGGACCCCGAAGATTCGCACGAGGAGTTCCTCCGCTCTGCCTATCAGGTCTGCTTCGTGAGTACCGAAGGACAGACACAACGTCCAGCTGTTGGGACGGTTTGACGCCCGAATGCTAGATCCCTCCGCGGCGTAGAGACCTAATAACTCCCCGAAGTCTTCGTTCAATTCTAACGTTCTGGGCAGTCCGGTTCCCTTGGATCGTGAGAAACGGACGTGGCAATCATCGAAATCCAGCCTGGCATCATGGGCGTCCCCCATCAATTCGTCCATTGCCGAGGTGAGGACCATTGCGACGTCCAAATTGGGAGAGACTAGCGTGGCCTTGGCCCTAGGGACCATAAGGTAGTCTCCAGCACGCGCCTGGTCCGCCCTCCGCTTGACTGGCTCGCCCGACTTCTTGTCCGCCACTAGCAAGCCATGGTTGGGGGTGCAGCGCAGTTCAGGCAGATAGAACGGCCTGACTCTGAGCATCTTGCCGCGATACCTGTGTCTGAACGCCTTGTCCACGAACCTCCAGTGCCCCGTGTGGGAGATGACTCTGATCGAGTCTGGAAACACGATTTCATCCGAGGACCCCGAGGATGAATAGATCTGGTCAATTGACATGACTCCTCGGTCGGTAAGAACAGGTGTTCCAGGAGCAATGCAGTAGCGGCAGAGCCAGTTGCAGCCCGAGGTAGCCATGGAGAGTATCTTTGAGCCAGGCTTGAAGTGGACGACCGGTTTCTTCTCGATGGGGTCGATGTGACCGGCCATGACCCTGCCGTAGACCAGGAGGTAGAGCTTTCCGCCTACTACCCCCCTGACCCCGCACAGGCCCACCTGGCCTTCCCCCAGCTGGCAGAGCCTCGCGCACGCAGTGCATTGTACCTTCCCGGCAGGCAGGTCGCGGAACAGCTCGGCGGCCTTGCCCGAGGGTTCTGTGAGGCGAGGCAGCGAGGACACGTTGGTCTGGAGACGGCCCTCTTGCCATTAAGTTTTGCAGGGGCAAGCCTCGGCTTGGTAGGCTATAGGGCAAATTGTTATAACATATGTTATTTTTTCAGAACGCCGATGGTAGGGTTCTTGGACGCGATGGCTCTTTCTGCGGTCATCGGGTTCTCAATCTTCCTCTCTCTCCCGCTCGTCATGCAGAGGAAGCAGGACAGAAGGAGGTTGAGCTTCCTCAACGCTGTGGCCGTAGGCATCCTCATCTTCCTGATCGGAGACGTGTTCCTCGATGCCGCTAGCTCCCTGTACAACGGGTCGCTCTACGGCTACGGCTCGTCCCCTGTCTCCGACCTCGCGTTCGCCGTCTCCCTGACAGCAGGGTTCCTCCTGCTGTTCGCAGCTGGTAGCGGGAGGAAGATGGCCTTGACTCCTACACAGCTTGCGCTGGTGATCGCCCTAGGGATAGCTTTTCAGAACCTCACCGAGGGTCTCCTCTTCGGCGCCCTGAGCGTGGGGATTGGGTTGACGGGCGCGGCCCTGGTGGTGCTGGTGGGATTCGTCTTCCAGAACTCTACGGAAGGGTTCCCCATCGCATCACCTTTCCTGGGCTCGACCGAAGGGAAGGGAGCGATAATCGCCGGCGCCCTGTTCATCGGAGGGGTGCCGACCATACTCGGAGGTGCGATGGGGTATTTCTACAACGCGACCATACTCGACCAGGTGTTCTATGGCCTAGCAGTCGGGACGATGCTCTACGTCATCCTTCCGATGCTGAGGCACCTCTTATCAGAATCTGACTCCGGGAGGCTGGGAATAGCATATGCAGGAGTCTTCGTGGGGTTCATCCTCGGATTCGCGGTCAACCTTCTGTAGGTCAGAAGGTCGAAATGGAAGTGGTTTCGGGCCTTCTGGAGATACCAGGCCTAGCCCTCCCTGAGTTCGCCTGCGAGCAACTCCTCTTCGGAGGACGCGCTGTGCAGGAGGATTGCCATGAATATGACTCGCAGCGTCAGGGTGCATATGGGACGAATTCAGCCGAGTGACTGGAGATGAGGAACAAGATTGGGAGGATGGCAGCCGACATCCGAGGGGCCCGAAGGCTTGGCGTCGTTGCAGGCCAGATACGATATCCAAAGGCATCAGGGTTGGAGTAGCCCGGCTAGGATT
>JAJYYP010000004.1:7308-63195 GCA_021800855.1 archaeon | reverse complement strand
CGCCGGGAAGCTGTAAATACGCGTCTCGGGTCGCGCGGCCCCGACGGCCTATAGCACCACTACAGTTCGGCCTCGTCGCCCTTGACATCGTCACCTCCTGGGTGAGGATGATACTCGCACTTGGGCTTAGCATAATCTTCGCCCTCGTCATAGGCATATGGGCCGCCAGGAGCAGGAGGGCCGAGAGCGTGATCCTCCCCCTCCTCGACATTTTCCAGTCGATACCTGTCCTCGGGTTCTTCCCCTTCGTGATAGCCGCCGTCTACGGCGCGTTCCCTGACTTCGTAGGGGCGAACCTCGCGGTGATCATCCTCATATTCACGAGCATGTCATGGAACATAGCGTTCGGGGTGTACGAGGCTGTCAAGGCCATACCGCAGGACTACTTCGACCTCCTTGACGTAGCCAAGGCAGGGACATGGCAGAGGGTCAGGACCCTGTACATCCCGGCGTCGATGAGCCGCGTCGCATACAACACCCAGATCTCCTGGGCCGTAGGGCTGTTCTTCCTGGTAGCGAGCGAGATAATCAGTCTAGGGACGAAGAACATCCCGATACAGTACGGGATAGGGGTAGCCGTCGAGCAGTTCACGGGGCCGCCCTTCGAGTATGGCAACTACGTCCTATTGGTAGCCGGGATAATCGCGGCGGTGATTCTGTGGAGGTACCTCTTCCTGAGGGAGTTCGCGCTCTGGTCCGAGAGGTTCAAGATGATGGAGGAGCCCAGGGAGACGCACAAGGACCCGATCATGCGCGCATACTCCTGGATCAGCTCCAGGAGCGTCTCGAAGCTGTTCCTCCTCACCCAGGGGAGGGGGGTGACGAGGTTCACCTCGTCCATCACACGGTTCGGCCGCGGGCTCAAGGTCGCGCTGGCGATATTCGCGGCGCTCTTCCTGGGCCTCATACTGATCGCCGCCGCCTCTTCCGGGACGCTCCACTCTGGGGCGCTCCCTTCACTCGGTTCGCTGGCGGCAACCGAGTCGGGGGTCCTTGTCGCCCTGGCCTTCTCGTTCGTCAGGGTCTGGTACGTGGTGGCCATATGCATAGGTGTCGGCCTCCCAATGGGGGTGGTCATCTCCCTCAACTTCAAGCTCTACGACACAGTCTCCCCCCTGCTCGAGGTGATCTCGTCGATCCCAGCCCCCATACTCCTCCCTCTCGTGGTGCTCATCCCCATCATCGGGCACAGCCCAGAAGCCGTCGCCGGGATAGTGATCTTCCTCTCGGTCTTCTGGTACATCGTTTTCAACGTCATGGCCGGGGTCAGGACCATCCCCGGAGACCTGAAAGACCTCCCCCACGCGTTCGGGGTCAGCAGGAGGGTCGCCTGGAGAGACGTCTACGTCCCCAGCGCCCTGACAGCCCTTGTGACAGGGGCTATCACAGCCGTGGGGGGCGCTTGGAACGCGCTCATCATAGCTGAGTACTTCCAGCCCAACCCCGCCCAGGGGGCCCTGACCCAGGTAGGGATCGGCATCGGGAAGACGATAACGTTGGCGACCGATTCGGGGAACCTCGAGACGCTCTTCCTCGCCGTAGTGAGCATGACGGTCCTCATCGTGGTGTTCAACCTGACGGTCTGGAGGAGGCTCTACCACAGGGTCACGAAGCGGTACGCGTATAACCACTAGGTTGAGGTGGCGGCGATGTTGTCTCAGCCGCACCCCTCGTCCGGTACAACGGTCGTGACTGTCGACCGGGTAAGCTTGGACTACCACAAGGAGAGGGAGCCGCTCCCGGTGCTGGTCGACGTCTCCCTGAGCGCTAAGAAGGACGAGCTCGTCGCCGTCACCGGCCCTTCGGGGTGCGGGAAGTCGACGCTCCTCCGCATCATCGCCGGGCTGGTCAGGCCTTCCTCCGGTAAGGTCATGGTACTAGACACCGAGGTCACGGGTCCCAGAGCGGACGTGTCCATGGTGTTCCAGAACTTCGTCCTCCTCCCGTGGCGGACAGCCCTCGAGAACGTGCTCTTCGGGCTGAGCTCCCGGAACGAGTTCACCGAGGAGCAGAAGATTGAGAAGGCGAAGGCGGCCCTCGATGTCGCCGGTCTATCTGGCTTCGAGGACGTCTACCCAGGAGAGCTCTCCGGAGGGATGAAGCAGAGGGTCGGGGTAGCGCGGGCCCTGGCCACAGAGCCGAGGGTGATGCTGCTTGACGAGCCATTCAGCTCACTGGACGACCTCACAGCCGAGCGGCTGAGGAAGGAGACATACACCCTCCTCATCAACCCGCAGAGCCCCGTGCAGAGCGTGATCCTGGTCAGCCACAACGTGGAGGAGATAATCGAACTCGCGGACAGGGTGGTCGTCCTGTCTGGCAGGCCGGCCCACGTGGTGGGCGAGGTGGACGTCACTATGCCGAGGCCCAGGAACAAAAAGTCAGAAGAGTTCTTCCACTGGGTGGACAAGGTGTACACCCTGCTGTCATGAGCACCATGTCCTCCTTAAATCAGAGGTCGTGCCGGTGAGGGAATCGGTGTAGTTGGCCGACACGAGACCGCTCCCGACGGCGCTGATGATGCCAGGGAATGTTAGAGCGGGCCAGGTGATCAGCTTGGTGGAGATAGCGGGGAGCATCGGGGGGAAGGTCGACGTCCCGAAGCTCGCCGACGAGCTAGGGGCCGACATCGCGGTCCTGCTCCCTATCTTGGACACAGCCGAGATGCTCGGGCTGGTGAGGACGGAGAAGGGTGACGTGCTGCTGACAGACCTCGGCCTGAAGTTCCAGAAGACGACGCGGAACAAGGTCAGGATGCTGAGAGACAGGGTCGCCACCATAGAGCCCTTCCGCACGGCCCTGGACCTGGCTTCGAGAAAGAAGACGGTCACAGCGCAAGAGATCGCCGATTCGCTTGCGGAGATAGGCCTGAAATGGCACTACAAGCCCGACCTGAACGAGGCTCTGGTCAGGACGCTCCTGATCCACTGGGCGATCTACGCAGATCTCCTTGGTTACGACGGCAAATCAGGGGAGTTCAGGAAGGCTCAGTCCAAGCCGTAGGAGTGGACCGGCGTCCCCTCCACCACCGTGGCGAGGGGTTTCACCTTCCTGAAGAGCGCCGGGTGCATCCCCGCCACGGCGGAGTCGAGGAGGGTCAAGTCAGCCGGGGCGCCCTCGACGAAGCGGCGTTCGTCGAGCCCGTTGGACGCGGCCATCGAGGTGTACATCTTCAGGGCATCGTCCATCTCGACGGCCTCTTCCGGGACTATCCCTCCCCTGGTCATTGCCGCCCAGACCCCGAGCACGGGGCTCAACGACTCCACCGGGCAGTCAGAGCCCCCGGACGCGACCAGCCCCTCGCTCAGCATAGACCTGAAAGGGTAGAGGTCGCGTATCCTCTCCTCTCCCAGCCTCTCCACCGCCCAAGTGTCGGACGTCACGAAGCACGGCTGGACAGCCGCCCTGATGCCGTGTCTGGCCATCTGAGACCGTAGGTCTCGTGGGAGGAGGCCTGCATGCTCAATCCTGTGCCTCTTGGGGTTGGTCGCCCCGGTCACATTGGAGAGCGCTCCGATGGCCTGCTCGACTGCCCTGTCCCCTATGGCGTGGACTATGGCCTGCATCCCCATGGAGTCGACCTTCTCCACAAGGGCGGTCAGCTCGTCGTCGCCGTACGCCAGGAGCCCAGAGTTTGAAGGGTCGTCCGCGTAGGGCTCACGCAGGGCGGCAGTCCTGGCGCCCAGTGACCCGTCGGTGAATATCTTGACCCCGTTCAGCCTCGCTCTGGGGCCGGCCAGTTTCAACCGGAGCTTCCGCTCCTCCAGGAACTCGAGGGAGTCGGGCGGGACATAGACCCTATGACTCAACGCCAGCCTCCCCTCAGAGGCGAGGAGCGCCAGTGCTGCGAGCTCTTCGCGAAATCCGTCGGGGGAGACTATGGTGTGCAGGGCCGTGAGCCCAAGCCGGGCCCCCTCGGACTCGACCACCTGAAGGCCGGCAGCGAGCCCCTCGGTGGTCCGGGGGATGCTAGCCCAGACCTCGGTCAACGCCCCCTCCTTCACTATCCCGGTCAGCTCCCCGGCCTGGTCTCGCTCGAACAGGGGTCCGGCCCTCGACCCCAGGCCGAGGCGGCTGATGGCCACGCTGTTGACCAAACCTATGTGGCCGCAGACCCTGGTCACCAGCACAGGGTTGGCCGGGGAGACGCCGTCGATGTCATCCTTCGTGGGCATCCGCCTGTCTGGGAAGGCCTCCTGATCCCAACCCAGCCCTACCACCCACTCCCCGGGTCTCGCTCTGAGGACCCCGGCTTGTATGCGGAGACGGAACGCGACGACGTTGCTTGTCCCGCGGAGATCGAGGTTGTTCTTCAGCCACGCGTATTCGAAGGGGTGGCAGTGGGTGTCTATCAGCCCTTGGAGGACGGTCCCTCCGCCGGCGTCGACCACGGCGGTATCGGCGCGGACCACGGGCTCCCCTCCCTGATAGATGCGCGCGATGCGCCCTCCTTCGCAGTATACCCCCCCGGCCGAGGAGCCGAGGAAGGTGCAGTTCTTCAGGAGGAGCCCCTTCAGACCATCTCCCTCCTCGAGAACCGAGCCGCCCTGCTGGCTGAGCCGGACGAAGCCAGCTCCCTGAAGTCGTCAGGTGAGTCTATGTCGAGCATTATCCCCGGCCGGGTGCTGACTCCGACGGACATCCCCATCCCGGCCGCCGAGGCGAGGTGATTCCAAAAGCTGTTGTGGTCATAGCTCAGCTGGAATCCCGCGCCGGCAGGGTAGAGAAGTGCGTTGGTCCCGTCGAAGGCGACCGACGGGGTCACGACGACGTCCAACCCTCCGTCCGCGAGGGCTGTGAGGGCGCGGACGTCCGCCGAGCTCATGAGCGGGAGGTCCGAGGGGAGGACCAGGACCAACTCAGCCCCGCTCGCCCGGGCACCCGCCTCCACGGCGTCGTTCACCCCCGAGTCCCTCTCCTCAGGGACCCCGCGCGCCCCGCGCCTCGCCGCAAGCTCGAGTATCTCGCGGTCCGAGGAGACGACGAAGCAGCTCGCCACGAGGCCTGCCCCTGCCACCGCGTCCAGGACGTCTTCAAGCAGCATCTTGGAGAACTCTTCCCTCTGCGCCTGCGACAGGAGCCCGGCGAGCCTGGACTTTCCCCCTGATGACTTCACGGGTATCACTACTACCAGGCGTTTCAGACGGACAGCACCTCCCTGGCGACCCTGACCTCGTCCGACGGGCCGCCCATCCTGGTGTCCGCGGTGACACAGTCGAGCCCCAACCGGCGTATCTCCGGGACCATCCCACTGTCCTCGCCCGCTATCACCAGGACGTCGGCGAACCCTGAGTAGAGCTTCGCCACTCCCAGGGAGCTGGGCTGGACCCCGGTGGCCCGCATCAGCTTCCCGGCAGGGCCGCTGAAAGGGCAATCCCCGACCATAGGGGAGAGCGCGACCACCCTCCGCGCGGACCTCAGCAGCCGAGAGTAACCTGGAATCGCCAGCGTCGGGCCGATGCTTGTGACCGGGTTGGCTGGGCAGACAACCACCACGTCAGCCAACCTTACGGCTTCTCTGATCCCGGCCGGAGGGCGGGCTCGGTCCGCTCCAGCGTACCTCACCCCAAGGACGCGGGGGCGCCCCTTCTCCCTCACCCAGAACTCTTGGAGGCCGAGCTCTCCGCGGGGGGTGGAGACAACGGTCTGGACAGGCTCGTCGCAGGCGGGTAGGACGGCGCACCCAACCCCGAGCCTGTCTGCGAGTACCTCGGTCGCCTCGGTGAGGGTGCGCCCTTCCCTGAGCATCTGTGTCCTGGCCAGGCAGTTGGCGAGGTCTCTGTCCCCGAGCCTGAACCACGTCTCGACGCCGACCCGGGCCAGCTGGCTGAGCGTCTGGAAGGAGTCCCCGCGAATCCCCCAACCCTTCGCTCGGTCTGATATCCCGGCGAGGGCGTAGCAAGCGATGTCGACGTCGGGGCAGACATACACCCCGTAGACCCATGCGTTGTCCCCGACGTTGGCGACGACGGTCATGTCGACGCCAAGCGCCTGGACCCCGCGGAGGAGCTTGGAGGAGCCAGTCCCTCCGGCCAAGAGCACGGCCCTCATGGGCTCACCTGAACAGGTCCCTCTCTCTCGGCATCACTAGCTGCTTCGCCCCGCTCTCCCCCCTGGAGTAGCTCGCGCCCCTGACCACGGCGACCGGGATCCCGCTCAGCTTCCCAAGGACAAGCTCCGCCGCCCCCGCGATCTCATCCACCACAGCCGGCTGGGTCACCCTCAGCTTGTAGCCGAACCTGTCTGTCTTCCCGGCGTAGCGGATGAGGGGCTCGATCCCTGAGCACCCAATCGCGACGTCTGTCTGGCCTACCCGCCAGGGGCGCCCGAACGTGTCAGTGACCACGACGGCCAGCCGCGCCCCCGTCGACCTCTCGAGCGCGGCCCTGACACCCCTTGCGCTCCTGTCAGGGTCCAAGGGGAGGAGGGCGGCCACCCCCTTCCCCACATTGGACTGGTCTATCCCCGAGTTCGCGCAGACGAAGCCGTGCCTGGTCTCCGTTATGATAACGCCGTGCGCTGCTCTGACGACCCTAACAGCCTCTCGCAGGATGAGCGCGACCAGACGCGGGTCCTTCATCTGGGACTTCGCGAGCCTCTCAGCCCGGGGGCCTGGGACGACGTCCGCGAGCCTGACGAGGCGGCCTTCGGCCTTGGAGACAACCTTCTGCTTGACCACGACGACGTCCCCGTCCTTTAGGCGGAGGCGACCTCTGCGCAAGGCCGCCAAGATTAGCCTGCCTATGTCATCCCCCGGCTTGACCTCGGGGAGCCCTCGGACCGGGAAGACCTCCATGACGCTCATTTCGCGCGGCCCCCCCGCGGGTGCGATAAAGACTCTGCCGGGGGAGGGGATTTAAGGGCCCGGCCTAAGCTCCTCTCAGTTTGGTAGACAAGGAGGAGGTATTCAGGGCGCTGTCGGAGGTCAAAGACCCGGAGCTGGGGAGAGACCTGGTCTCCCTCCACATGGTCGACGGTGTCTCGGTCTCAGGGGGGAAGGTCACGTTCACCCTGAACCTGACCACCCCAGCCTGCCCCCTCCGCACTAGGATGGAGGAGGCGGCCAGGGGGGCGGTGGAGAGGATACCAGGGGTGAGCGAGGTGGAGATGAAGACAGGGTCGAGCGTCTACGCCACCAGAGACTACGCTCAGGCGGAGGTGCTGAAGGGGGTCAAGAACATAATCGCAGTGGCAAGCGGGAAAGGCGGGGTGGGGAAGTCTACGGTGGCCGTCAATCTTGCCTGCGCGCTGGCCGCTTCCGGTGCGAAGGTAGGATTGCTCGACGCGGACGTCTACGGCCCCAGCATCCCCCTCATGATGGGGGTGAAGTCGAGGCCCGAGGTCAGGGACGAGAGGGTGGTCCCCCCCGTGGCCCATGGGGTGAAGGTGGCGTCCCTGGGGTTCTTCTACAACGAGGAGACACCGGTGATATGGAGGGGCCCCCTCGTGGCCGGGGCGGTCAGGCAGCTGCTGACCCAGGTGGACTGGGGGGAACTCGATTACCTTGTCACAGACCTCCCGCCGGGGACCGGCGACGCCAGCCTCACCCTAGCGCAGACAGTCCCCCTCGGCGGGATCCTGATAGTCACCACCCCCCAGGACGCAGCCCTCAGCATCGCGGCCAAGGCGCTCGCCATGTTCAAGCGGCTGGACGCGCCTATACTCGGTGTGGTGGAGAACATGAGCTACTTCGTCTGCCCTCACTGCGGGGAGAAGACGGAGATATTCTCCGGCGGGGGCGGGAGGAGGATGGCGGCCGAGAGAGGGGTCGACTACCTCGGAGAAATACCCCTTGCCGTCTCGGTCAGGGAGCAGACCGACAGGGGGGACCCGGTGACCCACTCGAAGCCTGACTCACAGGAGGCGATGGTCTACAAGGAGCTGGCATTCAAGGTCGCAGGGATGCTCAGCATCGTCGCCTACGCCAAGATGAAGAAGTGACTGCCGTGGAGGATAGCCTGCTTGAGGGGACGGCCCATAGTATGAAGGCCAGGAGACGGAGGCGCGGGCCGTACCGAAAGTCGTGGTCGCGGCGCTGAAGCTCAGCGGACCGCAACTGCTTCTATCTCCACCCTGGCGCCCTTGGGGAGCGCCGCCACCTGGACCGTGGACCTGGCAGGGAAAGGGGGTGAGAAGTGTTTCCCGTACTCCTCGTTCATCTGCGCGAACTCGGACAGGTCGGTCATGAATACGGTCGTCTTCACTACGTTGCCGAGGCCCAGCCCAGCGGCCCCGAGCACCTGACCCAGATTCGAGAGGGCCCGCCTTGTCTGCGCTACGACCCCGTCTTCGAGCCTCCCGGTGGCGGGGTCGGTCCCGACCTGCCCCGAACAATACACGGAGCCAGCGTCTACCCCCTGCGAGTACGGCCCTATGGGTTCCGGGGCTCCCTTCGACCTGACCTCTGACTTCATCGCGCTGGCGGAGACTGCAGGGATAGAATAACGTATCTTTGGCGAGCTCCGGTCTGACATAGGCGCCGGCACATGTCGCTATCCATCCCGAAGCCGCGGCCCCCCTCCGACTCGGTGTGATAGGGCCTGCAGCAGCAGGTCGTACACGTCTTCCTCGCTTTCATACTCCACAGTCTCCTTGTGGTCCATGTCAGCGAGCATCCCCGAGGTGACCTTCCCCTTCTTGGCCAGGAGTATGACGCGCTTCCCAGAGACGTAGGCGGCCATGATCTCCATCCCTACCCCGATGCTCGGGTCTGTGACGTCCGCCACGATGGCGTCCGACGCCTCGGCAGCTTCCTTGTCCCGACGGAAGATGTTTACGGCCGCGACGCCCCTCTTCTCGATAGGACCGAGGACCCAGGGGGAAGAGACCGTGTGACCTGCGTCGACGATGGCCCTGGCCATCGCGGTGGCGCGGGGGAGCGACCTGTTTGCTATCATCGGGACTGAGAGATAGACTTTCAACGCTTGGGAGGACGCGGCGCGTGGTTTATCCCTATCTGGCGAGGACGGCCCTCGCTGGTTGCTTGGCCTTTTGGTGGTCGCACTTCACCGGCGCGTGGGCATAGCAGAAGGTGCGGGAACAGACGTGGCAGGAATAGTAGTAGCCGATACCGAGCCTTCGTCCACAAACTTCGCAGGTCGGGGCCGACTGCTGCTCGGTGCTCGTGTACACCCCCACATCACCTGGGAGTAAAAGAGGGCACTTGCTTTTAAGAAGATGTGTCTGAAACCTGTGATGCTGATTGGGGGGTCGTACGAAAGTGTATTCACGTCTCACCGTCTGCTTAGTGAAATGAGCTCCTAGCGTTTGTACCCTAGCTTTCTGAGGAACTCCCGCCTCTCCGCCCTGTCTTCAGGCCCCTCCTCCCCCTTCGGGTAGCCCCCGTCAATCACCCCGAGGACCCCCCTCCCCCTCCCAGAGTCAGCCACCACCACTGTGACAGGATTGGCTGTGGCGCAGAAGATGTGCGCCACCTCCTCCACAGACTTCACGCGGTTCAACACGTTGATCGGGAATGCGCCGGAGAGGAAGACCACGAAGACGTGCCCCGCCGCAACCCTGGCTGCGCAGTCAACCGCCAGGCGGACGCAGCCGGGGTCTGACCCGTCTGACCTGATCAGCGCTTTCCCCGAGGCTTCACAGAAGGCGACTCCGAACTTGACCGCAGGCATCGAAGTCGCCAGTGCTTCGTATATGTCCTCGACCGACTTGATGAAGTGTGACTGCCCCAGTATCAGTTGGTGCCCGTCGGGGACGGCCACATCAACTTCTTCGGTCTTCACGGGCCTACCATCCTCCCCCTGGTCTCAAATCCTTTCGCCCCGGGTGTGCGGGAGCCTCCGCGGAGGCCAGGGCCCGTTAAATCCCAGCGCGACGCTCACTCCCGATGTCTCGGATGAAGGGACTCCTCTGGAAGAAGGGGCCGTCTGAATCAGAGCAGCCGGAACGCAAGGTGGAACCGCCCGAAGAGATCGCCGGGGTGATCGACACGTACAGGGTCCCTGCCGGGGCGAAGCCCGAAGCGTCCGCCGAGGTGTTCGTAGTGGAGCAGGAGGGGGTCGGGAAGTACCTCGTCAGGCTGCCGAAGCTGAGCGAGGAGGAGGCGAAGGCCCTCGAGGTCCTAAGGGTGAACCTGCTGGACTCGATCCCGGCGGGGGAGTTCGGGAACCCCAGGGACGTGGTCGCAGATTACGTCTGGCGGACCGCGGAGCAGGCGGGGTTCGTCTCCGTGGCCCAGGAGTCGCACGACAAGCTCCTCTACTTCCTCCTGAGGGACTTCACTGGGTTTTGGGAGGTCGACCCGATGATGAGCGACGACTACATCGAAGAGATCTCGGTGTGCAGGTACGACAGGCCGGTCAGGGTGATCCATCGGAACTTTTCGGAGTACATGTTCATGGAGACTGACGTCGTCTACCAGTCAGAAGACAGGCTTCAGGCGTTCATACGGCGGCTCGCGCAGCTTGGCGGGACCACCGTCTCCCTCGCCCAGCCTGCCCTCGAGGTGACGCTGCACGGGCCCTCTGACAGGAGGGTGACGGCGACCTTGGGGGACGAGATCTCGAGGCCTGGGTCCACCTACGCCATCAGGAAGCAGAGGGAGAGCCCGATCACCCTGGCCCAGCTCGCGTCCCCGGAGAAGGCGCGCTGGCCGATCCTGGGAAGCCGCGAGGGCGTCGGAGCGCCGGCCCCCTACGAGGAGGTCCACTCCCACAAGACCTTGTCCGTGCTCATGGCAGCTTACTTCTGGCTCCTACTCGAGAGGACCACCAACGTCCTTGTCTGCGGGGAGGCTAATTCGGGGAAGACCACGCTGATGAACGCGATACTCGCCCTCGCCAACCCGAAGTTCAAGATAGTGACCGCAGAGGATGTCCTTGAGATCAGCCTCCCTGACCACCTCCACTGGCAGAGGCTGAAGACCAGGTCCTACCGTGCGGGGCTGTCCCCCCTGGCAGGGCGCTACGAGTACGGCCTGGCTGACCTCCTCAAGCTTGCGCTGCGGTTCTCCCCGACCGTCCTGAGCCTGGGCGAGATGCGGGGGGAGGAGTCGGAGACCGTCGCCGCAGCAATCACGCTCGGTTTCTCCACGATGGCGACAATCCACGCGGAAAACGCCGAGCGGTGCGTCCAGAGGCTGACCACGCCCCCCATGAGATTCTCTGAGGGACACATCAGAGACCTAACCGCCATAGCCACGGTCCGGAAGGTCATCCTCCAGGACGGGAGGGTGGTGCGCAGGGTGGTGAGCGTCGACGAGCTCAAGCCTTCCGGCCCGGACGAGCACGAGATAGTCAACGTCTTCAGGTACGACCCGGCTAGCGACTCTTTCTCTCCGACCACGCCGGCGGAGGTCCTCGACAGGTCGTTCAGGTTGAACGAGATAGCTGAGAGCTATGGGTGGACCCCGGCCGCGGTCCAGGCCAGCCTGGCGGTCAGGGCGGCCCGCCTTTCTGGTCAGATCGCCGGAGGGGAGCTGGACCCTGGGGCGCTATCCAAGATGGTCAAGGAGTTCTCGGTCCAGGAGGCCAGGGGCGCGAGGTCGGATGGGTGACCTGGCGCCCGCGAGCGCCGGAGGCCGGGGGGCGCGGCCCCTTCGGAGGGTCGCTCTCTGGAGGACACGCAGGATGTCGGAGCTCGTGAAGAGGTCTGGGCGTGTCGGGAACCCCGCGGCCATCGCGTGGAGGTCGGTGGGCGGTGCGGCAAAGGCTGCCCTGGCGGCGGTCCCTTTAGCGATCGCGCTCGGCACCATTGTCTCCCCATGGCTCTTCGCCCTCGCTCTGGCGCCGCTGATACCATTCTTCGCCCCGGAGGTCAGGCTGAGGGACGAGGTCGCCAGGAGGATGGAGGGGGTGGAGCGGGAGCTCCCGTTCTTCTCGGTCCTGGTCGGTGTACTGGGGGGAGCGGGGGTCCCGCTCTACTCGATACTGAAGGGCGTGTCAGTCAGCGACGTCTTCCCCTCGATGAAAGAAGAGGCGCTGCTGGTCCGTCGGGACGTAGAGATCTTCGGGATGGACCCAAACAACTCGCTCGAGAGGCTCGCGTCCGTCCATCCTTCGAAGAAGCTTGGGAGCTTCCTCCTAGGGTACACGAGCAAGGCGAGGAGCGGAGGGGACGTCTCTGCTTACCTCACGGCTGAAAGCGGGTCGCTGCTGAGGGAGCTCGAGGAGGCCTGGGGGAGATACGTCACCAGGGTCGGTATCGTTGGGAGCATGATGATAACTGTGTTCGGGGTCGTCCCGCTCCTGCTCATGGTGGTCGGGGTGTTCTCCACCGGATTCTCCGTGGTCGGGCTGGCGTTCTTCACCGGGGTGGGGGTCCCCGTGTTCACGGTGGCGCTGCTCTACATGGCTGGGAGGATGCAGCCCTCCCCAGAGGAGGCGCCGCGCGGGGAGGGTGCGAGGGCCCTGCTGGCGGCGGTCCCCTTCGCAGCCCTCGGAGTCGTCGCCGGAGCCCCCTGGGCCTCAGCCGCAGCATGCCTCTTCGTCTTCTTCACCGTCTACGGCGTGTCCGTGCGCAAGCAGATGTCGGAGACGAGGGAGCTCGAGGCTGGGCTGTCGAAGTTCCTGAGGGACCTCCTCGAATACAAGAGGCACGAGTATGACCTGTCCAAGGCGGTTGTGGCCATGGAGGCCCACGGCGGCTACCCCCGCCCCTTCGCGACGCTGCTTTCGATGATCGCTGCGAGAGTGAGGGCGGGGGTCCCCCTCGACGAGGCGAAGACGGCGTGCAGGAGCGCCCTCGGGAGGCTGACGTTCCTGCTCCTGGGGGAGATGAGCCGCTCCGGGGGCGGGACCGTCGACACGGTCTTCCAGGTGTCGAGCTTCGCCGACAGGATGATTCAGATGAGGAGGAACGCGACAGCGGAGATGAAGCCTTACCTCGCCCTTTCCTACGCGTCCCCCCTTCTCCTCGCCTTCGGCGTGACGTTCGTCGGCGCCATCCTCTCCACGTTCGGCTCCAGGGCCGGGCTGGGGCTCTCTGCCGTCCGGCTCGGCGCGTTCCATGTCGGTCTGGCACCTTCGGGCTTGTCGACTGTGTCGGACCTCCTCATAGTGGTGTCGGCCGCGGCCCTTGGGCTGATCGGCGCGAAGGTGACTGACCTCACAGTCCGGAACACCTGGCGGGCGTCGCTCAACGTCGCCCTCGCAACGGCCGCAGTAGTCCTTCTAGCTGGTCCGGGGGCGCATTACCTCTCCGGGTTCTTGCTCCGCTGAGGGAGGGTCGGTTATAAGCGCGGGCTGCATAGATGGCCGTTGAAAATCACAAGACGACGGAAAGCGATCTCGCAGAGCCTCGACCTCTTCATCATAATAGCGGCAGTGCTCGGCGTCGGCGGCGTCGTGACTGCCTCCATCTACAACCTCATCAACAGCGCCACGGCCAACTCCAGCATAGAAGTGGTAGGCGCGTCCCTGAGGGCTGGGACGACGCCCTCCAGCTCGCCTACGGCCATATCGGTAGCGCTCAAGAACAACGGAGGGACGCCCATATCGTGTGCGACCGCCACCTCGTGCCAGGTGGTCTTCGCCGGGACCAGCACCGGGACCGGGGTGAGCTGCTCCACGACATGCCCGGTCACCTCCGGAGGTAACATGACATGGTCAGTATCCACATCCACCGGCGGCCCCCTGACATTCCGCGCCGCCGCCCCCTCGACCCTCCCTCCAGGGGGGGAGACTTCGTTCGTGCTCAACGGCCCCCTGAACGTCTCTGGGAGCGGGACCTTCTGGGCCCCAGGGACCCCGGTGACGATCAACATCCTCTTCGGCTCTTCCTCAGCCCAAGTCACAGTGGTTTCTCAATAGGGGGCCGGACCACGGTCCCCTCCCGCGTTTTTCGTCCGCGAGGCGCCCGGCGAGGCGTCAGCGAGCTCTACGCCGCCCTGCTTATGATAGGAGTGACACTCTCCCTTGGGAGCATGGTCGTCGCGGCCGCGACCAGCCAGTTCAGTCTGGCTTCAGACTCGGCGTCCGCAGGGGCCGCGCTGAGCGAAGACTCGGTCGGGGTACAGGTCTCCTTGGCCTATTCCGCGGTGTCCCCCTCGTCCGCCTGCCCGTCTTACCGAGGGATCCAGGAGGGGCCCACCCTCGAGCTCGCGCTCTACGACTACGGGGCCGCTGGCTTCACCCCGGCGGGCTTCGTCATCAACTCGACCATAATCGACGGTGACTTCGCTCCTATAACCCCCGGTTCACTCGTTGTCTTCCAGGTCCCACTGGGCGTGTGCGCCCACCCGTCCGGGCAGACGGTGGTCGTGTTCGACCACGCGGGGGAGGAGGTCCAAGTTGAGACCTGACCGACGAGGGGTCGCAGGCTACCTGGAGGTGTTCATACTCATCGCCGTGGCCATGGGAGGAGCGGTCCTGGTGATGGGGGCGGCACTGGGGTACTTCGCCGCCATGGGAGGGGGCTCGGTGGCAGTCGCCGAGGCGAGCATCAGGCAGGGACCCTACTCGGCGGTGGAGACGCTGCTCGTGACAGACAACTCGGAGACCGCGCTGGGGTCGTTCGAAGTGACGACCAGCGGCGCCCCGAGCACCGCCAGCTACTGCTACTCTGTCTATGACACGTCCGACCGGGCGGTCCTGGCGTCGTCCTGCCCGGCCGCGGGGTCGGACCCCGGCTCGGTCAGAGTGGCGACCCCCCTTGTGCCTGGGGCAACGGTGCTGGTCGAAGTCGTGGTCTCGGGGGCCGCCTTCGCGGTAGGATCGAGCCACCTGGTGACAGTGACCGCAGCCGGCGGGGCGCAGCAGGCGGTCGAGGTCAGGGTCGTCCCGGCGTAGGGGTGGAGGAAGACGAGGGTACCATGCGGTCGCAGGGGGATAGCCTCCGTGGTGGGGACGATCATATTCATAGTTGTTTTCATGCTGGCGCTCGGGACCCTCGCATACTCTGAGGCGCTGCAGACGCAGGCGTCCCAGGCGGAGCAGCAGGCCCAAGGGGTCGACGCGCTGAGGGCCAGCGAGTCGCTGACCTTCATCACCTCATCAGGAACGCTTGAGGCCGTCAACGGCGGCGGGGCGACGGTCCTGGTGAACCACGTCATATTGCGGTACCCCAATGGCACGGTATACTCTTTCGCGGCGTCAGCCGCCATACCCGCGGGGGGCGAGACCCCGGTCCCGCCTCTCATCCCCGCGAGCGCGTGCTCCCCGGGGAACACGACCTGCTCGTCGCGCTACGAGGAGATAACGTCGGGGAACCCTCCCGGGTCTTCGGTCGGGTTGCTCACCTCGCTCGGAGACGTCTTCTGGTACACCGCCTCGGGCGCCCAGCCGGGGTGGACTGAGGTGAAGTTCACGGCGTCGACGACGTGGTCCGTCCCCCCTGGCGCAGGCTGGGCCTACGTGGTGTGCGTCGGGGGAGGCGGAGGGGGCGGTGGGAGCGGAGGGGCCACGGACGCGGGAGGGCCGGCAGGGAGCGGGGGCGGGGGCGGGGGCGGAGCAGGGAGCTTCGCGCAGGGGTTTGTGAACCTCCAAGGGGCGAGCTCGGTGGCGGTCACCGTGGGCCAGGGGGGTGGCGGAGGGGCTGGAGGTGGGGCGACCACGGACGGCGGGGACGGAGGGAGCGGAGGGGCCAGTTCCTTCGGAGGGTTCATTGCCTGCGGCGGAGGTCAAGGCGGCGGAGGATCCTCTTACATCTACAACGGGGCTGGTGGAGCATATTGCGACCTCACCGGGACACCCAGCGGCGGGAGCGGTGACGGCGTCCCCGGCGGTAGTGACGTCTCTTCAGGGGTCGCGGCCAACGCGCTCCAGTACACGACATACGGTGGCGGGGGAGGGGGCGGCGGGGGCTTCTACTACCCTCCAGGGATGGGGAGCCCCGCAGACTCGCTAGGCTCTGGGGCTGTCTACACAGGGTTGCCTGGCGGGAGTAGCAATTGCGCATTCGGGGGCGGCGGGGGGTCCGCGTCTCCATTCGCCGACGGCGGGACGGGAGGAGGCGGCGTGGGCTCCTGCGGGTCAGGGTCTGCGGGCGCAAGTGCCGGGCCGGGAGCCGGCGGGGGCGGGGCGGGCGGCTCCTTCTCCACATCGACGTCTTGCGGGGGGCGCCCAGGTGCGCAGGGCGGGGAGGGAGGCCCAGGCCTGGTGGTCGTGTACTATGAGAGTTGAGGGCTACCTGGCAGCCGGGCCGACCTCGACAGCGTCTGCGAAGAACCGCCTCGTCGTCCCCGACGGTGGAGAGTCGAAGGGGTCGACGCTCACCACCACCGGGAGGTTCCTGACAGCGTGCCCCAGGAGCAGGCACATCCGCGGCGGTAGGGTCCTCACTATGGCTTTCACAGTGTCGGCGTCGGCCATGGATGCCTGGGAGACGAGGGCGAGGTCGGAGTCGTTGCTGAAGTTGTAGAGGAATATGTTGTCCACCTGGCGGTATATCTTCTGGTCTATGGCGTCCGGCTGATTGGTCACGAAGACGGTGAAGACGCCGAAGTGGCGCATCCGCGTGATAAGGTCCTCCCAGTAGGTGTCCCGCAGGTAGAGGTGCGCCTCCTCGGCGAAGAGGAAGACAGGTGGTATCTTCCGCCTCTCGAGCAGCTCCACCAGCTTGGAGAGCATTAGCTCGACCACCATCTTCCTGTTGAGAGGCGAGACGCCGCTCAATGACACCACCAGGACCCCGCCGGACGTGTTGAGGCCAAAGAAGTCCTGGAGGTCGAACTGCTGGTGGCTGGAGTCGGTGAAGAGCCCGCACGACGCGAGCGTGTGATATCTGGCGAATAGCGCGTCCCTTACGAACTCGTTGCACCTCCACTGCTGAATCGCAGCCTCCAGCGTGGCCAGGGACAGCTCGTCCCTGCGGTCGAGCTGCTCCCATATCTTCACGAACTCCCTGAGGGACGTCCCGGGCATCTCGAGGGAGTGGGAGAGGAGGCTGACTATCGGCCTGAGCCCGATGCTCGCCAGCGAGAACTTGAGCTCCCTCCCTGGCCTCATCACCCTCACCTTCCGCCCCTGGCCGCCGTCAGTACCGTCGCCTAGCTGCGCTATGGCACCGTACTCGTCGTTCAGGTCGAAGACCACAGAATATGCACCGTTCTCGAGGAGGCCCCGGAGGAGGATCTTCGCCATGTGGGACTTCCCTGACTCCTTCCGCCCAGTTATCACGGTGATCCTCCCGTCCAGGGCCTCGGCGGGGACCCCGAACGACGACTCCCCGTCCACCGTCCCCAGCCTGATGTTCCTGATCCCCAACGGCGCCACAGCGCCAGCCAGGTCCTCAATCATGAGGCGCGTCACCGTGGAGCTCGTCCTGGACGGCATCCAGTTGGCCCTCGGGGTCAGCCGCCCCTCCGAAATCGTCCCGCGCGCCTTGCAGAGGAGTATCCGCATGTCGCGGATTATTGTCGAGATGGTGGTCAGCTCGGTGGGGTCTGATGTGACCCCCTGGGCAGACACGGAGAGCACCTCCTCCCTGGCTATCTCCTCCTCTATCCCCTCGACGTCGAGATACCTTTCGTCGTAGACCTGGAGGACGAGGCTGCGCTGGGGCTCGGTCGCCACCAGGTAGTCCCCCACCCTCACCATCTCCCTGGGGGAGGCGATCACGAGGATGTCGTCGGACTCCTTCTTGAGTATCTTCACCCTAGGCCCCCCCTTTGAAGCTCCCCAGGGCTATTTTCCGAAGCGGGAATGCGTGGAGCTGCTTCACCCTGAAGCGCTTCGCGACGTACGCCTTGAGCGCCTGGTCGTCCGCCCTGGAGAAGACAGAGAGGTGGTGCGCCACCTTCAGGGAGTCCGGGTATCCGGACGCGAAGGCGTCGTTCCAGAGTATCCGGCCCAGGGTCGTCTCCGCCGGCTCGTGCGAGGAGACGTCGAGCCTGAAGACTAGGCCGTCGGGGGCGAACTTCGCGAGGACCGTCTCGATCGGCCCCCGGCCGAGAGCGTGATAGGCAGGGACTGGGGACATTGACAGCGCGCTCACGTAGTCCTCAGAGAGAATCAGGTCGCTCGACTTGGAGAAGCCCACCATGGACCTCCCGCCGGCCCGCCTGAGGACGGACGAGGAGAGCTGCCCCATGGGGTGCTTGAGCGAACCGTCCGCCATGATTATGGTGTCCCCCTCCCCCGAGGAGAGGGCTTCGATGACCCTCCTCTCGACAGTGTTCCTGATGAACCGTTCTGCGACGGCGTCGTCAGATAGGATTAGGTCCATCTCGGACGAAGGGACGTGCTGGAGGAGGCCGCTCAGCCCGGACGGGGTCGCGTAGACCAGGATCGGCCCGAGCCTGAAGAAACGGCGCAGGGCGCCCCCGTACGAAACACCCACCGCTGTCCTGGCAGCGTAGAGCGAGCCCAGCGAGGTCTCCCCCACCAGGACGCACGTCGAGTCGACGGACGCGATTGGTCGCCCTTCTTTGATAGGAACTATGCACCCAGGGACCAATGACGCGTTCGTCGCCTCGAAGTACGGGTACAGCTCCTTCCCATACCTGCTGAAGACGAAGGTCTTCCCGGCGAGCTCGCGCTCTGCGCTTTCGGCGAGACCAGTGAAGGCCTCTTCGAACTCCCTGGCCAGGGAGTCAAGGGTCGACAGCGAACAGTCCTGCAATGGGAAGGTTGCGATGGCCATGTTGCGCAACATGGGCCATAGTACAGTTAGTATTTAATAATTGCGCATGCGCAACATGGGCAATAACTCTAAGCGGCCGGCACCGCCCGGTCCATCGGCGGGCGCCCCCTCCGGGTTGGAGCGTGAAGCTGGAGTGGGCAATTCAAATAATGGCATCTTGGACAACAGGCGCAACAAGATACAGATGTCAGAGAGCGAGAAGCCTGCCAACGTGACCATCAAGCTGAAGCGAGGGTCGTGGGAGATAGAGATCACCACTCAGGAGGGGCGCGTCCAGAGCGACGTCGAGAGCGTCCTCGCGGCTATGGCATCAAGGGAGCCGGTCCTGGCAGAGCTCCCCGGCGCAGCGTCAGGGGAGAGGAAGGGGGAGACAAGCAGGAGCGTGATCACCATGATGTGGAAGGAGGGGTGGTTCGCCACCCCCAGGTCGCTGTCTGAGGTCCACGAAGAGATGAGCAGGCGCGGCTACCACTACGATAGGACGGCGGTTTCGCACACCCTCGTAGACCTCGTCCGCGAAGGGTCGCTCTTCAGAGACGGGAGCATGAGGAACTACCAGTACGTCCAGAAGTATCCGTTCAAGGGGACGCAGGGAACTTCTTAGAGAGCTGCTCCCAGAGCCTGCTCGCCCCCACGGTGGTAATCCTGTACTTCCCCCCCTGCTCGGAGTCGAGCCGTTCGACGTTGGCCGACTTCGTGAGCTCGCTGAGCCTCGAGCTGATCGTCTTGGCGTAGAGCCCTGTGGCGGCCTCTATGTCACCCACCCCCATGGCGTCGGCTGAAGACTTGCCGCTCAGGTTAGCGATCCGAGCCGCCACAAGTTGGAGCATTATCACGTCCCTGTCGCTCAGCTTCTTGTCCTGGACCCAGACTCGGGGGCCCTCAGGGGTGACACGCACGAACTCTCTGAACATCTGGATCAGGTCGTTGAGGGAGTGATTCACGCTTATCGCCCGGGCGAGGTCCATGTTCGGGACCTCCTTTGAGACCCACTCTCGGAGCGAGCGCATCACCACCTCTGGAGAGCCCGACATTTCCAGCTTGGCCTCGCCGTAGCTGACTGAAACGTGAAGCTCCCTTTCGCTTGACATGTAGGTGAACGGCTCCTCCGCAGCGGGTTTCTTGTCAGGTTAAAATCAGTATCGCGCGCCGCGCATACCCGGGGGCCGATGCGGGCGCCAGCGGTTTATGAGACCGAGACGAGCGATGAGTAGATGTGGCCGTATCCGTAGTAGTCCGGGACACCACGGCCGTCGGACCACATGGCCACAAAACTAGACCCGCTCACCTGCGCGACGGACATGAAGTCGCCGTGCCACGTCATCGGCCCGGACGCGAACCCTGGCGCGCTGCTCAGCATGATCGGTCCCGAGAGCTTAGGGGCGGACGTCTGGTAGGCCGAGACGTAGGCGTCCCACGCCCCGGTCGCGTTTCCCATCCAAGTAGCCACGATGACGCCGCTCCCGCCTGAGGCTAGTGCAGGGGACTCAACCGTCCCGTTCTGCGAAGACCCAAGGACGACCGGGCTCGACCAGGACGGATCCCCGGGCACCAGCCAGGTGAGGAGCAGCGAGTGCCCGACCCCCGACGCGTAGGCGATGTAGGGCGTCCCGCCTGAAGTCATCGTCAGGGCTGGTCCGGGGAAGAATGGGACTGGCCCCCCGACATACATCGAGCTGGGGACTGTGAGGTTGGCTACGCTCGTCCAGTCGAGCTTCCCGGAGTGCGCGTCCCTGGAGAGTGGGGCGTAGAGAACGCTGATTGTGGAGTTAGCCTGATTGGGGCTGGAGTAACCGTAGGCGACGACGGCGATGGTGCCGTTGGGGAGGAGGGCTGCGCCGGTGGTCCAGCCATACTCCGTAGGGAAGGCGTTCGATGACGGTCTTCCGATGGTCATGTTAGGCCTGACCGTCGACCAGTACAGCGCGTAAGCGCTGTCCCAGGCGAGGTACACACCTCCGGATTTCGACACCATTATCCAAGGGCTGCTGAACCCGACCCCGACCGAGACCGCGTTCTGGGTGAAGCTGAAACCTCCCGAAGCCCCTGCCCTCCCGGCCGCGACGAAGATGGTGGTGGCGAACCCGTCCTTTGAGTAGCAGGCGTAGGCGACGTAGACCAACGTCCCGTTGGGCGCGACCGCGGTCGAGGTGTCGAAGCAGCTGTAGCTGAGCGGGCTCGTCGAGTTGCTCACTTCCACCGGAGCCGAGTAGCTCCTGCCGCCGTCGGTGGACGCGGCGAACAGTATCTGCGTCCTGAAGCCCTGGGCCGAGCTCGGGTAGACCTGGGGGGATGAGGTAGAGAACCCTATCCAAGAAGCGTAGACCTGGCCCTCTGCGCCGACAGCGACGCTCGGCTGGACACCCTGGACTGTCTCGTTCGTGTAGGCCCAGGGGAAGATCGCACCCGGAGCCAATGAGTCCACCTGGACGTTCGTTGCGGCCGCGATCTTGGTGACAGGGGACTGGAAATACATGGCGGCCACGTAGCCTCCGAGGACAAGGGCGGCTACGAGGACTGCGGAGGCCGCCAGGAGGGGTCTTCGGTTCAATCCAAGGTGTCCTTGCAGCTAAGCAAGCTGGACCGCGTCCGCTGCCTGGAGAGCGTCGTCGTCTTGCTGAGGCGTCCTCGCAGGGACTGTGGTTGCGGAGGTGTAGACGTATTCTCCGTCCTCTGCCTTGAATCTTCTCAGCTTAGTCGCCTTAGCCAGCCGTAACAGGGCGACCGCGACAGACTGCTTCGGATAGTTGAGGCCATAGGACTGGAGCGCCTCCCTGACGTCAGAGAGCTTTCTCCTCTCCCGCCCCCAGGGGCCGGCGAAGAACTTTGCTATCACATCGGCGAGGGAGTCCCCCTTCTCGAGAGTCACCACCGGGGCCTCCGCGTGCTCCCGTGGTGGAAAGTCCGCGGGACGGGCCGTGTCTGCAGGGTCCGCTGCCGGGGAGGCCCTGCCCATCTGGGGGAGCTTCCCAGCTACTTCGGGGATTAGGTCGATAGCCTCCCTAAGGTGCTCGGGGTCTGCCTCGACTTCGGCTTCAGCCTGGCCGAGCTTCACCTTGATCTTCACCATGTCGGGAGACATCGTGGCGCGTTGTCGTCATTTAAGCTTAGATTGGGACACGGAAGTCTTCCTTGACAGTGGTCAGGACCACGTGGGAGTTGGTCCGCTCTATGAAGGGCATCGCCAGGAGCCCCTTTGTGAAGCGGCTCAGCTCCTCCCTCCCTTTGCACTTGGAGACGACTATTGCGTCTATCTCGCCCGTGACGTCGTAGACCGCGCAAACCGTCGGTAGCCTCGCTATCTCCCGTTCCATCTCGAAGAGCTTCCCCTTCAATACGCTGATCTCCGTGACGACTGTCAGCTCGTACCCAAGCCTCTGGAAGTCGAGCACGGCTGTGAACCCCCGCAGGATCCCGCTCCCCCGGAGCCGCTCGAGGTGTGCAGTGACCGTAGATGTGGACACCCCCAGGCTCGAGGCGAGTTCCCGGGCCGACGCCCTCCCGTCGAGGAGGAGCATCCTGAGTATCTTGAGGTCGAGGGTGTCGGTGCTTCGTCCAAGCGCACCCTCCTTCTGGCCTGCTTCGTCAGAACGTTTGGTTGGTTTTACCATGGTTTGTCAGACAACCGTTGTTCATGATTGAGCTCCACATTATATATTTTGTGAACATCGGCGCCGTGTTTGACATTCCAGGTGACGGCTACGGGAGACTTCGCGAAGAGGACATTCTCCGGCGAGGAGGTGATCAGGCTGCTGAGGGAGGAAGAGGTGAAGTTCGTCGACCTCCAGTTCACGGACGTCCCCGGGAGGCTCAGGCACGTGACCCTCCCTTCTGAGATGGCGAACGAGGGGATGTTCGCTGAAGGGGTGGCCAAGCTCGACGGCTCGTCGGTCAAGGGGTTCGTCGACATCAACGAGTCAGACATGCTCCTGGTCCCCGACCCCTCGACCTACGGGGTCTTCCAATGGACTAGCGGCCAGCTCAAGACGGCGCGGCTGATATGCGACGTAAATGCGGGCTATGGCAGAGGGAGGTTCGCCAGGGACCCGAGGCATGTGGCACAGGTGGCGGAGCAGAAGATTCGGGACGCGGGGTTCACCGGCTCGCTCTGGGGGCCGGAGGTCGAGTTCTTCGTCTTCGACGCCGCGACCTGGGAGACGAACAACCCGTTCTCGTCTGGCTTCAAGATATCCTCGAAGGAATCTGCCTCAGAGTGCAGGGGGACGAACTTCCCCATCAGGTTCAAGGACGGGTACTACCCTGCCCAGCCCGTCGACACCCTCAACGACTACCGCGGGGTCTGCGTCAACTACCTTCGTGATGGGTTCGGAGTCTTGAGCAACGCCCACCACCACGAAGTGGCGACGGCGGGCCAGTGCGAGATAGACATCTACAGGGACGAACTCGTCACCATGGCCGACAGCACGATGACATACAAGTTCGTCACAAAGAACGTGGCGAGCCAGATGGGGATGATCGCGACCACGATGCCCAAGCCTATCTTCGGGGACAACGCCGTCGGGATGCACGTCCACTCCAGCCTCTGGAAGGGCGAGAGGAACGCGTTCTTCGACCCGGCCGACGATTATGCGGAGCTGAGCCAGCTCGCCAGATACTACATAGGGGGGATAATGTCGCACAGCCGGGCCCTCTGCGCCATCGTCGACCCGACGACCAACTCCTACCACAGGCTGGTCCCTGGATACGAGGCGCCGGTCTACATCGCATGGAGCAAGATGAACAGGTCAGCCAACGTCAGGATCCCGGCCTACGAAAGAGGGTCAGAAAGGGCGAAGAGGGTGGAGTTCAGGACCCCGGACCCCTCGTGCAACCCCTACCTCGCCTTCGCCGCGATTACGGCCGCAGGCCTGGACGGGGTACGGAACAAGATAGACCCAGGCGACCCCGTCGACGAGGACATCTACAAGCTCACCCCGGAGAGGCGGAGGGCCCTCAAGGTCGGAGAGCTCCCAGGGAGCCTCAAGGAGGCGGTTGAGAGCCTCGAGAGCGACTCCGGGTTCCTGGACGGGATCTTCCCGAAGGACCTGGTCGATGTGATGGTCGAACTCGAGATGGAGGCATACAGGAGCGTGGCGGCGCGGCCGCACCCCTACGAATTCAACCTCTACTTCGACCTCTGACGGGGTCGTCCGAATTCGAAGGTTTACGTGCAAATCCATCCCTTATGCGAGCGGCTTGACTCGATATGCACAAGTCGATTAATGATCCCGCATCAGATGAACGAGTCACTGGTGGATGGTTTCGGCGAGCGAAAGTGGTAAGAACCCCTTTAAGCCTGGAACCGTGGGACGACAGCGCTTCGAATGAAGAGACTGCCACTGTTACGGGTCGCCGAGGTCGCCTTCCTTACCACAAGGACCGAAGAATGCGCCAAATTCTACCGAAAGATAGGTCTCGAGTTTCCAGCTCGTCCGGACAAGAAACACATTCATTTCGCTGACGTGGGCGAACAATACTTCGGCTTTGCCCACGAAGACAGAGGATTCATGAGCGGGTACGGAGACGAAATGGTCAAGGCCGCTCTGCACGTGGCTTTCGAAGTCCAACCTGACAAGTTAGACGAGTGCATTCGGTTCTTGGAACGCAAGAGCATAAAGTGCAGCCCCAAGACCGAAAACTCGAGAGGCTGGCACGGCTCTCGACTGGCATGGAGCACATACTTCTCAGACCCGGCGGGCAACATCATGGAGTTGTGGGCGCCACAAAGGCGAACAAAGAACCCGCCTTCACCGGCGACGGATTAACCTGGAAGCGAGCTACGCGCTGTCTGATGCTATTGCCCATGTTGTCTGGTGACGCTACCTGATCGCACATCGAGCGGAATGCTAGAGTCAAGCCCTTCTTGCGGAACAAGGCGCATAGCCAGCCCATTAAAGCTGGGGTCGGCCGGACTTGAACCAGCGGTCTTGGCGAGGTTGGACCTCCGCACGTGTCAGCGGTGAAACATGACGAACTTAGTTATGAGGGTATTCAAAGCGGAACTTACACAATTGCTTCGACCAGTGAAGTCAAAATCCCAGGAGCTCCACGCTGGTAGGAATGTTCTCGCGGTAGGAATTCCTTAATAGCAGGAGCCTCTGTTCGTCCGGCGTGACCCAAGAAGTAGTTGTGACGAGGCGTGGGCAGACTACGATTCCGACGAAGGTAAGACGCAAACTGGGGATCCAAGAAGGGACGAGGTTGAGGGTGGAGGCCGAAGGTGGCAGGGTCATATTTACGAAAGTGCCGTCCCTCTTCGACTTGGCTGGAACGAGCAAACTGAGCAGGGACGAGGCGTTCGAGCGTCTAGACGCGATGAGGGAAGAAGAGTAATGCTTTTCGACACCAGATACTTCTGGGCAGTGTTCACTTCGAAGAGCCCCGAAGAGATGAGCAAACTGAAGGCCCTGCTCGAAAAGTCGAAGTCTGCCTTCGCTTCGTCAGTCACAATCTTCGAGGTGTACAAGCTCACTCTGGCTGGCGAAGGTAGGGCTGTCGCCAAATTGAGAGCCGATACCATTGAGAGGGAGTTCGACGTGATTGACGTCGACAAGGAAATAGCTGAGCAGGGAGCCGAAATCAGCCACAAGCTCCATGTCCCAATGACCGACGCGCTCATCATGGCGACTTCGAAGCGGCTTCGACTTCCTTGCGTGACTGACGATCCACATTTCTCCGAAGTGAAGAAAGTCTGGGTTTGAACTGACTCGGCGAAGTTCGAGAGTTACGGGCAGAGCGCAAGACGAGAAAGTCCCGCTGCCAGACGAGCGTGCCCTGGGACTAGGGCGTCGTCCAGACAGGAACTAGTAGGTCCGCTCTGAGCGTGCTGCTCTTTGGGAGCTATACCCGCCTAGGATTCCCCGTTTTCGAATATGTTTCGGAGGTGACGGGTAGGTACCAACTTCCACAAAACACTTCGATTTGTGAAAGGATTACTTAGAAAAACGCTAATCATAGACCGGTTTCCCTGCCCCGGATTTCCCCCCACCTCGCAAATCCATATCTATAATAGGAGCGCGAATTTTCTATAAAAACCTAATCCCCCAGATTTCAGTTTCTTTAAGCGAGAAAAGGCGAATCTAGGCATCATCTCAGTTGACGCGCCGCATTTTGAGTTTCTTTTGGGATAGGTTCATTGGCGAATTTCGCGCTCTGAATCTAGAGGTAGGAAAAATCTGAAAGGATACCTCGATAGCCTGGACTGATGCGACCCTGAACTTCGGGTTGGGCCGCAGGAATGTGGACTCCGCCTGTCAGAACTGTTACATGTTCAGGCTGAGCAAGACCTGGGGGATGCTTCCTTCCTCCCCTTCTTCGTTCTTCCAGCGAAGAGAACACAACGGCGTCCGCGCGATTAATCCTCGGGTAAGCACGTCATTACCGCCGACTCGCGCGAACGGTCCATCGGGTACGCTCAGGCTGGGCGACCTACCTCATCCAGAGATTACCTCTACCGTCTGGCAGCCGATGGAGACATTCCGTGAAGTACAAGGGTTCACTCCTACCTGGACGCCGACCGATGCTCCGATGAGTTTAACTCAAATGCGGCCGCTGCAATCTAACCGGTACGACTTGCTGGAAGTGAGAGTACGGAAGGCGAGCATTGAAGACGTCGGGGGTCTGGAAAGGGTGATCAACCAGCATTGGAGAGTCAACATAGACCACAATCAGGAGCTTCGGAACAGAGACGCTGTCCTCCTGGTCGCTGAAACCATAGGCAGGCAGGCTCGCATCGTTGGGACGGGGTTGATGTGGATCACCCGTTGGAACAAGACCGGATACTTGGTCGAACTGGCGGTCGACAAACTGGTACAACGGATGGGCATAGGAAAGCGGCTCGTATCGGAGTTTTCGAAGTATGCAAGATTCCACACGTTGAGGTGTATCATCGTTGAAACGCAGCCGGACAACAAGGATGGAATGGACTTCTATCTCGCGAACGGCTTCCGCCTGTGCGGCTTCAACGACAGGTACTACACCAACACCCCCCGTTCGTCGCACGACATCGCCATCTTCTTTTCGCTCGACCTCGACCCGTCTGGTGCAGTCATCGGGCAGAACAAAAGAGGGAGGCGAGACCGCACAACGAGGTCACTACGTGGCTGACAGCCGCGCCCGGCGGACCGTAGAACGTCGTGATGGTCGAGTGCTTGCGCCCCCGCGCTTGGTCCCCTTGGGGTCGTCCGACTCATGCCTCTGGAAAAGGCATGGGTCGACGCGCGTCAGCCGTCCCCATCCCCTGAGCGGCTCAGCAGCCGACAGGCCCCTGACTTCCAAGTCGGGCTGGTTTCGCTGACGTCCTCCTACCCTTCGCAGGGCCCTCTTCGAGTCATGCCAGGGCGTGGGGGATCCTCCGTCCAACTTATGGGAGAGCAAAAACAACTGACGAAGGCGCTCCCAACCGACACCGCCCAGCTAGCATCCAGCTAAATACGAACAGGACGGACCATCGACAGTGGCCGGCCAGCCGACACAGAGCCTCTCAGGAGCGCCAGACGACTCTGTTTCCTCGAGCGGTCGGACCCCGGAGAGCGGGGGAACCGGAGCTAAGCGCGCCAAGCTCCCATCGCTCTTCCGGCAGAGAGCCTTCAGAGGGCTGTGGGTCGGGTCAGTGGCTTCGTCCATCGGGTCCTCGGCGGGGCTGCTTGCCATCAACTGGCTCGTCTACACAGTCACAGGGTCCGCCTTCGACCTCGCCCTCGTCGGCGTGGCAGGGACCGTGCCGAGGGTGATATTCGGCGTCTTCAGCGGGGCGCTCGCAGACAGGTACAGCAAGCTGAGACTGATGATCGTCGCCGACGGGTTCCGCGCAGCCACAATGGTCGTGTTCGCGGTGACCCTCGCGATCTTCGGGTTCAGCCTTTACGTCGTCCTGACGGCAGTCTTCATCCTCGGGCTTGGACAGTCGCTCTTCCGCCCGTCTATCAACTCTTTCCTCCCGCAGGCCGTATCCAAGGAACAGCTCGGGTCGGCCAACGGTCTGTTCACAGCAGCCCAAGAAGCGGCCTCTGTGATAGGCAGCCCCCTCGGCGGCATACTCGTCGGGGGGGTGGGAGTCGCCGCGACCCTGGCTGTGAACGGGGCGAGCTATATCGCGTCAGCGGTGATGATAGTCCTCGTCTCCCTGTCTCTAGCCTCGGTCGGGAGGCCCGCGGAGGTGGAGCCGTCCGAACGCCCGACGTTCGTTGGGCAGCTCAAGGGCGGTTTCGCCTACATCAACGGTGAGCGGGGGCTCCTCAAGCTCACCCTCGCCTCTTTCGGGGCGAACTTCTTCCTCAGCTTATTCTTCACATTCCTTGTCGTCTACGTGGACAGCGTCCTGCACCAGTCTGCCCTCTTCTACGGCCTACTCGGCGCGGCTGGGGGCGCTGGCTTCAGCGTGGGATCCCTGCTCGTAGGCAGGCTCCACCCAGAACGGCGGTTCGGGGTCTGGTTCGCTCTCCCCTGGGGGTTGGTGGGTATCGGGATAATCGCCTTCGTCTTCTTCCCTGTGACCGCGCTGTCCCTTCTCATTCTCTTCGTGTCGACAGCATTCGGGGGTTTCGGGAACACGACCTTCTTCACAGGGGTCCAGAGCTTCGTACCACGCCACATCCTGGGCAGATATCTTAGCATAGACGAAGTGGGGAGCTTTGCAGCAAGTCCCGCCGGTCAGATCGCTGGCGGGTTAATCATCGCTTCCTACGGGCTCGGCGCGGACTACATTTTCGCGGGCCTGGGGACGGCCGCCTTCTCCTTTGGCCTTCTCCTGTTCTCCGACGTTCGTTCTCTGCGAGCGTAGCGACACCGACGAATGTTGGTGGGTGGCCATTCAGTGTCGGGAAGAACGCAGCCATGCGCGGAACACGCAGACGCTTGCCCGGCTTCGCTGAGCTCGAAGGGGCGAAGACCCTGCAGCCGGGGCCATGGCGATCTCTAGGTGAAGGCGAATGATTACCCAAAGCGCAGGTTGCCGCCGTAATGGGGTGCCGAATTGGTTGGGCGTGGCGCGCGGGGAGGACCTGACGGAGCTCTACGCTCGCGCCGCGGCCGCCGCGATTTGATATGAGTGCCCCCCGAGCCTGTCTCTGGCCAAGGCACAGAACAGCGGCTACAGCCTCATGCAAGCTTCTAGTTCCAGAGGCTGCCTGCGGTCATTTCCCGTTGGCGTACCCCCAGGGACAGATGCGTCGCAGCCGTGGAATGCCTGAACTCCAACCTCAGCCTTCCACGTAGGCTGACGCGCTCGGTCCGGGAAAAGGCGCCCTCCTCCCCGGAGTGAGGGTGTGGGGGGCCTCTCCGCTCGAAGAGAGAGCGAGCCTCCAGTGAGTGTCTCCTGTGACCTCGACAGACGACGCGCCGTCCTTGAAGGCGAACACCAGGAGGACCTGCCCCCCGCTGCCCCACCTCCTGACGACGACTGACCCGTCCGACCAGGACACCGCGGATTTCTCTCTCGGGGCGCGGACGGTCGGGTGGTCTGCTCTGAACCTTATCAGAGACCTGTAGAACTCTAGCGTCCTCTCCCCCTGAGGGGACGCCGACTCGCCATGGTCAGGCCTCGAAGCCTCGAAGGCCGAATCGGACTGCGGGTCCACGAAGGGTTGCCCCTGTCCCTCCAGCTCGCGGCGGCGCCCCTCCCTCGTCCCTCTGACCACTTCGGGATCCGAGTAGTCGCAGAAGAAGTAGAAGGGGGACCTGGACCCGAACTCCTCCCCCATGAAGATGAGCGGGAGGTATGGTGAGAGGATGGCCGCCGCGGCCGCGGTTCTGGCCGCTCCTTCCCCGGCTAGGACGGTGAGGCGGGCGCCATCGGCGCGGTTCCCCACCTGGTCGTGGTTCTGGGCGAAGACGACGAACTTGTCCCCCGGGACGCCAGTCGACGGTGCGCCATGGTTCCGCCCCCTGAATCCAGAGTACCTCCCGTCCAGGACGAACGGCTCGCGGAACGCGGCTGCTACGTCTTCTCCTCCCCGGTAGTCCTGGTAGTATCCGAAGCGCTCCGCCGTGAGGGCGGTATGGACGGAGTGGTGGAGGTCGTCGGCCCACTGGGCGTCGAGCCCGTAGCCGCACTCACCATTCCCTTTCACCACCCTCGGGTCGTTGAGGTCGCTCTCTCCTATGATGGCGACCGCCCTGCCCAGCGAATCCCCTGCGCAATGTACCTCTTCTGCGAGCTGCGCTAGAACGTGCTTCGGGGATGAGTCGAAGATGGCGTGGACTGCGTCCAGCCTCAGCCCGTCGACGTGGAGGGCCCTGACCCAGTAGAGAGCGTTGTCGACGACATACCTTCTGACCTCGTCTGAGCCTGGCCCGTCGTAGTTGATGGCCGCCCCCCAGGGGGTGCTGTACTTTCCCGAAAAGTAGGGGGCGTAGAGCGGGAGGCAGTTCCCCTCGGGCCCGAAGTGGTTGTAGACCACATCCAGGATGACCGCGAGCCCTTCGGTGTGGCACGCGTCGACCAGGCGCGCCAGCCCCGCTGCCCCCCCGTAGGAATTCTGAGCCGCATATGGGAAGACCCCGTCGTACCCCCAGTCCCTCCTCCCTGGGAACTGCGCCACGGGCATTATCTCTATGGCCGTAACCCCCAGCTCGCTGCCGAGGTATCCAAGGCGTGGGATGACCCCGTCGAAGGTCCCAGCTTCGGTGAAAGTACCGGTGTGGAGCTCGTATATCACTAGGTCTTCGGTCCGCACCCCGCGCCACCCCTCGTCGTGCCACTCGAACGACGCGGTGTCCACAACCATCGAGGGGCCGTGGACCCCTTCAGGCTGCGCGAGGCTGGCAGGGTCAGGCGTAGGGGGACCCCCTTCGAGCGAGTACCAGTACCGCATCCCTCCCCCGCCGTCCGCGCTGGCTTCATGGACACCATTGGTGGAGTGCATGCGGGCCTTCTCCCTCTTCCCTGCTTTCTCAATGATGACACTGACCTCCGCTTTGCCAGGGGCCCAGACACGGAACCTCACCCTCCCTCCCCCGGGGGCCGCCCCGAAGGTGGGGGACCAAGCCCCAGCGGACATCCCGGAACCCATCCAGTCACGAGCCGGCCCGCGCGATTTAAGCGTGGGAGGGACTCCGCGCATCCAACACTTTTATCCGCCCTGGGCTCGTTCGCCATCATACTGCAAAGGTGAGAGGACTTCGAAGGCGTTGGTCACACAAAGCGAAATCGAAAGCATAGTGAAATTCGAAGAGGCTGACCCGCACAGGGTGCTGGGGCCAAAGGGGTCGGCGCCAGGGGGGGATCAGTACGCCTCCGTCAGGGCCTACCTCCCGAGGGCGCGGACTGCCTGGCTCGAGGTGAGGGGGGGAGACAAGGTCGAGATGCGGCGCGTCGCAGGCTCAGGGTTCTTCGAAGGAGGACCGGTCGGACGCGAGTACAAGCTGGGGTACGAGGACGGGAGCGGTCACACCATTGTCCGCTCTGACCCGTACTCATTCCCGCCCACCCTCGGAGAGACTGACCTGTACCTAATGGGTGAAGGGAAGTACTACGGCGCCTTCGATAAGATGGGAGCCCACCTCACGAGCGTCGGCGGCGTCCCAGGGGTCAGCTTCGCAGTCTGGGCCCCCAACGCCAGGAGCGTGGCCGTGGTGGGGGGCTTCAACCACTGGACAGTCGGGGAGAACCCCATGAGGTCCATGGGGAGCTCAGGGGTGTGGGAGCTGTTCGTCCCAGGCCTGGAGGAGGGTGAGGTGTACAAGTACGCCATAAAGAACAGGGATACGGGCGAGGTGAAGCAAAAGGCGGACCCATATGCGTTCGCCATGGAAGTCAGGCCCAGGACCGGCTCCGTGGTCGCCGACTTAGAAAAGCACGCCTGGTCCGACAGAGGGTGGATGGAGGAGGAGAGGAAGGAGCAGCTCGCCCGTCCGATGTCAATCTACGAAGTCCACGCCGCCTCCTGGAAGAGGAGTGAAGGAGGAAGGCCCCTCACCTACGGGGAACTCGCGAGGGAGCTGGTCCCTTATGTGAAGGGGATGGGGTTCACCCACGTCGAGCTGATGCCCGTGATGGAGCACCCCCTCGACGACTCGTGGGGGTATCAGGTGGGGAGCTACTTCGCGCCTACGTCCAGGCACGGGACCCCGGCGGAGTTCATGGCGTTCGTCGACGAATGCCACAAGAACGGCGTCGGCGTCATCCTCGATTGGGTCCCCGCACACTTCCCCAAGGACGACTATAGCCTTGGGCTCTTCGACGGGACCCATCTCTACGAGCACGCGGACCCGCGCCTCGGGGTCCACCCCGATTGGGGGACGTACATATTCAACTACGGGAGGAACGAGGTGAGGTCGTTCCTGGTGTCGAACGCCCTCTTCTGGCTGGAGAAGTACCACGCGGACGGGCTCAGGATGGACGCCGTCGCATCCATGCTCTATCTCGACTACTCCAGGAAGGACGGGGAATGGCTCCCCAACCGCAACGGCGGGAGGGAGAGCCTCGAGGCCGTCGCATTCCTCCGGGAGACGGCCGACGTGGTGCATTCGAGGTCCCCCGGTGCGGTCCTTATCGCCGAGGAGTCGACGGCGTGGCCGGGGGTCACCGCCCCGTCTGGGGCAGGGGGGCTCGGCTTCGACCTCAAGTGGAACATGGGTTGGATGCACGACACGCTCGACTACTTCTCGAAGGACCCGCTCTACCGGAAACACCACCACAACCAGCTCACGTTCAGCCTCTGGTACGCCTTCAGTGAGAGGTTCGTCCTCGTCCTCTCCCACGACGAGGTGGTGTACGGCAAGGGGTCAATGCTGAGCAAGATGCCAGGGGACGAGTGGCAGAAATTCGCCAACCTCAGGCTCTTCTACGGATACATGTTCGCCCATCCAGGGAAGAAGCTCCTCTTCATGGGGGACGAAGCAGGGCAGGCTGGGGAGTGGGACTTCCGGGGTGCGGCGGACCTAGAGGGAGGGGGCCGCCTCCGCGACGGGCTCCGTAGGTTCGTCAGGGACCTCAACCGGGCATACATGGAGGAAGAGCCCCTTCACGCGCTTGACTTCCAAGAGGGAGGGTTCGAGTGGCTCGACTTTCAGGACTACAAGAACTCTGTGATAAGCTTCGTGAGAAAAGGGCGCGGAGGAGGGATGGTGATGGTCGTCTGCAACATGACCCCTGTCCCGAGGCACGGGTACAGGATCGGGGTCCCCAGGAGGGGGAGGTACGAGGAAATCCTGAACAGCGACGCCGAAGCCTACGGGGGGAGTGGGGTAGGGAACTTGGGGGGAGCTGACTCGGAGCCGACCCCGATGCACGGCCGGGCGGACTCCCTCGCCCTCACCCTCCCGCCTCTTGGCGTACTCTACCTGAGGGTCCCGAGGAGATAGAGCGATGCGCGCCATGGAGCCGTCCCCATGGGACGGGTGGGTCGCGGTCGAGGACGTTTACCCGCAGGTCGACTGCGGCAGATTCCCCATCAAGAGAGTGGTCGGTGAGACGTTAGAGGTGTGGGCGGACGCGTTCAAGCCCGGGCACGACTCCATCGGGGTCGCGTTCCAGCTGCAGAAGCCCGGCGAGGATGGATGGTCCGAGCTCCCCATGGAGCTCTTCGCCAATGACAGATGGGTCGCGAGGGTGAAGCTGGCGGACCTCGGAGTGGTGAGGTACCGGGTGATGGCGTGGACCGACAGGTTCGGAACCATGCTCCGGGGTCTGGAGAAGTGGGCGGCAGCCGGAGAAGACGTCGGTCCCGAGAAGCGCGCGCTCGCGGCGCTGGTTGAAGAAGCGGCCTCAGGGGCCAACAGTGACGAGAGGGGAGAGCTCCTGGGCTTCGCGCGCGAGATCAGGGGAGCTCCTGGAGGACACGAAGCGGTGGGAGCTGCGAAGTCCCCTCGGCTCTCCCTGCTCATGTGGAAGCACGCTCCCAGGAAGGACGCGACGGCTTCCCCCCACCTCTCAGCCGTCGTGGACAGGCCAGAGGCGGAGTTCGCGTCGTGGTACGAGATGTTCCCACGCTCCCAGGGGAAGGTGCCTGGTCTGGGGTCCACCTTCCGTGAGTGCGAAGCGCGGCTCCGCGACATATCCTCGATGGGTTTCGACGTCCTCTACCTGCCGCCCATCCACCCGATAGGCAGGACCAACAGGAGGGGCCCCAACAACTCCCCCGACCCAAGGCCCAACGACCCGGGGAGCCCGTGGGCCGTCGGGAGCGAAGAAGGAGGGCACGATGCGGTCGACCCCGGGCTCGGAACAATCGAAGAATTCCAGCACCTAGTGGCCGAGGCAGGGAGGGCAGGGATGGAGGTCGCGCTCGACCTGGCATTCCAATGTTCCCCGGACCACCCGTACGTGAAGTATCACCCTGAGTGGTTCTACCACAGGGAGGACGGGTCGATCAGATACGCAGAGAACCCGCCCAAGAAGTATTACGACATCTATCCCCTAGCTTTCGACGGGCCGGCCTGGCGGGAGCTCTGGGAGGAATTGAAGCGGGTGACGCTCTTCTGGGTGTCCAAGGGGGTCCGCACATTCAGGGTGGACAACCCGCATACCAAGCCCACCATGTTCTGGGAGTGGCTCATCGCCGAGGTCAAGAAGGACCGCCCCGACGTGATATTCCTCGCCGAAGCGTTCACCGCCCCGAAGCCGATGAAGCGCCTCTCGAAGTCAGGGTTCACGCAGTCCTACACGTACTTCACCTGGAAGAATACGAAGCCAGAGCTGGAGGAGTTTCTCAGGGAGTTCGTCCTCTCCGAGACGGCGGAGTACTACAGGGGTAACTTCTTCACCAACACCCCCGACATACTCCACGCCTACCTCCAGAAAGGTGGGAGGGCGGCTTTCAAGGTACGCCTCGCGCTGGCCGCGACCCTCTCCCCTCTGTACGGGATATACAGCGGCTTCGAGCTCTGCGAGAACGTCCCGAGGGAAGAAGGGTCGGAGGAGTACCTGGACTCGGAGAAGTACCAGTACAAGGTGAGAGACTGGGACTCGCCCGGGAACATCAAGGGATACATCACGAAGGTGAACAGCATCCGCAAAGACAACCCGGCCCTCCGCCTCAGGAGGAACCTGAGGCTTCTCCCAGCGGGAGACGACTCGGTCTTGTTCTATGCGAAGTGGACCCCCGACCACAGCAATATCATCGCGGTCGCGGCCAACCTCGACTCCCACTCGGCCCGGGTAGCCAGGGTCAACGTCCCCGCGGGGGAGCTCGGGCTGGGCGCCCGATACGCAGCCAAGGAGCTCATCGGAGGGGGGTCGTACACTTGGGAGGGGGAAGCGGCCACTGTGTCCCTAGACCCCCGGGTGGAGCCTGTCCAGATCTTCAGGCTCGAGCCGGAGGCTCGACCGCGCTGAGGAGAGCCACGGGGAACTCGGAGAAGACTTCGGCGGCACGGAGAAGCCGACCCCTTCCTGATTCGGCCGGCGCCACGACCCTGCCTGTGAAGACGTCTTCATAGGAGCGAGGACCTCGCCCGGGGAGGACGAGCCCAGTCCCCTGCCAGGTCTGTCCTCCGCACGGCAGTGCGCCAGGGGCGCAGAGCTCCGTGAACAGCCGGGGCGCGCAGACCACGCACTCGGACCTCCGCCCCCTCCTGACGAAGGCCAGGAGGTTCCGCGCCCTCGGCCCCGTCCCCTTCACAGGAACATACCCCCCAGTGGCGAACAGCTGCGCGTTCCCCCTCCTGTAGCGGAGCGCGAGAGCGGTGACATACATCTTGGCTGTCCCCATGCGAAGCATTAACGCTGCCTCCTGGGCCGTCTTCTCCAACCCCCTGCGAGAAATCGCGGAGTCGATCGATTCGAGCATCCTCCTGCGTGCGCCGAAGTCTACGGGACGCCTGTTGTCCGGGTCCACCAGGCTGTAGTCGAGGCTCTCGTTCCCCTGATATACGTCCGGCACCCCCGGAGCGGTGATCTTCACCAGGGCCTGGGTGAGAGAGTTCAGGGCTCCGTACCATTCCACCTCTCTCTCGAACTCGAGAAAGTCGTCAAGGAACGTGGACCCCTTTCGGAGTACCCCGAGGATGAACCGCTCCAGCCGCTCCTCGTATCCTCGCGAAGGACGAGCCCAGCTCGTCTGCTCCCTTTCCTCCCGCACAGCCTTCGTCATGTAGTCGACGAGCCTCCGGGCGAGAGCGGGGGCTTCGCAGCCGTCCGGGGGCCAAGCCCCTACCAGAGTCTGATAGAACAGGTATTCGTCCCTTGGTGTGGGGGCTGGCCTCCCTCTGAACTCCCCCCTCGCTGGGGCTGAGAGGGAGTGCCACCTCTCTATCGCCTCCTCCCACCTGTCCGGGATCTCCGACAGCACGCTTATCCGCGCCCTGACGTCCTCGCTCCGCTTCGTGTCGTGAGTGGAGGTGGCGTTCATGGTCCCCGGCCAGTCTCTGGCCCTGTCACGGCACTTCCTGTGGAAACCCTTCGGCCCGGTCCCGAAGGTGGATGGGTCCCCTCCGACCTCGTTTAGTGAGGCGAGGCGGACGAACCTGTACAGCGCGGTGTCTTCCTCCCCCTTCACCGCCACAGCCGCCGTGAACTGCTGGAAGCGCAGCACGAACTCGAGGGCCGCCGCGCGCCCCTCCGCCCCCACCGTCTCAGGCCCCTTCAGGAGGAGGGCGTCCCTCACCTTCATCACAGCCCACCTCGGGACACCGTCTTTCACTGCCATGACCGCGGCACGGCTGATCCTTCGCCGGGCAGCCCCTCTGACTACGCGGGTCCTTGGAGACGTGTACGTCCTGTACCCGTCGAGGTTCGATGCCACACCCCTGATCGCCTCTTCTATGACGTCTTTGTCTGCGCCCTGGGCTGCGGAGGCTAAGAGCAGCCTGGCGAGCCTCCCCGACTCGCTGCGCATGGTTTCCATGGCGAGCAGCTTCCCGGCCCTCACGTCGGAGAGGTACCCGTCGCTGTCCCCAGTGAAGCGTCTGTAGACAGCGTCGACCTCGCCCTCCTTCGCTTCGTCGACCAAGACGAGGTTCATCGCGTTGAGGAAGTCGTACCCAGTCGTCCCGCTGACCTCCCACTCCTTTGGGAGCCTCCGGCCTGTCATCAGTATCTTCTCGGCCAGGGTGTATGCCCCACCTGTCGCCGCGGAGAGGCGGCGGAAGTACGCCGCGGGGTCCCTCAGGCCGTCGGCGTGGTCGACCCTGACTCCCATGGCCTCCCCCGACCGGAGGAGCGATGCGACCAACCCGTGGGTCCTTTCGAAGACGGCGAGGTCCTCCACGCGGAGGGCCACGAGCTCGTTGACGTTCAGGAACCTGCGGTAGTTTATCCTCGTGCCAGCTTCCGTCCATTTCGAGAGGACGTAGTGCTGTTTCGACAGGACCCGGGCAAGATGATCGGTCGGGACCCTGAACCCGCGCGCTCCGGCCCTGCTGAGCGCGACGTTCTTGCGTATCGCCGAGGCGAGCCTGGCCTTTAGGGCGCGGCGGGCGGAGGGACTCTCTCGGGGCTTGTGAGGGGAGGGGCTCTGGAGGAGGGCCTTCAGTCGTGAGACGGCGTGCCGGAGGCTGGCGTGGAGGTCGACAGACTCGAGAGCCTCGACGACTTCCGCGTAAGATTCACGTGAGATGGGTAGGGGCGACCCATCGACGAGCAGGGAGAAGGGACTAATCCCGCCGACGGCGATCTGTATCGACCCGTTCGATTCCGCCTCCCTCAGGGAGCAGCCGAGGACGGGGAGGAGGACCTTCCCCTTCAAGGACCGGTCCGGCGGGTCCCAGTCGATGTCGAACATCCTGCTGAACTGCGAGCCCTCCCCCTTTTCGAGCACGTCCATCCAGTAGGGGTTCTCGTGAGACGCGCTCATGTGGTTCGGGACTATGTCCAGCAGGAGCCCCATCCCCCGCTCCTTGAGGCGCGCGGACAAAGACGCAAGCCCTGCAGCCCCTCCGAGCTCGTGGTTCACCACCGAATGGTCTGTGACGTCGTAGCAGTGGGCGCTCCCCGTCTTCGCCTTGAGCACGGGTGAACAATACAGGGTCTGGACCCCCAGGGAGCTGAGATACGGGACGAGCCTCTCTGCCTCGGAGAAAGGGAACCCACAGTTGAGCTGGAGGCGGTAGGTCGACCCGGGGGTCTTCATCTCTGGGAACTCCGGAATAGCTGGAGCGACCTCCCGTAGACGACTGCGTCGCCATCCACGAACCGCGGCTCGGACGGGAAGCCGACAGGGACCGACGTGTCGAGGATGACTTCCCACCCGCCCCCCCTGGGCGGGAGCGAGAAGGCAACGTCCCCCGGGGACCCGTTCAGGACCATGAGGAAGTCACGGGTAGACGGGGGGTCTTCGGCGAGCAGCATTCCGACGGCGCGCTCCCTTGTGCCGTGCCAGTCATCCGTCGTCATCTCGCGCCCGTCGGGCCTGAGCCAGGCGATGTCCTTCCGTCCGTCACCGTTATGGGCGCCCCTGAAGAACTCTTCCCTCCTGAAGATGGGGCTGCTCCGTCGTATCTCAGCCGCGCGCTTCGCGAACCGTGTGAGCGCAAGGTCCATGGAACCCTCTCTCCAGTCCACCCAGCTCGTCTCGTTGTCCTGGCAGTAGGCGTTGTTGTTCCCTCCCTGGGTCCTCCCGAACTCGTCTCCCCCGAGGATCATGGGGACGCCCTGGGAGAGGAGGAGCGTCCCGAGCATGTTCATCGACTGCCTCCGCCTCATTGCTACGACAGTCGGGTCCGACGTCGGCCCTTCCACCCCGCAGTTCCAAGAGAGGTTGTTCGACCATCCGTCTCGGTTCTCCTCGCCGTTCGCCTCGTTGTGCTTCTCGTTGTAGCTAAGCAGGTCTCTCAGGGTGAAGCCGTCGTGGCAAGTGACGAAGGTCACCCCTGCCGTCGGCCCGCGGTCACCTCTCGTGTAGAGGTCGCTGGAGCCCGCGAGCCTCGTCGCCACCTCGGCCAGGGGGACGTGGTCCCCTCTCCAGTAGCCCCTGGCGGTGTCCCTGAACCTCCCGTTCCACTCCGACCAGGGCGGCGGGAACATCCCCTGTAGGTCCCCTCCCCTGCCGAGGTCCCAAGGTTCTGCTATCAGCTTGCGCTTGGAAAGGACGGGGTCCTGGTGTATCGCCTGGAGGAGCGGGCTGAACAGGTCTATTTCGTGGTCGGGGCGGGCGAGGACGGGGGCGAGGTCGAACCTGAAACCGTCGACGTGGGCGTCCAGGGCCCAGTATCTGAGGCTGTCCATTATCATCTTCACTACGAAGGGGTGCCCGGTGTTCAGGGTGTTCCCGGTCCCGGTGAAGTCTGTGTAGGCAGCAGAGTGGTTCTTCTGCAGCTTGTAGTATGCCCTGTTGTCCAGCCCCCTGAAACTCAGCGTCGGGCCAAACTGGTTCCCCTCTGCCGTGTGGTTGTAGACCACGTCGAGGACGACCTCTATCCCCGCGGAGTGGAGCTCCTTCACCATTGACTTGAACTCTTCCACCTCCCCGCCGGGTACCCCTGGCCTTGCGTAGCGCGCGTCGGGGGCGAAGAACCCGAGGGTGTTGTACCCCCAGTAGTTTGTGAGCCCCCTCTCCACCAAGAACCTGTTGTCGACGTGCTGGTGGACCGGGAGGAGCTCCACGGCTGTGACGCCCAGATCCTTCAGGTGGGCGACGGTCCCCGGGGACGACAACCCCGAGTAGGTCCCTCTCTTCGCCGCATCGACGTCTTCTTTGAGTTTGGTGTACCCCTTCGCGTGCGCCTCGTAGATCACCGTGTCCCTCCACGGCGTCCGGGGGAGCCTGTCGCCCTCCCAATCGTAAGATGGGTCGACGACCACCCCTTTGAGCACGAAGGGCGAGGAGTCTCTGGTATCGAAGGACGACCCGCCCTGGGGGTCCTCGAGCTGGTATCCGAAGAGAGAGTCGTCCCATCTCAGCGGACCGGCGACGGCCCTGGCGTAGGGGTCGAGGAGCGCCTTGTTCTTGTTGAACCTGTGCCCTTTGGCAGGGTTGTAGGGACCGTCGACGGAGAGCGCATAGAGCTGACCCGGACCCACCCCTGGAGCCCTCCCCCTCCATATGAACCCCCCCGCGCGGGCGAGGGGGAGCCTCTCCTTCGGAGTCGCCCGTGGGGAGTCGAAGAGGAGCACGTCCACCGAGGTCGCTTCGGCGGAGTAGACGGCGAACTCTGTCCCTGCCCCGTCCCAGGTCGCACCGAGGTCGGGGAGGCCATAGTTCTCAGTCAAGGCCCTGGACTGGGCGGAGAGGGTGTCTTATTCCCCAGCACTTCTTCTATCCCGACCATGGGGACCCCGACCCAGTCCGGCCTGGAGTTGAGCTCGTACAAGAGCTCATAGAGCGCCTTTTCGAGAAGGTAAGCGCCCAGCATCGCCTCGATGGCCTTGTCGTCCGATGGAGCGAGCCTGCTCCCGCCGAGCTCGCCAAGGTAGGCCTCGAGGAACGACGAGGCGACCGCGAGGTACCAGGCCTTGGCCCACTCCCAGATCTTCGGGTGCTGTGCGTACTGCCTTGAACCCCCGTTAGCGAAGAGGTTGGAGACGGCCGCGTAGTGGAAGGAGCGGAGCATCCCGGCGACGTCCCTGAGGGGGGACCTCTTCAGCCTCCGCTCCCCCAGGGGGCGGGCAGGCTCGCCTTCGTAGTCCACGATGACGAAGTCTTTCCCTGTGAAGAGCACCTGCCCCAGATGGTAGTCCCCGTGGATTCTGCACCGGAGGGCGTCAGTCCTGAGAGTCCTTATCTTCTCGAAGGTCAAGAAGACTTCTTCCTTCCGGGAGAGGAGGGCTGAAAGTCGCCCCGCCAGCACAGGGTCCGATAGTTTAGCCCTCGACAGGGTTTGCACGCTCCTGTGGGCGGCGGAGAGCATCGACTGGGCGAGGGAGGTCAGGCCGAGGTAGCCGAAGGGCTCGGGGGCGAAGTCTGGGTCCCCCTGGTCTGAAGCGAGCGCCTTGTGGAACTCGGCTGTCCTCTTTCCTAGTAGCCTCACGTTGTCCCGGAAGAGAGGGCCCGTCACTTCAAAGAGCTTGTCGAGTGACCGCCCGCGGGCCAGCTGGACTATCGAGCCTGAGGGGGCGAGGGCGTCGAGGAGGGCCCCGTACTGCCCCTGCGAAGCCTTCTCCGCGAAGTCCTCGAAGTGGGTGGTGAAGAGCTTCCACGCGTCCCCTTCGTTCCTGACGAACGACTCGGCAACGGCTACCACGACGGGGTCCCTGTCCTCCTGCTGGTACTCGACGTGTCCGAGGAAGGCGGGGGTGTAGGGGAACCCCCGGGCTGTGAGGAACCCTCCGAGCTCCACTTCGGGCTGGACCCCTTCCTCTACGCGCCTCAGGAGCTTCAGCACGACCCCTTCGCCGGCGACGAAGCTGTTGTTGCTCTGCTCAGCCCCCAGCGGCCGGAACTCAGAAGGGGCGGGGGGGACAGGGACCGCCTTCCTCAAGGTAGGGCCTGGGACGAATGCGAACCTTCCGCTCGCTCCATTGGCGGCCCTCTTGACGTAGAGCCCGTGCATCAGGGCGGACGCGAACTCAGGGTGGGACCCCGCGTCGAAGAGGGTTCCTCCCCCATCCTTCGACAGGACCCTGGCGATTGCCCTCGGGCGGACGTGCTCCGGGAGCTTCGAGAATTCGTCGTCAGGCATCAGCCCAAGCGGCACGGAGTAAGTTTCTGGCGGCCCCTCGGAGTACACGATGTCGACGAGCACCTCGGCCAGCCAGTAGTTCTGGCCCTGCCTTATCTCCACGGCGTCTCGGATGGTGACTGAGTCGATCCTGCGCGCCTTCCCCCCGAACCACCTCGCCCCGCTGAAAAGGGCCGGAAGGACAGATGTCTCCATGGTCCGCTTGTGCCTCCCCCAGAAGAGCTCTCCCTCCCCGCGCTGGACCTCGAGCTGGACAGCCTGCTCGGCTGGGGCGTCCGCTGGGCGCGCCTTCTCAGCAAGGGAGAAGACGTAGTAGCCATATGCGCCCAATGTGAGCCTGTATGGAACCTTACCGACATCAGGGAACGCGCTCCCCCCCATCACCTCCGTGGGCCGGTCGCCTTCGAACGCCCCAAGGTCAAGGTCGACGCACTGCGGCTTCCTGGAGAGGTTCGCTACCACCAGCATGCTCTCGTTCTCGTACCGCCTCACGAATGCCAAGACCTTCTCGCTCTCGGCGCGGACGAACTCGATTGACCCACGGCCGAACGCCCTGTGCTGCTTCCTCATGTATATCACCCGCCTGAACCACCAGAGGAGGGACGAAAGGTCAGCTTCCTGGTTCTCCACGTTGACCACCTCGTAGTGGAAGCGTGGCTCGATGACCACGGGGAGGTAGAGCCTCTGCGGGTTTGTCCTTGAGAAACCCGCGTTCATGTCAGCGTTCCACTGCATCGGCGTCCTCACCCCGTTCCTGTCCCCGAGGTAGATGTTGTCCCCCATCCCTATCTCGTCCCCGTAGTAAATCACCGGGGTCCCCGGGAGGGTGAAGAGCAGTATGTTCATCAGCTCGATCTTACGCCTGTCATTCCCCAACAGCGGGGCGAGCCTGCGCCTAATCCCGAGGTTCAGCCGGGCCTGTTTGTCGTGGGCGTACGCCCTGTACATGTAGTCCCGCTCCTCGTCAGTCACCATCTCCAGCGTCAGCTCGTCGTGGTTCCTGAGGAATATCCCCCACTGGCACCCTTCCGGTATGGGGGGGGTCTCCTCGAGGATGTCAACTATGGGGAACCTGTCCTCCATCTGGATGGCCATGAACATCCTAGGCATCAGGGGGAAGTGGAAAGCCATGTTGCACTCGTCCCCATCGCCGAAGTACCGGGCGGCGTCTGACGGCCACTGGTTCGCCTCGGCCAGGAGCATCCTCCCCTTGAACTTCGAGTCCATGTGGGCGCGCATCTTCTTGAGGAACCCGTGTGTCTCGGGGAGGTTCTCGCAGTTGGTCCCCTCCCTCTCGTACAGATAGGGGACGGCGTCCAGTCGGAGCCCGTCGACCCCGAGCTTGAGCCAAAAGTCCATTACGTCGATGACCGCCTTCTGGACGTCAGGGCTGTCGAAGTTCAGGTCAGGCTGGTGGCTGTAGAACCTGTGCCAGTAGTACGCCTTCGCCACCGGGTCCCACGTCCAGTTGGAGGTCTCGCTGTCCTTGAAGATCACCCTCGCCTCGGAATACTTCTTGGGGTCCTCCGTCCAGACGTAGAACTCCCGCTCCCGTGAGCCTGGGGGGGCCCTCCTCGCCCTCTGGAACCAGTCATGCCTGTCCGAGGTGTGGTTGATGACGAGCTCGGTGATGACGCGGATCCCCCTCATATGCGCTTCCTGGAGGAAGTTCCTGAAGTCTGCCATGTCTCCGTAGGCCTTGTACACCCCGTGATAGTCCGAGATATCATAGCCGTCGTCTCTGAGAGGCGAAGGGTAGAACGGGAGGAGCCATACGGCCGTCACCCCTAGGTCGCGTAGGTAGTCGAGCTTCGAAGTGAGCCCCCGTATGTCCCCGATGCCGTCGGAAGCGCTGTCGCGGAACGCCTTCACGTGGACCTCGTATATCACAGCGTCCCTGTACCAGGTCGACTCCAAGACCCCTTCGCCCCTCCCCATGCCACCGCCGCCCGGTGTCATCGCAGATAAGCCTGGGGATGCGCCGTGGAGAGCTCGGCTGGAGGGTAGGACAACTGCGGCCCCCGTTCGTAGAGGCTACCCCCTAGATGAGGCAGGCGGGGGGGAACGGCGGAGGTGCCAATGTGGGCATCCTGCTTCACAGGGACCGGACTCTCCAACAGTGAGCCTGGACTGACCCTCGTGCGAGTGCGGGGCGGCCCGGGGCGTAGGATGCGCTCGCGTGTCGCTTGTGATGAGACGCAGCCGATGGCTCATATGGTATCGATGCTGAAGCCCGCGCAGCAATGGAACCCATGTGAATCCCAAGGGATGTGTTTTCCGCTGGGTACCCATGTTCGTTTTTGGTCTTCGTCCCATGATGAGCGTCGTCTTCGGAGGATAAAAACCAGACGATGTGTGCCGCCTCTCCGAGCGGTTCCGCACCTCGCACGCATCTTCAGCCGCTCAACACTCATGTTCCAGTCTGGGCGCCTGCGAACAGCCATCCACCCTCTCGTCTTCCGTCAGGACGTCGAGGCCGGTTGCTACTGGACTTCTGAGCGATAGTCATCCCTACCGCGTCGCAGCCTGAAGGCTGGCTGCGGCTGTTATCGCGCTCTGAATCGTCGTTCCGAGATTGAGGCCGCTGGTCGCTATCTGCCCCGACGGGCCGACGAGGTACCATATGTCGAGGTCGGCCTGTGGGTTGTAGGTGTAGGTGGCGCTCTGGGACGTATCGGCGAAGAGCCAGCCTGGATGGCTTCCCGCCCCGCCGGCATACTGGCTTGCGAACTGTGTCATGGTCGGGCCCGAGTATCCGAGGTCGTTGTAGTCCTCGACGGTCAGCAGGGTGACGCCAGCCGAGCGGAGCTGGGAATAATACTGCGACACGATGAGGGGCGCCGTCTCCTGGCAACCCGGGCACCAGGTGGCAACCATCCACACGAGGACGGTATGGCCCTGGAGGCTGCTCAGTGACGTGGACGTCCCGTTAGTCAGATAGAGGGGCATGTCCGGAGCCCTGTCCCCCGCACTTATGCCGACGGCTCCTGTGGTGCTCGCTTGCTGTTGGTGCGCGTATGACGCATAGGTACCTACCCCAGCGGCGACCAGGACGACGAGCAAGCCAAGCGAAACAAGAAGCAGCTTCCTGTTGCCTCCTCTTCGCCGCCGCCCTGGCTTTCGGTTCCTCACTGCGACGTTTCCCCCTTCCGCACGCCGCAGCAGGCGGTGATGCTCCGGCTCAGGTAGTGGACCGAGATGAGCAGGAGCGCGACAGAGAGAGCGTAGAAGTACTGCGAGTTGAGCTCGAAGAAGGCCTGGAGCCGAGGGGATATCTCGTAGAGGACAGGCGTCGAAGCCCCGGTCATGGCTATGAGGCTAGGTATCAGCGGGGTGCAGCAGAGCCCGTTCACCAGGCTGGCGATGATCGACCCTGCGGTGACGCCCTTGACGGAGGATGCGCGCATCCTGAACGCGTAGACGTTCAGCGTGACGACCAGGCTCAGTAGGACGCCAAAGACCAGAGCGAAAGCCGCCTGGACTGGGGTTATGAACCGGATCGCATAGGGCACGAGCGCCCCGAGCGGGAGCGAGGGGAGGAGGAACAGGTAGAGCGCCGAGATGGATATCGAAAGAGATAGGAAGAGAGCGATGTATGCCCTCCCGGCGAAAGTGGCTTCGACGGCGAATCGCTCACAATGGAGTCGGTCGAGCTGGCTAGCCGTCAATCTAGCTCGACCTCCGTCGGGTGCAGATTCGAATCATTTGCAGCAATCCTCTTCGTCTTCGCCGTCCATCTGTTGAGCCCTGCCTTTGCTGCTTGCCCGCCGTGCAACCCCGACCGCGGCTGCCGACGCAACAAGGGCCGCACCGCCAGAGGAGAGCGGCCAGTACCGCCCCGCGGCGACCGAGATGGACGCGAGCCCGCCTGCGGCTAGGACCAAGAATGGCAGGCCGCAGCAGGCTGCTATCGCAACTAGAGCGAAGGCCCATGCCAGGGGAGTTGAGCGGGCCGCCGAGATCCCCCTCGCATCCTCGCGGGTGTGGGATCCTAGCACGCCTGCCCTGATCTGGTTTTTCAAGCTGGACATGGAGATGGAGTCCCGCTACTCCGCGCGGGAGCTCATCTTCTCCACGCCCGTATAGAACGAAAGCGTGCAGAGCTTGACCCCACAACTCCCTCGGCGGAGGCGGCTGAGCCCTGTACGGCCACCACGAGGTCGATACGGCTCACGACGACCTACCTCTCCAGGGAATCACAGGTGAGGAGGTTCGTTGCGTATCTCCTCAGATGCTCATCTGCCGCCTTCAGGAGCGGCAGCGTAGTCTCATCATTGACGGAGTAGATCCTGGACTTCCCTTCTCGGCTCGAATTTACCAGCCCACAGAACGCAAGGCACCTGAGGCTGTGCGAGACACGCGTCTGCTCCATCCCCAGCTCACCACAGATCTGAGTGACGTTCATCCTCCCCTTTTCTCTCAGCAGGTTCAGAATCTGCATCCTGGCCGGGTTGGCCAAAGCTTGGAAGAGCAGCGCGTGAGGCTTGGCAGGGAGTATTTCAAGTGTCATGATTATCATATGACGATAAAGTGCATATAAGTATTACTATGACAGGTGACGCAGCCTGGGCCGTCGCGAAGAGCGGCCGCTTGACATACTCGTCCAACAATCATCCGGATCTCTACGCCGCAGGCGCGTACGAAGGATGGAGCAACGGCGTTGGGGCGCAATGACTTACCAGGCTAGATGGGATACTCGCCGCAGGTCGTGCAGAAGGTGGCGGCGTCGGGGACGTTGGACCCGCACGCAGGGCAGGCCCGCCGGCTCGGGTCGAGCGGCCGAGGCGGCCCGTGGACTCGCCTGTAGACATCATAGTACGCGAGCTGTTCCTTGTCTCTGATTCTGACCCCGTCTCGTTCAAGGTATCCCTTCCGCTTCGCGCCGAACTCCGCGTCTCTGACGTGCTGCGCGTACCAGCCTTGCAGCGCCGTCGTCCCAGAGCCTTGTTCGATGGGGGTCTTCGTCCTCCACGTTATAGCCTCGGGGAGCATCCCTTTGAAGGCTGCCCTGAGGACGTACTTCCCAAAGAGCTCGCCCGTCCCGTCTCTCCTGCCTACGAGGTATTGGTATCTGACGCGGTGCATGGCAAACTCCTTCAGGCGCCCCTGCAGGAAGGGGAGACGCGCGGCGATCCCGAGGGACTCAGCGAGTGGTACCGAAGAGAAGTGCATCACACGCCATAGGTGGACGAGCGCTTCCTTCGCCTGCTTCTCCGGGAGCCTGAATATGAAACCGTAGCCTGCGAAGAGCTCGTCGGCTGCGTCCCCTGTCATCACTGCGTGGAAGCCGTCGGCTTGGGCCCTCCGGAGCCCGATGAACGCCGCCACGCTGTTCCTGACCTCCATGGGGTCGAATGACCCCAGGACGCTTATGACGTCTGGGAGAGCCCCTTCGACCTCGTCTACGCTGACACCCAGTATGTCATGCTTTAGGCCCAGCCTGCCCGCGATGAGCTTTGAGTACTCGAGGTCGGGCGAAGGAGCGCCCTTCAAGATCACCGTGTAGGCCTTCAGGCCCCCCTCCCCCCTACGACGGAACGTCGAAGCGACCGTCGCGACTATGCTCGTATCGAGGCCCCCTGAGAGGAGTATCGAATCGCCGAGCGTCTCTTCCACCGCCGAGATGACCGTCCTCCTCAGCCCAGAGGCCGTGGCGACGAGGCCCTCCGGTTCAGACGGAGAGCCGGCGAGGACGCCGTCGGCTCTGGTCCGTCCAGCCAATTTGGATGGCCCTACGGGAGCTGACAGGCAGGGAGGTAACTGGCGTTTTCAGGGCAGTACACCCACGCGAAGTTGGTGCCGTTTAGCATAGGTATGTCGTCCGCCCCCACCTGCGCGACCTGCCAAGAGCTCGTCTTGTTGTAGGTGAGAAGGAACCAGTAGTCCGCGCTGGTGTCCGCCACTCCGTCTATCCCTGTCACGAAATGTTCCCCGTACTGAGGGTACCAAGTCGCCTGGACTCGCCCATCCAAGATGACAAGCGTTGCTACATAGCCGTTCCATCCAGGTTGGACGTTCGTGTCGTTGTACCAGACTCTGGTGCCGTTGCCGAAGTCGACGAGCATGTGGACTTCGTAGGCCAGCGTCCCGCTCCCTCTGGCCTTCGCGAGGGACTGATACGTGCTCCAAAGCGACGCGAGGGCGAGGCTCGCTTCGTGGTACGCAGGGGTGCTCGTGTTCAGGCCGGCCACCGCCCCCGCTAGGAGAGAGAGGGTCTCGTTGTATCCGTCCAGGCTCTCGTTGAAAGACCCCGAGAGGGCTTTATAGCTGGTGAGGGCCGCGTCGAGCTCGGCCGTGTGCTGCTGGTTCAGAGTCGACGCCTGCTGGTCCTGATAATAGTAGTACACACCAGCGCTCGAGACGACTAGCATCGCCGCGACAAGTACCGCTACCACTCCGTAGAGAGTCCGAACCTGCACGGCTATTCTCCCCCCTCGCTGCGGAGGGTCCCCGCCCCTCCCACAATGCTCCTCGGTCCCCTCATGGCGACCATCCGCCAAGACAGCGCGATGATGCCCGGGGCCAACAGGGAACCGAGCGCGAAGTCGCTTATCTCGTGTGCGATCATGAATGGGATGCCATAGACCTCGTACGCGAGGAGGGACGGGACTGATGCCGCTCCCGCGAGGAGCCCGGTAGCGAGGTTGGTCTCGAAGTCCCAGGCGAACGCGCAGATGGACAGGATGGCGCCGAAGAATAGGTTCCGTATAGAAAGAGGCCCCGGCCGGTCCGAGTACTTCCATACGCGCGAGGCGCCATAGCCTGCGAGGGCAAACAGCAGCTCCCCCCCGACGAGGAACGGGAGGATGGCCCCGGCCATCCCGAACGGGCTGACGAACCCCCATATGGTCTCCGAGAGCACGGCTACCGAAGCACCAACCCTGAGGCCGAATACGAAGGACGCGACGAACACCAGGGTGTCGAGAAGCTTGACGTCGGCGTACGGCGCCAGGGCGAAATCGGAGCCAACTATCGCTGAGGTGAAGGCGGCGACCATCGCGACCTCGAGTGATTTCTGCATACGCCGCTGGATGGTTTATCCAGCCATGATTTAAGGTACGCGAGGCGCTCAATCCCATATGGCCACCCTGCCTCGTCGGGATCGGGCATGGGATATCGTGGGCTGATAGGCGCGCTGAACCGTCCTAGGCGGATGCGTCCACTCTGGGCCGAGGAGGAGGCTCGTTCGCAGCCGAAGGGGTGCAGCCATTTTGCGTCTCGCTGGGGCAGGCTGGCAGGTTACACCCCCGGCGCTCTTTTTATCGCAGCCCGCCGAGCGGCGGATGCTTGTACAACCCGAGGTGGTTCAGGGAGGAGAGGGCAGAGGTGATTTTCGAGATGATCGACAGGATTTCATTCGGGACGGTGGTGACGGTCACACCGCGCGGGGTCTCTGCGTCCCACGTCCCGATGCTCATCGATAGGGACGCCGGGGAGCACGGGACCATCCTCGGCCACATAGCCCGGGGAAACCTCCAGTGGAGGGACACCGTCCCCGGGACGGAAGGGCTGGCCATATTCGTCGGGCCGCAAGCGTACATCTCTCCGAAGTGGTACGAGTCCAGCATTGGGAAGGGCGAAGTTGTCCCCACTTGGAACTACATCGCAGTACACGCGAGGGGTCCCGTCAGCTTCTTCACCGACGAGTCGAGGCTTCTCAAACTCGTCACCAGGCTCACAGAGAAGTTCGAGGAAGGGCAGGGGTCGCCGTGGCGTGTCTCGGAAGCCCCGGCCGACTATCTGGCCAGGGAGCTGAAAGCGATAGTTGGTTTCGAGATCCGCGTCTCCTCGCTGGAAGGCAAGTGGAAGCTCGGGCAGAACAGGCCCCTAGGGGACAGGCTCGGCGTCGTAGCCGGTCTCAGGTCCAGAGGGGCAGGGGACGACCTCGAGCTGGCAGGCGAAATGTCAAGAGACGGAACCGATAGTCCTCCTACCTGAGGAACATAGAGAAGGCGTAGAGTGGGACGGCGGCGTAGACCAGCTCGTGCTTGAGCAGCCACTTCCCCCGCCCCTTGAGTGCGTAGTCCATGGCCATGTCCATGATAAGGCAGTCAGCGGCCACGAGGCTCGTCCCAGCCAGCCCCGTCCAGAGCACGCTCCATACGATGTGCACGTAGCCTGCGAGCAGCAGCACCGACACCACGAAGTACGCGAAGGGGACAGCGCGATAGAGGAAGCTCCTGTGGTGCAGCCTGTGCCCCAACACGAAGAATGGCCTGGCGACGCCGCGCCTGAACATAGCGTCCCCCAACCTGTTCAGAGCCACCGCGATTGCCATGGTGGCTATGAACCCAAGCGTCAAGCCGATGTAGAAGTTCCCATAGGTACTGAAGACCAATGCGTTCGCCTACCTGCTGCACTGAGACCGCCGAATCCAGTTTTATAAAAACTACGACGGGGGCCCCTGTAACCCCAGGAGCCTTTAGGGCGGGCATTTGAAGGCGTTCAAAGCCGTAGATTCAAATCACACGTCCCCCCAAGAGCGCACATGGCCAGAGCACAGACGTCTGAGGAGGGGCCCTGAGCTGTCCGCCGAGCCCCAAAAGCGCACCCCCAGGGGAGCTCTCAGGTCCGTCGTCGAGGCTATGGAGAGGGCCGTGGTGACTACCCAGAAGTCCATCGAGAAGGCGACCCCTGTGATACAGAAGTCCCTGGACCGCTCCATGAAGGCCGCCGGGGTCGCATTCGCCCGGACGATGAAGACGATAGACGGCGCTACGGCCGAAGACCAAGCGAAGCTCTTCAGGGCGTACCAGAAGCTCCTTGCAGCGCAGCTGGACTACGTCGACTCCAGGATACGGGCCCTCGATGAAAGGCGGCCGCCGCCCCCCGTCCCGCAGGGGGCGCTGGACACCGAGCCTTAGTCCGGGGCGCGCGAGAAGCCGGCTATCTTCTCTCTCAGCAGGCGCGCTATGAGGGCTCCGTCGGCTTTGCCTCGGAGTTCCTTCATAGCCTCTCCCATCAGCGGCGAGAAAGCTGCGTCGCCCTTTTCCCTGATGAGCGCCGCCTGCCTCGACACAATCCCGTCAAGGATCCCAGCCAGATGAACCTCGTCGATGCGCTCCAGTCCCAGCGCCCCCGCCGCCTGCTCGACCGTCATGCCCTTCTCCCAGGCTGCCTTAAGGACGTCGGGGACTGCTTCCTTCGCAACAACCCCAGAGGCGACTGCTTCCAGAGCTTGGGCCAGCGCAGAGTGGGAGTAGCCTGACTCGGCGACCCCCTCCCTCGACAGCCTCGCGGGGAGGTCGACGAAGACAGAAGCGATGAAGGAAGCCTCGATTTCGAGGCGCCTGGCGAGCTCCTCGAACCTCTCTATCTCGTCTGCGTCATAGAGCTTGAGGGCCAAGTCCCGGCTGAGAGACCATTCCCGCTCCAGGCGCCCGACCCTTGACCGCCAGTCTTCGGGCGCCTCCCGCGATATCTCAGCCTCCTCTGCCTCGGTGACGGTGATGTCAGGGACGTCGGTCTCCGGGTACATCCTCTGCGAGCCGGCTCTGGGGCGCATATACCTGGTCTCTCCTCCGTCCGTCGGGGCTCTGGTCTCAGCGGGGACGCCGTCGACGCAGGCCCCGAGCCTGTCCGCCAGGAGTGGGACGACCCTGTCGACCGCATCCGCCCTCCCTGCGACGATGACGAGTGCGTCCTCACTCCCACACCCGACCGCCCTCCTGATCGCGGCCTCCTCGACCGGCTGGATTCCCTGCTTCTCGAACTCGTCCGAATGGATCACCCCTCCGACGCCGTTCGCCCTCGCTACCTCCGCCAGCTCCTTCCCCAGGCGTACCCCGGGCTCAGGCTCCCAGCCTAGGAGCCCCCCGAGCCCTGTGGCGGCTATGCAGACAGCCTTGGCCCCGCCCGAGAGTAGCTTGGACACCACTGGCGACGCCGAGCCCCGCAGGACCCCGGTGACATCGGCGTGGACGCAGGCCACCCTCCTCGCCCCCTTCCCCTGGAGCTCCTCCGCGACCCTTCGCAGCATCGATTGCCTCCGACGCTCGTACTCGACCACCTTGGGGAGCAGGTTGAGCTTCTGGACACCCTTCACCTCCACGACTTTCCCGCCCCCCAGGGAGACGTTCATGTCCTGGCGTATGGTCCCTAGCCCTCTGGCCGCCTTCCCCGTCGACCTCAAGACCCTCCCGAGGTGGAGCGCTACCCGCCCGACGAGGTCGGGGTCCCCGTCGACCGGCTCCAGGGCAATCTCTACCAGCGGGACGCCGAGGCGGTCGAGGCCCCAATGTCGCGACGCGTCGTCCTCGCCGAGTATCCGGGCTGCGTCCTCCTCCAGCGTGACGGTCTGGACCCCTACCCTGACGCCGTCCACGTCGAACGACCCCCCCAGCCCTACCACCGCGGTCCGCTGGAACCCGGTGGTGTTCGAGCCGTCTATGACTATCTTCCTCATGACGTGCACCTCCCCCATGAGGTGGGAGCCGAGGGTGGCCGCAATCAACAGAGAGTCGCGCAGCGCTTCCCGGCTCAGGGGGTGGGGGGGCTCTTCGTCAGCCTCCACGAGGCAGGAGGACTCTGGGTTCCAGAAGTAAAGGTTGGACCTCCCCTTGGCGAACTCGAACACCGCCGCAGGGTCCAGGTGCCCCGTCTCGCTCTGGGCTGGCCTAAGCCTCCTCTCGAACTTTCCAGGGAACTCTTCTGTCTTCACAGTCGGGCAAGCGCAGAACAGCTTGGTGCTGGAGGCCAGCTGCTGGTGCAGCTCGAGCCCCACCAGGAGTCTCTCCATCCGCTTCCCGCCTACCCTGGAAAGGTGCGGGCGGTGGTCTCCCCCGCCAGGTCTTCGGCCATCAGCTTCCTGGCCTTCTCCCCCCTTGCCCCGGTCCCCAGGACCCACATCGCCTTCGCCAGGGCGGTCTCGGGGAGCATGTCCCCCAGCTGCAGGACCCCCATGTGGATCAGGTCCCTACCTGTGTCATAGACGCTGAGGTCTGTCCTCCCCCTGATGCACTGGGATGTCATGCACGCCATCCCCCCGGACCTTATGAACGACTTCAGCTCCTTCGCGACCTCCTCGCTCACGTGACCGAGGCCCGTCCCTTCCATGATTATGACCTTCGCGCCAGACCTCCTCGCGGCCCTCACAAGCGCGCCGGGCATCGACGGATAGAACTTCAGGAGAGCCGCGCCTTCGTCGAACCTCACGCTCGGCTCGAACTCGCGTCCCCTCGGAGGGAGCCCCTCAGCGACGTGCTCCAGCCCGCCCCTCCCCCACACCGCGGCGAGGGGGACGTCCACCGATTCGAAGGCGTCTCTCCTGCTTGTGTGGTTCTTCCTCACCCTGGTCCCTCGGTGAATGGCTATCCTGTCGTCGCTTTCATTCAAGTGCATGGCGACGTAGACTCCGGAGAAGTTCGCGGTAGCAGCCACGCTCACCGCCGCGATAAGGTTGAGGGGGGCGTCTGACGACGGCCGGTCGGGGGACCGCTGGGCTCCGACAAGCACCACAGGGATAGGGACCCCCGCGAGGGCGAAGCTCAGGGCAGCAGCAGTGTACCCAAGGGTGTCTGTCCCGTGGGTTATCACTACGCCGTCCACCTCTTCCCCCACCGCCCTGGCCACCCTGCGCGCCAGCTTCGTCCAGTGGGAAGGGGCGATGTTCTCGCTCATTATGTCGAACATTATCTCTGGGTCGACCCTAGCGACCTGCGACAGCTCCGGGACCAGGGAGCGAAGTTCATCTGACGTCACCGCCGGCCTGACGGCCCCGGTCCTGTAGTCGATCCTGCTGGCTATGGTCCCGCCGGTGCCAATCACCAGCACCCTAGGGAGCCCCTCTGGGGATTCCGGCGGTGGAGGGGGCGAAAAGGAGGGCTTCTCCCCCTTGGCCGAGACCCTAACCTCCGAGATGTCTTCCAAACTCAGTCCGACGTTGTATCCTGACTTCAGCTTGAGTACCACGTGCTCTCCGTCGCCATAGAGATATCTTGGGACCAGGGTCCCTGTGACCGCCCCCCATGCGGTCCTTACCTCGAGCACGTCGCCGACCGCGGCCCCGGCCCCTTCGAGGAGCCGGAGGGCGGCGCCCTTGTAGCCCGAGAGGTCGCCCATGCGAACGCTGCCGCCCCCCTTCGTTCTTAAAGGGTTAGCGAAGCGGCTTCGACATATAGGGCCCCTCCCTCTCGAAGCCGAGCCCGCGGTAGTACCCCCTGGTCCCGACGGCGCTGGTGACGAGGAGCTTCCTCGCGCCGAAGGCTGACGCCGCCGCTTCTTCCGCTCGTCTCATCAACGCCACACCGAGCCCACGATGCTGCCAGGCTCCAGCGTCACGACCCCCGAGCCTGACCGCCTTCCCGTAGACCCGCAGCTCTCTTACAACAGCGGCCCCCGCCATCTCCTTCCTGTGGGCCCTGGCAGACGGGGCGCGAACCCTGACGAAACCAGCGATGACCCCTGAACTCTCCGACTCGAAGGAGCCGAACACCTCTTCCCCCTCCGAAGCTGCGTACTTGGTCTGCCTGAACTCTAGGCCGCCGTCCTCGATGTCCGCGGGGGCCTTCAAGGCGACCTCCCTGCACCTGATGCATCTGCACGACACCCCCTTCTCCGCTGCCCTCCTAAGGACGAGCTGCCTCAGGTTGCCGTCCCTGACCCCCCCAGCTATCTCGTCAGCTGGGATCTCCCTCTGTATCCTCATTATCCTATGCCAGGGCGGGACGAACCTCTTCATCTCGCTCAGGAGCTCCACCACGGTCTCCAAGGCGTATGGGGAGTACCTCCCGGCGTCGAACAAGCGTGCCAGGGCGGTCCCCGGGACCACGAGCGTCGGATAGAGCTTGGACATGTCGGGCCTGAAAGTCTCGTCTTCGAAGAGCCTGCGCAGGTCAGCCAGGTCCTCCTCGGGGGTCGCCCCTGGGAGCCCGGGCATCATGTGGGCCGTCACCTTGAGCCCTGCGTCTCTTGCGACCTGGAAGGCCCTGGCTGCGTCCTCGACGGTGTGACCCCTGTTGCTCTTCGCCAGCACCTCGTCGCGCAAGCTCTGGACCCCTACCTCGAGCCTGGTGATCCCGTAGCTCAACATCAGGTCGACGTCCCTTGGCCTGCACCAGTCTGGCTTCGACTCGAGGGTCAGGCCGACGCATCTGCTAGCCGCAGACTCGTTGAGGGCCTGCGCTGCCTCTAAGGTAGGGGACACAGACCCGTTGAGCCCGTCATAGACCCCTTTGACGAACTCCCTCTGATAGTCTTCGTCGACGGCGATGAACGTCCCCCCCTCGATGATAGTCTCCACCTTGCTTGTCTCGTGGCCGTTGGCGCTGTACTTCGCAAGACACCTCCTCACCTGGATGAACGGGTCGAACTCGGCAGAGAGGGCCGACTTCATCCCAGGGCTGCGTGGGAGATAGGACTGCGGCGTCCCGAGCCGGGGGCCCCCTGGGCAGAACACGCATGTCCCGTGGGGGCATGCAAACGGCGCGGAAAACGCGGTTACGACCACTATCCCCGATGCGCTCCGCCTCGGATGGACCCTGAGGAGCGCCTGGAGCCCCTCTGCCTTGTCGCCGGGGAGCGCGGTGATGATTTCGGAGTTGGAAGGATATCTGTCCAGGCCATAGAGTGAGGCGGCGCGCTTCTTCGCACTCTCCAGGCCTTCCCTCGAACGTACTTCCCCCTTCGACATGAGCTCCGCTAAGTAGGACACAGCGTCCTTGATACCTAGCTCCTGCTCTGTCACTGGCGCATCCAGTTCTGGCCGGGCTTCCGCTTCAGGGTGAAGCGCTTCTCGTAGGTCCGCTTGTTCCTTACCTTGGGAATCTTGCCGACCTTCTCCTTCCCTTCGAGCTTTGGAGTCTGACCCCGGACTCGAGGCCACCTTCGTGGTGTTTGCCCGCCTTGGTCAGTGATCCGTGAGTTGGCGTGTTATTGCACCTCCTCCTTCATTGGCGAGGCGCCTGAGCGCTCTATATAGTCTTAGCTCGGGGCCGAGAGCAGAAATCTACCGCGGTGTTGACCCGCTCGGTGGAAACCTATTCGACCTAAGAGTTCGCTAGAAATCCACGGCACCGGGAGCTAGGCACGTACGTCACCGAGGGTGAGAGGCTCCAGCCGGGGATGCGCGAAGCGCTAGGGGGACGCTCTGGTTGGCGCGACTCTGATCCAAGCTTTAAAACCGGCCGCCGGTTCCGGGACGAACCGTTCGGATGAAGGGCGTCAACTGGGTGGCTGCTCTCGTCTCATGGGCCTTCGGCGTGTGTGGGGTCTTCGCGTGGTTCATCGAGAGCGCCGCCGCCCCGATGATCGCCAATGACTCGGCCCGCCGAGCGCTTGTGTCGAGAGCGGACATCCTCCTCGCGGTAGGCCTGGCAGGGATGGCGCTCAACGTGGGGTTCATGGCCCGTATGGAGCTGGAGTCAAGGAGGGCCGGCGAGTGATGACCCGGCGGGCGAAGGCTGCCCGGACGAGGAGGCCAGGACACCTGGAGCGGCCGCTCCGCCCCTTGGCCTCTGGCATCCGTCTTCGCAGAGGGATAGGCTTAGCCGCCGTGGTGGCAGTCGAGTTGTGGATGCTGGCGGTCGCCGGGATTGCAGCGGCTATCTACGAGTCAGGGGTCGAGACGTACTGGTGCGGCGTCCAGCAGCCTAGAGTAGACGGGTTGCTGGTCCTTGCGTGCGTCATCACGGAGCGGGCAGCAGGCACGTTCGTCCTCATCGGGATCGCCTGCTCCTTGGCCGCGCTGGTCGCGTCTGTGTTCGCCAGGCTCCAGACCGCATGTTGAGCATCCTCGGGCATACCCCGGGCCTCCCGCCCAGGTCGGTCACCTGGGCCGTACCAGGGGTGGCGCCACCCAGCTCACCATTGGAACATGCTGCGCTCGTCGGGCCCGAAGGCACCGACTCCGAG
>JAJYYP010000004.1:0-7208 GCA_021800855.1 archaeon | reverse complement strand
GAGCATCCTCGGGCATACCCCGGGCCTCCCGCCCAGGTCGGTCACCTGGGCCGTACCAGGGGTGGCGCCACCCAGCTCACCATTGGAACATGCTGCGCTCGTCGGGCCCGAAGGCACCGACTCCGAGAGGGGACCAGGGCTACGCGTCGCGTTCCCCGGCATCACTGACGCTAGGCTTGTTGAATAACTACCGTGTCCATGATAATTCTACCTGGTTGTTTGACGAGCCACTCCTATGTGACTTAACATAGACCTGTTCTAATTCGGAGTTATTCAACAACGCTCTGACGCTGAAACCCTTTAATGGAGTGAAGCGCGAGCGGCACCCAGATTTGTCAGGCGCCGAGACCCCAGAGACCCAAGACATTGAAGCGCTCAGGCAGAGGAGCATCGCGGCAGCCGAGGACGCCATCCGCCAGGCTTCTTCCCGCCCTGACCTCCACCTGGTACAGGCGATACAGGCTCTGGACGACACTGACAAGTTCCTGAACATCACCGCCACCAGGGCATCCGAATGGTATGGGCTGCACTTCCCCGAGTTGTCCCAGATGGTCCAGGACAACGTGGCGCTCTGCAGGATTATCTCTGAGATAGGAGGGCGGGGGGCGTACTCCCCGGCGGCCCTGTCAGGGAGAGGGTTCACCGAGAAGAAGGTCGCGGCCATCATGGAGGCAAGGGACAGGTCCAAGGGGGGGGAGATCTCCGAGAGCGACCTCGTAAAGGTGAAATCGCTCGGGGCGCTCGCGGTCCAGCTCAGCGCGCTGAGGGGAGTACTGAACGACTACGTGGAGTCTCAGATGAAGAGGGTGGCCCCCAACGTGGCGGAGGTGGCTGGGGCGACCATCGGTGCGCGGCTGATGGCGAAGGCAGGCGGCCTCGACAGGCTGGCTGTGCTCCCCGCGAGCACGATTCAGATCCTCGGGGCTGAGAAGGCGCTCTTCAGGTCGCTGAGGACGGGGGCGAGGCCCCCCAAGCACGGGATACTCTTCCAGCATCAGGCCGTCCACATGGCCCCCAAGTGGCAGCGGGGGAAGATAGCGAGGACCCTGGCCAACAAGATCGCCATCGCCGCCAGGGTGGACTACTACCGGGGGTCTGAGGATGCGACGATCAAAGCCGGGCTGGAGAGGAGGCTGGAGGGGATAAGGGAGCGGTACAAGGAGCCCCCGCAGCGCAAGCCTGAACGAAGGGACAGGCCGAGGAGGGACGGCCGCCCCCCAAGGCGAGAGAAGTTCAGAAGGCGATGAGCCGCCTCCTCAGGGAGGAGAGGCTCGGGAGGACCGCGCTGCTCACCCAGAACCTCGCCCCTGGGAAGCGGGTCTACAACGAGGACCTCGTGCGGAGGGGAGGGGCCGAGTACAGGACGTGGGACCCATTCAGGAGCAAGCTTGCGGCCGCGATAATCAAGGGGCTCCCGGACACGGTAGTAGCGGAGGGGACCAAGGTGCTCTACCTCGGGGCTTCGACCGGCACCACCGTCTCGCACGTCTCTGACCTGGTCGGACCTGGGGGGATGGTGATCGGGGTGGAGTTCTCCCCCCGGGTAGCAAGGGAGTTCGTCGAGCGGGTCGCAAGGGAGAGGAAGAACGTCATCCCCTACGTCGCCGACGCCAGGGACCCCTCGAAGTATTCCGTCGCCAGGGTGGACTTGGTGTACTGCGACATAGCCCAGCCAGACCAGACCGAGATAGCCATCGCGAACTGCATGGCCATGCTGAAGCCGGGGGGGACGCTCCTTCTCGTGGTGAAAGCAAGGAGCATCGACGTGCTGAAGGACCCGGAGAAGGTGTTCAAGGATGAGAAGGGGAAGCTGGAGGGGAAGGGGTTCGAGGTGCTGAAAGTGCTTGAGCTCAGCCCCTTCGAAAAGGACCACGCCCTGATTCACGCCGTAGCCCCTAGGTAGTCGCAGGTTCGACGCTAGGTCGTGCGCGGGCTGAAGAGGGCTGCGCCCCGATTCTGAGGGGCTACCAACTCTATCATAGCCTCATACTACTCCATGAGGGCATGGATGGGGCGGCCCCATCAGGGAGGGCGGTAGTGCGAATCGAAGGCCAGAACTAGTGGCTGAAGATTATCCAGAATGCGCGCCGTGAGCCGGCGCGTAACTGGGAGAACCATGCGCCTTGGATTGAACAGAACCCCCGAACCTGAGGAATGAAGGAATCATTAGGTAATGGCCCTTGTGGCGAGCGATCTTTCATGGCGCTGTCAACCTTTTCGCAGAGTGTCCTTGGTAGGAATCGTCTCTTACCATTCATTAGGGGTGCGGGCGGCCGAGTTTTGTCCCACACCCTGACGCAACAATAACGATAAAACCATATTTTTCGCTTCAGTCGCTCCCAAGATTTCAACCAGTTTCTCCGCCGCTTCCGAAGTTCCTCCAGGCTTACCAGAGAGCGTGCCTATCGTTCTTTCGGTCCGGAAACCCACGGCTCTCAGCAAATTTATTGTCTAAGCTGAGCCGAAGAAAGGGGCTTTGTAGAATCTGTGCCCTTTCTTATCCTTCTCCACGTAAGCCATACCCAGACGGGTCTCTCGGAATCTCTCCAAGCATGAGCTTACCCCTCTCCCTGAGCACTCTCTTCGATTCTGAAAGCGCCGCGGCCACGTTGTTCACGAAACACACGATAAATGAGGAGACCACGGTGTCGAACGTTTCGTCTCTGATAGAGAGATGAGTAACTCCTGCCTGGACGACTTCTAGGCCATTTCTCTTGCTGATCTTCAGCATCTCTAGCGATACGCCTACCCCGAGGGTCACCCCCAGCGCATCAAAAGCGCCGGAATCCACGGCCAGGTCAAGCACGGCACCCCTGAGCTGAGCCACCTGCAGCGCCGCGCGGTCCGACGGATAGGTGTTCCTGTTGGCCGTGAACCATTTGTCGAGATCCAAGGAACGTCTATCGAACAGCTGTTTGGCGCTTTTGGCTCTCGTGCAAATCACCAGCCGGACGTTGGGGTCGCTTGCCGATGACGACGGCGCACTTATCGCCCTTGTAGCCCAGAATCCTCTGAAGAGAATCTACTGCAATCCGAGCACTTTTTCGCCCACCAAGTGGGTCGTTCAAATAGGCAACGTCATCATTAAAGCCCGTAACGACTACCCAGTGGGGAAGGTCTTCCCGAGAGAACCACTCGGTGCTCGTCAACAGGACAGGTACCAGACCCGAAAGTAACGCCTCCCTCAATATTTCTGGAGTTATCTCGGCAATCTCTTCTCCGACACCCATGCTCATGCATCTCCTCCTTCTTTCCTCGAAGAGCAGCCTCAGCATTTGCCTGTCCATTCCTTCTATCGAGGGCTTCAGCTTATCCACGAACCCATATCCCTTCAGGTTGCTCAGAACCTTGACCTCGAAACCCCGGACTGCTGCCGAGTAGGCAAGGCCGTATCTGCTCGTTCCGTAGAGCTCTACCATGCTGGCCTCCCTCCAGATGTCTATCTCAAGTTCTTTCGAGAGTTGCATCCCTTCGTCATGGTACTTCATCGCCATCATCAACGAAGCGGGGCCACACGTAAAGTCGTAATGTTGCCTGTAGGACCGCACTTTCAGCCGAATAGATTCCCCCCATGTCATTCGCATGTTCTCCATCATTTGCCCATGATGAAATGCAGTAAGCTGCCTTCTCTACGCGTTTCAAGCATTCTATACCCCCTCAGGAAGGCCCAGTTCGGCACATCAGCGTCAGCGAGTTTGTTGTCTGTCACTAGATGCACCGTTTGGTCTTCCTTCATTCGCTTCATCAGCTCGTCCAACCCGCCGAGGGTTTCCGGACATTCTCCTCCTATTCCAGAGACTTCATAGTCCGGGTAGACGTAGAAGCATCTTACATGGAACTTCTCAACGAGCAGACGAAACGCTGGTTCAGCCTGCGCCGTAGAAAGCAAGTTCTCTGGCTTCCAATCACTGGGTGAGATTCTCGCGAACCAACCACCCGTATACGGATGCTTGTTTGCCAGTGATGGGTTGCCGAGGAGTTCGTTATTGACCTCAACGAGCTCACCACCCACAGGGCTCCGAACCACGCCGAAGTACTTCGAACTCTCGACCGTCGCAATACTCATTCCAGTCTGAAGCTTGGACCCGATGGGTTTGAACTTCACGGCTTCGATTTTCCCTGCTATGAACGCGAATATGCGTGTAGCGCCTACGATGAGGGTTTCGGAGCCTCTCCAAACCCAGACGTTCCCTTCTACATCGTACAGCAAGTCGTCGGGAAATTGGCAGGCGTTTATTTCCATGAATTGAGAATCACCTCGTTAGTCCTCCCATTCGATGCGGCACACATCTGTGGATCGGAATGGCGCTTCGTGGCCTCCTAGAAAGAACCGGCAACAGATATCCCATCCGCCATTATCAGGTCGACGGCGTCGTCGTAACTCAGAACCTTGAAAGGCTCCATGAGGGAGTCCTGCCCGAAACCGCGCTTCGTAAGGTGGTCGGCGAGCGCATAAGCTTCAGACACGCCGCCAAAAGCATCACTTGCGCCTGACCGAGATTTCAACGCAAGCAGCACCGCGTCCTGCGTCAGGAGAACCATCGCCCGCTTCCTTCCCGAGAGATTGCGTAAGAGCTCCAAGCCGGCGATTGTATGATCAGAGTTCATCCCTGAGGAGAAGATTACCAGCAACGAATTAGTCAAGCTCCCAACGCACCTCAGAAGACGACGCACCTGTCAGCGTCTGCCATGGCTGAAGAAATGTTGCGCCCCTCCGACACCACCGCGCCAGCTACCAAATCCTCGGCGTGGACGCCCCTTTCAACTGCAGAGCCGTTGTCAACAAGCACCTTGGCGCGACCGCTCGTGACCAACTTTTCCAGCAGGGGGGAGAGTGAGATCCAACCATTTTCTTCAGCTTTCTGTCCCTTCTTCGCCACATAGACTCCGTCGCCAGTGAGGATGATCGTTACTTCGTGCCCGTATGATATTGCTCCGTTTGCCAGCCTAATCGCTTCGGCTGCATGTATCCCGCCGAAGGGAGCTTTAGTTATCGCGATTGCCAGTGATTTGGCCAACTCTAGTGATGCCCTCCCCTACGTGAAGGAGACAAACCTGTCCGCATCGTCTATCAGCTCGCACAGATTGCGCATGCTGCTCGGCTCCGCCCCCTCCATGATTGATTCGTTGCCTATGCCCCTGAACGCGAGACAGGTGCCACACAGGTGCACCTTCAAACCTTCGCCAATCAGACTCCGAAACTCAGATTCGGCATTTGTGATTCCCGTAGCCTTCTGCCCTTTAGTGAAGTTGTGAACGCTGTCGCCGTACGCGAAGACTGTTACGCTGTGCCCCTTCCTCAAGGCTGCCCCCGCCAGCTTGATCGCGGTCGAGGTGTTCTCCGAGCTGTATGGCGTGGTGAAGAGAAGGATGCCGAGGTGCTTCGACTTTGCGCTCTCACTCATCTCTTCGTTCGCTCCTCAGAACCAGTGTCTCATCCAGTACTTCTCGAATATGACCTTCTGGGCGTGCCAGACCCTTCCGGGCATATGAAATTCGATTTCTGGCCCGGGCTCCGCAAGGAAGTTGCCCTTCACGAAGGCGCCCTGGCCTCCACCAACTTCCAGAAAGCAGGAGCCCTTCCCGTCCCACTCCCTCGCCTTGCCCCTCCCCGTGATTTTTGTTGCTATGTTCTTTGCCGCGACCTCCGCCTGACCGTGAGAAAAGACTCCCGCCTTCGGCAAGAAAGGTACATATCCTGACGGGGTGGGAATCGAGGTTACGTCGCCCACCGCGTATACCCCCTCATGACTGGTCTCCATCGTCCTTGGGTTGACCGGAATCCAGCCGGTCTCATTGGTCAGACCCGCCTCGACCACAGGCGGAGGAGCTACATGAGGAGGGACGCAGAAGAGGAGGTCGAATGGTATCGTTTCCCCACTCTCGAAGCTCAATTCGTTCTGCTTGATTTCTTCCAGTCTCAGCTTGGGGTGGTAGTTTATCCCTCTAGACCTGAGCAACTCGGCCACCTTGTTTCCTATTTCCGGTCCGACTGCCGGGACTGGACTGGACTCAGGAGTGAAGAACTCGAACTTCACCTTGTCTTGTATCGCCTTCTTCCGGTAATGGTCCTCCAGGAGGAAGGCGACCTCATACGGCGCGGCGGGGCACTTGAAGGGGGTCCTCGAAATCCCAATCGCGACCGTCCCTCCCTGGAACCTCTCGATTGCGTCCTTGAACCGGAGAGCGGATTCGAGGTCGTAGATATGGCGGGCGTGTTCCCTGAACCCTGGTACCGCGTCGAGGGCGTACTCCGCTCCGAGCGCCAGGACGAGGTGGTCGTAGTACAGGTCGCCGCCCTTCGTCCCGACAACTCTCTTCTCGACGTCGATGGAGGAGACCTCGTCGTTGATCACTTTAATGCCCTTCTTCTTCAAGGCGCCCAAGTCCTTCTGCACCTGGTCCGGCCTCCTCATGCCCAACATGAGCCAGGGGTACGACGGAGGGAACTGGAATTTGTCCTTCCTCTCCACGAGCGTCACCTTCGCCCTGTCTCCCAACCTCTCCGCGAGCATGTTCGATGCGACCAACCCGCCGACACCGCCTCCGAGGACCAGAATCTGGCTCACGCTCATTTCGCTTTCCGCTAAGCACGAAAGACTATTCGTATATATGCATATTCATCAAGTGGGTATTCGGCAACCCGTCTCATAATGGTCCGCACATCCCTTGCAGCAGAACAGCAGAACCGAGCCGCCCATTGCCCTTCTGTAGACGCGCCCGGCCGTCCGGCGAGTTCCGTCAGGTCGATTGGCTGTTCCATCGGTCGATTCGCTCCCTTGCTCTTCTGATAACTGTCAGCGCAGTGCGAGCAGCAGAAGTAGTGCTCCGCTCCTTGCATCACTCTCCTGTAGGTGTTCTCTTCTGTCAGCTCCATCCCACACTCTTCGCAGTTCAACCCTTCGTCACCCTCCTGATGGCTTCGTCACGCTCAGGCACCCCTACGAATGCGACGGTTCCATCGATTATCGTGGTGGGTACGCTCAGTATGTTGAATTCGGAAACCAGCTTCTCCCCGAGGGGAGTGGCTATGTCGACCTCGTCGTAATGGAAGTCGGCCTCCTTCCTGAGGCTCCTCCAGAGCTCTCTCGCACTCGGGCAGACCGGGCACCACTCCGCCACGACGAGCGCCACCTGGGCAGTCATGCCGGTCCCCCCTTCAGGGCTCGCCCCAGCGTCTCCCTTGAGGGGGAGCCGAGCATTCTTCC
>JAJYYP010000087.1 GCA_021800855.1 archaeon | reverse complement strand
TGGATCCCGATCGCATGGCATTGTTCGACAATGGAATTCCGGTAGTCGGTCGCCACCTTGACGACGTCTCGACCATCCTCCCAGGCTTTGCGCACGATGTCGACCCCCACGAAGAGGTCGTGTGCCGTCGGTCGGGTGGACCGCAAGATCTCGGCGGCCTGCTCTGCGGTGTATCCTCCCTGCGCATGCGCGAGCACCATGGCATAGGCCGCCGCCACGCCGATCGTGGGGGCCCCCCGGACCGTCATGTTGCGGATCGCTTCCGCCGCTTCGCTGAGTTGGGTGAGCTCGAGCACGACCCGGTCCAAGGGGAGACGACGTTGGTCGATGACGCAAAGCTTGCCGTCGGCGAACCAGAGCGCTTGGACCGAAGGCATACGGTATCTACACCTCGATGTAGCCTCGGGGGGCGTCCGAGAGGATCCGGTACCCGTTCTTCGTCACGAGGACATCGTCCTCGATCCGCACCCCGCCGACGCCGGGCACGTAGATGCCCGGTTCTACCGTGACCACCATGCCTTCCCTCAGCTTCTCCTTCGACCGCGGGCTCAGGCCGACACCGGGATCGTGGACGGCAAGACCTACCGAGTGACCCAGTCCGTGGATGAACCGCCCCTTCCACTTCGACGCATCGATCACCTTCGCCGCCGCAGCATGGACGTCGCATCCCCGGACACCGGGCTGGATGAGGTCGAAGGCGGCCTGTTGGGCGGCTTCGACCGTCTCATGTATCTCACGCATGACCTTGGGGGGTTTCCCGAACGCGAACGACCGGGTGACATCGGAGCAGTACCGCTGGTAGAGCGCACCGAAATCGACCACCATCGTGGTCGAGGCCTTCAGCTTCGTGCTTGTCGGATCGAAGTGGGGTTCCGCACCGTGCGGTCCGAAGGCCACGATCGTATTGAACGACCGGCCTGATGCCCCGTGCTTTCCCATCGAGTGCTCGACCTCCGCGGCAAGCTCGAGTTCCGTCATGCCGCTCCGGAGGAGAGAGGGGATCTCCTTCGCCGTGGTCGCAGCGATCGCCGCCGCCTTGGCGATCCGCTGGACCTCCGTCTTATCCTTCACCGAGCGGGCTTGGGCCACCGCCGCGGAAACGTCGACCATTTTCCGCCCCTTCGCATACTTCTTGAGAGCGCGGTACATTTCGTGGGTCACTTCCCGGTAGTTCATGCCCACGCGCTTTGCATCTCCCACGATGTCCCGGATTTGCTTGCGCAACTCGTCGCGGGTCGACGCCACTTCCACGGTGAGATCAGGGGCCTTGCGAGCGCTCTCTTCCTCGAGGGGGGAACTGAGAAGGGTGCAGCGGCCATCGGGGTAGATCGCAGCGACCGAGCCCTCAAAGAGGCCACTCGGCACGCCGGTGACGTAAAAGAATCCCAGGTCGAGGTGCGGCTCCGAGGAGTTTGCGAAGAGGATGACGTTCGGCGGGTCCTTCATTGCGGCAAAGATGGCTTTGATACGGTCGCGCATGGCCGAGCCAAGGCGTGATTTTATATAGAGTTGAGGGGATGGTAAATTTCCGCGAAACACAAATTCCGCGGACTGATGCACTCAGTAAGGGGGGGCCCTTGCTGGGGAAGTGGGGAGGATCCCGCCGAGAGGGGCAGGGTCCGATGTCCCAATCACACGCAGTTCCTGGACGTTGGCGAGTGAGTCAAAGACAGCTGTTACTATGTCACTTGGGGGATGGCCAGGCTCGAGCGCCGATGAAGGTCGTGCCAAGCTGCGATATGCCGGGGGTAGACGCACGGAATCTAAGATCCCCGGATGACCTAATCGGAATTCCGGACCGCGCAAGTGGTCAATCCTTACGGATAGGGAACCCCCTGAATTAAAGCATTCTAGTAGGGGGAGGAAAAGAAATCAATCGAGATGCCGCCAGTAAAGGCGATCGAAAACGGCATAGGACAAACCGAAATCCCCCGGGAAACCGGGGGATGATGTGGGGTTGCGGACCTCCGCACCCCCTCGCTGCTAAAGCCGAACGTGGCTGGAATGCCAGACGAAAACGGGTGATAGTCCCATAGGCGCAAAGCAGCAGGGAGATTGGAGGTATCCAGAGTACCACGCGTTGGAAATCGCGTGGGGAGCCGGGAGGTACAGACTTCCGATCCTAAATACGTCTCGAGACCGATAGCGTACTAGTAGCGTGAGCGAAAGGTGAAAAGTGCCCTAAAAAGGGAGGTGAAAAGATGCCTGAAACCAGGTGACGATAAGCCGCACGTGGCTCCAAAGGAACGAAGCCGGGGCGACCCGGTGGACACAGAGTCCGTGCGTCCGTTTTGAATAACGGGCCAGGGAGTTCCAATCCATGGCGAGGTTAGGCCGTTCAAACGGCAAAGCCGAAGGGAAACCGACTGCCTGCAACCCCGCAAGGGGCGAGAGGCGGGATGCGATCGTCCGTAGTCATGGGTGGGATGCCCGAAGCCAATCGATCTAAGCGTGGGCAAGACGAAGCCTGCCGAAAGGTAGGTGGAGGTCTGAACCGGTGCTGATGTGCAAATCGTTCGGATGACCTGCGCTTAGGGGTGAAAGGCCAATCTAGACTGGGAATAGCTGGTTCCTCCAGAAACTACTCGCAGGTAGGTCTCGGTGGAGGCAGCGCGGTATGTAGAGCACCGATTACGGGATACGGGTCCGAAAGGACTCGGCCTGTTGTCGAACTCCGAAGTGCCGTGCGCCGTAGAAGCCGGGAGTGAGCGCGGCAGGGGTAAGCCCGCCGTGCGAAAGGGAATGCAACCCAGCCTCGCATTAAGGGCCCCAAGTGCCAGCTAAGTGCCATGGAAAAAGGAGTCTTTACCCTTAGACAACTGGAAGGTGGGCTCAGAAGCAGCCATCCTTTAAAGAGTGCGTAACAGCTCACCAGTCGAGGGTGAGGGCACTGAAAATGGACGGGGCTAAAGCTGGCCCCCGATATGCGAGCCAACCCCTGATGGGGTTCTGGTGTATGGAGGCGCGTTGTGCGGGTAGAAGTAGGGGCGTAAGTTCCTATGGACCGCATTATGATGAAAATCCTGGGAGGAGTAACAGCAAAGACAGGTGAGAATCCTGTCCGCCGTAGGGGCCAGGGTTCCTCGACCACGATTATCAGTCGAGGGTTAGTCGAGCCTAAGTGAACCCTTAATCGGAGTTCGCGAAAGGAAACACGGTTAATATTCCGTGACCCACGCGTTGAAGCGTGTTCGGTGACACATAGGGCTAGCCGGAGTAGGCATGTGCCTTAGCTTATTTAGATCCTGTCGCCTGGGGGAGTACCGTCATGGTGAGAACCCGGGATAGGGATCCGAGGTCTGCGCGAGTGGACTTCCGGTGATGCTCCGTGTCCGTGAAAAGCCGGGCATGGCAGGCGTGGCTCGTACCGAGAACTGACACAGGTGCCCCTGGATGAGAAGTCCAAGGCGTATCGGCGAGAATTTACGCGAGGGAATTCGGCAAACTAGCCCCGTAACTTCGGGATAAGGGGTGCCAGACGCCACTTTAAAGGGCGTCTGGTCGCAGTGACCAGGGAGCTCCGACTGTTTAACAAAAACATAGGTGGCCGCAAGATCGAAAAGGTTGTGTATGGCCGCTGAATCCTGCCCAGT
>JAJYYP010000027.1 GCA_021800855.1 archaeon | reverse complement strand
ACGGTCCGGCAACACAGAAATACGAACCTGCTGAGCCTCCCGACCCATCAATGGCAAAGTTCGACGGCATAGTGGGGAAGGCCCTGCTGACTGTGGAGGAGAAGGAGAACGAGCTTACCCTGGTCTTCGCGGACAACAGGTACCTATTCGTGAAGTTAGAGAACGGGAAGATAAGCTCCGTGAGCGTCCCCGAGTAGCCTACTCCTGCTCGAGTATCTGCACGGTCTTCGACGCGCCAAGGAGCTTCTTGAACCTCTCGGCGTCTGCCCTCGTCCCCACTATGGATTGGAAGTGCATCGGGACGACGACCTTTGCCCTCATCACCTTTGCAGCCTCGGCCGCCTCTTCCGGGGTCATGACGTAGGTCCCGGAGACTGGCAGGAATGCGACGTCGACGTCCACTGATTTCAACTCCGGGGTGGCGTCACTGTCGCCGGCCTGATAGAACCTAACCCCATCGATGGTGACAATGTACCCGACCCGGCCGTCCTCCTTGGGGTGGAACACCTTGCCAGGTTCCCTGAACTTGTTGAGGTTGTACGCAGGGACGGCCTCTATCTTCACACCCTTCGCTTCGATGCTCGACCCGGGCTTCACGAAGACCTTCTCTTGCCTGTAGGGTTTTAGAGGCCCCTCGCATATCCTGGGCGCGACGATGGTTGTCGCCGGGGTGACGAACCTTCTGATGTCTTCGTCGCTCAGGTGGTCGAAGTGCTCGTGTGTGATCAGCAGCACGTCGGCCTTGTGGTCCCCTTTCGCCTTGAACGGGTCGATTATCACAGTCCTTGACCCAGAAAGGACAAAGCCGTCGTGACCCAGCCAGTGCACTTTGATGCCTTCGTAGGTCCACAAGAAGAACTGCCCCTACAGGTCTATGCCTTCTTCCTTGATGCCCGTCTTGTCGACGGTCAGGATGTCAATCCCGTTGCCGCTCATGGCGTCCCTGGCCACCGCCGCCTTGATGGCAGAGATCGCGAGGTCTCTTGCCTCTTTCTGGGCCATGTTGGGGTTGTACCCAGCTTCAATCACCCCGATTGCGGTCTCCTCGCCGGTGCCGACAGTGGCGTATTGATCTGAAATCACGCTGCCCAGCGGATCGAGGACGAAGACCACGGGCTTGTCGCCGATGCCCCCCAGAATGACCTGCGTCAGCAGAGGGGCGTACCTATTCTGGAACATGAGAGTCGACATTAGCTTCGCGACAGAGTTAGGCTTCATCGACTTCCTCGATTCGAGCTCCTTCAGCTTAGAGTAGACAGATACCTCCTTCACTAGGTTTTGCATGTCAGCAATCATTCCGGCGCAGACCGCGCCGACGTTGTCTGTGACTTTGAATACCTTCTTACCAGACTTACTCCTCACGAAGTTCCCTAGCGTTATCCGGCGCTCCGCGCCCATGACGACTCCGTCCCTATAGGCGATGCCGACGGCAGTCGCCCCTGGCATGAACTGTTCGTAGGACATCAGGAATCTAGCAGGGCGCCTGTGCCCGTCCTTTTAGACATTGTGCCGTGCGGCGCGACGTCATCCTCCCGCCGGGGTCACCGTGACCACGACCCCTTCCCCTGAAGGCTCTACCTTCCATCGGCACCCGGTAAAGAGCCCCGCCAGCCTGAGCCCTGATTCGAGGTGAGATGTCATCGATGGGATCTTCACTCGCGACTCTCGCTTCGCCATGGAGAGGAGCGGGAGCAGCATGTCCGCCAAGTTCACATCTAAGCACCCACCCGACCCCTCGGAGGCGAGGAACGCCGCCGCTGCTTCCCTACCCACCACCTCTGCTGGCTTCCCTCTCGCCCCGATGCCGTCTGAGCCGAGAAGAGCCTCGTTGCTCACGTGGGCGACCAGCACCGAGGTGCCTGGGGAGGCAGACTCCGCGGCTACCACCTCGGAGTGGGCGTCGATGCCTGCGTTTCGCAAGAGCTCGACCGCCGAATCAGCCTGGCGCTGGGCGACTCCCTTCGGGAGGCTGCCGCAGCGACTCAAGACTCGGACGGACTTCACCGGGGGTCTGGAGGTCATATCCAGGGCTGAGACGCCCTCGCAAGGCTCTATGGAAGCGATGACGACGCCACCACCCCGTGGGTAGTAGCCGCGCCTGGATGCCTCGACCCCGAGACCCATCCCGAGCTTCCCGTATCCCGCCCTCACAACTTCGCGGAAGTAATCGAGGGTAGGGCTCCAGGGGACGTCTGTCCCTCCCACCAGCCGGAGCCTGAGGCGCGAGCCGCTCAGCGCGACCGCGGGGACCACGGCCTGGAGGACCAAGGTTATGCTCGCAGCAGTCCCCATGTCGGCCGATACTGCCTCGCGCCGCGGGGACCCTGGGGCGAACTTGACCTCTTGTGAGCCTTCGGTCGCCCCGCTCAACTCCCCGCCGAAGACATCAGCTAGGACCCTCAGCGCCGATAGGTGCTGCCTCTTGAGTCCCGGGAGCTCTCTCCCTGCCCTGATATTGACCACGCGGACGGGCACCCGCCCAATCGCAGAAAACGCCAGCGCGGAACGGAGAATCTGCCCTCCTCCTTCGCCCTGGGAACCGTCCACTTCGATGTAGCCCATCGCGAGCCTCGCCAGGCCGCGACCTGTTAAGCTATGACGCTGGTCTTCTTAAATAGAGCCCGCAGGGGCGGGCCGAACGAAGTCGGATGCGGGTCGGTCTATTGGTCGGCCGGTTCCAACCGTTCCATCTTGGCCATCTTGGAGCTGTCAAGTACGCACTGCGTGAGGTGGACTACCTCTACGTGGTGGTAGGGTCAGCCCAGCGGAGCCATGAAAGGGACAATCCTTTCACCGCAGGGGAAAGGATTGCAATGATCAAGGCGGCGCTGGACGGTAACGGAGTAGACCCTTCAAGGTGGATGGCTATACCCATCGCGGACGCCGATTCGCACTCACTGTGGGTGTCCACAGTGGTGTCGATGGTCCCTAAGTTCGACAAGGTATTCACGAACGACGCGCTGACCTTCCTGCTATTCAGAGAAGAAGGCATCCAGGTGAAGGCGGTCCCGTACCTAGACAGGGAGAAGTACTCTGCCACCAACGTCAGGGACAGGATTCTTGAACGCAAGGACTGGAAATCCCTGGTGCCGGCCCAGGTGGCCAGGTTGGTTGAGAAGTTCGGAGGGGTGGAGCGCGTGAGAGCGCTTATCCGTAAGGATCTGAAGGGTGGCACGCATGGATAAACAGAAGCTGATCATGCTTCCTGGGCCCACCAACGTTTCGGAGAGGGTTATGCGGGCGATGCTCAGGCCTGTCATCAACCACAGAGGGGATGAGTTCACTGAGCTGTACAAGGGTGTCCTTGACAAGGCGAAGCGCCTCTTCCAGACGCAGGAAGGAGCGGTGGTACTATCTTCCTCAGGTACGGGAGGGGTAGAGGCCGCGGTCTGGAACCTCATACGGCCAGGGGATGTAGCCGTTGTCCCTGTCTTCGGCGAATTCAGTATGAGGCTCGCAGAGACAGTGGAGCTGGCCGGTGGAGTGGCGATTCGGGTCTCGTCTGACTTCGGGAAGGCTCCGACCCTTGAACAGCTGAAATCAGCCATGGAGGATCACGAGAAAGTCAAGGCACTGTTCTTGGTGCATAATGAGACCAGCACGGGGGTGGCAGTCCCTTACGTCGAGGAGGCCACGAGGCTCGCCAGGGCAAGCGGAGCCTTCGCAGTGATAGACGCCATCTCCAGTCTTGGAGGATACGCCATCCCTGTCGACCGGTGGGGGGTGGATATTTGTATCACCGGGAGCCAAAAGTGCGTCGCCGCCCCCCCTGGACTGGCTCTGCTATCCGTGAGCGATAGGGTGGCGGATTACCTGAAAGGTTCCCCACCGAAGACCAGATACTTCGACCTCCACAGGTATTTGGAGTATGGCGCCAAGGGGCAGACGCCTTTCACGCCCGCCCTCCCACTCTACTACGCCCTGGACGAGGCGTTGGAGGAGCTTCTCGAAGAGGGGCTTGAGAAGAGGGTCGAAAGGCACGATCGTATGTCTGTGGGCATATACGACGGCCTGGCGATGCTAGGCCTCAAGGCGGTCGCGGAGAAATCCGTGAGGTCCAAGACGGTCGTCGCTTCATACTACCCTCAAGGCGTCAATGACTCGAGGTTTAGGGAGGAGCTAGCCCAGCGCAAGGGAGTCGTGATTGCAGGCGGCTTTGGCCCGTTCGCGGGCAAGGTGTTCAGGGTCGGATGCATGGGTCAGATTAATGATGCCTACGTGAAGACCACGCTGCGAGCCATAGGAGAGACCCTTGCAGCCTTCGGGAGCTGAAACTCTTTAAACCCAACCCGGAGGCTGGTCGAAATCCATGGCGTTTGAGAAGGGCAGCCTGATATTCGCAAACTACACCGCATGGGTGAAGGATACAGGCGAAGGGATAGAGTCTACTGTAGAGTCAGAGGCCAAACGGCTCAAAATATACGAGGAAGCGAGGAGATACGAGCCGAGGCTCGTGGCTGTGGGCGAAGGGTGGCTCATCTCCGGCTTGGACGCCGAGGTGGCTAAACTCTCAGTGGGCGACAAGAAGGAGATCGAACTCTCTCCAGAGAAGGCGTTCGGCAACAGGGACCCGACCCAGCTCCGGATGATTCCGCTTCGGAAATTCGGAGATAGGGAGCACGAGCTAGCTGTGGGCGATAGCGTGGACGTGGACAACAGGGTCGGGATAGTGAGGTTCATCGGGTCTGGAAGGGCGCAGGTTGACTTCAACCACAGGCTCGCGGGGAAGTCCATCGTCTATGACTTCGAAGTCCTCAAGAAAGTCGAAGCCGACGACGACAAGGTGAGGGCTCTTATCGACAGGAGGCTGGCAGGGGAAGGGAGCAGAGCGACGTTCGAGCTGAACGGCGGCAACCTGACCGTGACGGTCCCGCAGGACCTGTTCCTAGTCGAAGGGCTCCAGATAATCAAGAGGGGGATTGCCAACGATGTGTTCAAGTTCGTCCCGGGAATCTCATCGCTCACTTTCGTTGAGACGTTCAAGAACGAGAAAGCAGTTCCGAAGGCTGAGGAGAAGAGAGAAGGGGCCAGCGGCGGAAAGGCTAACCCGGACGATGGGCCCGCGCCGGTTAATACAGGCGCGAGGGCTGAGACCTCCTAGATAACACCGGTGGCCCTGGCCAGCGCATTCGCGCTCCTTTCGTCGAGCCTCCTCTCAGAGAGGATCGTGTACCTATCAGGCCTGATTGTGCTCGCCTTGACCAGCGACTGAATCACAGGCGAATCACCTATGCCTATTGCCGAGGCCTTCACAGGCGCGCCTACGTTCAGGAGAGCGTCCCTCACGCGCCTCCAGTCGAGCCCGTGGAGCCGTGCCATCATTATCGTCCCGATCCCGCACTTCTCCCCATGCAGCCCGACCCCTGGTTCCAAGACGTCGAGGTAGTGGCTGAAGAGGTGCTCTGAACCGGAGCATGGTCTGGAGCTCCCGGCTATGCCGGCGGCCACGCCGGTGCTGATGAGCGCTTCCACAAGATCGCGGACGCTCCCCTTCCCGAATCTCCCCATGGCCTTGGACCCTTGCAGGACAACATCGGCGCTCATCAGCGCCAGGCTCGCTGAGTAACCTCCGTAGTACTCACCGGTCGCCTTGTGCGCCAGCTGCCAGTCCTTGACCGCCGTCAGCTTAGACACGAGGTCCCCGCATCCCGACGCAAGCAGCCGCTTTGGGGCGGAGCCTATCACCTCTGTGTCAGCGAGGATTCCCACGGGGGGTTTGGCCTTCACAGAGTAAGGCCTGTCGAGGCCCTTGAGCGACGCGAAAGGGCTTGATATCCCATCGTGGGACGCGCTGGTGGGGACCGAATAGAACGGGACCCCGAGCTGGAATGCTGCCAGTTTCCCAACATCCACGCTCTTGCCTCCTCCCACCCCTATTATCCTCCCGGCCCCCCTGGCTGCGTGCGTCACCTTGTCCACATTCAGAGTGTCGGCCGCCGTCACTTCGACCCAGACGGGTCTCGTATCCAGGGTGCCGTCCACTGTCGCCCTCACTTTTGAGGTGACGTGGGAGCCTGACGATATCACCGTCTTCCGGGGTCCTTTGTCCGTCACAAACCCCCCCAGCTTCGCGATGACCCCGTCCCCGATCAGTATCTTGGTGGGGAGCTCCATGAGGTGGTAGCCAGGGTCCATGCAGAGGGCGCCTCGCCTAGTGCCTTAAGGCCACTTCGGTAGTTCAGGCGCCGCACGGGGGCGACGCACCAGAGGTCTCTGGAGCTGCCATGCCTGGCTCGTCCAGGTTCAGGCCGCCCACCGAAGCTTGTGGCACCCCCGCCGTCAGGTTCCTCAGAGCCGACTATGTGGCACCACACATCACAGAGACCTGCAGCCGTAGGTTTAGAGCCAGCACGCGCCCATCCGAGCCGTCGTTCGTAGAGGCCTGCCAGGAGTTCCACAAGCTCCCCCGGCCCCATTTTTCTGAAGGGAGGTGGAATAGCGACCCGGGGAGCGGAGCGTGCAACCCTCGCCACCACGCACGAAGAGCAGTCCGGCGAGCTCTTCATGCATGGAGCGCGAGCATGGACAATGCTCGCCTCTTGGAGGCGAGGTCGGGGGGCTCGCGCCTAGGCCGCGCGCCGGCATCGATGATGGAATCCTGGTTTGGATGTTCTTGTAGATGGACTGACACCAGACAGCTACGCCAAAGCTCTCTGCTTCGCTTTGTGCGTCGGACATCTGTATCAGGGCATGAAGTCGGTCTGACAGGGCGACACCCGACGTTCGACTCCGTTCCCCCCCGTTGCCGAAGGGACGGAGTCTCTGATGCTTGGAAAGATTAAATAAGTAACAGGGGGCGCGGCCTCTGTCCGTTCTGAGGAGTTTGTGGACAAAGTGTCTAGAGAATACAACCAGACTGGGGGTAAGATGCTAGGGTCGGCTACGTATCACGGCACCACCACCGTAGGACTGGTCTGCCCCGATGGGGTAGTGCTGGCGACAGACACGAGAGTCACAGCAGGCGGGTTCATCGCGCACAAGAGGGGTAAGAAACTTATCAGAATCGACGACAATATCGCGATGACCATATCCGGCGGGGTAGCGGACGCCCAGAACGTGACAGACACTGCGAAGTACTACTCGAGCATGTACAGGATGGAGAAGGGGAGGCCGATGCCGGTGAAGGCGGCGGCTCAGGTGGTGTCGAACATGCTCTTTTCATCGAGACTTTATCCTCTGATAGCAGACGTGCTGGTTGGTGGATTAGACTCTACAGGTGGCTCTCTCTTCAACGTCGACATATTCGGTTCGCTCAACCAGGAGAACATGATAGCCACTGGGAGCGGTTCGCCTGTTGCCTACGGAGTGCTGGAAGCCGAGTTCAAGGCAGGAATGGCGGTGGCGAAGGCCTATCCGCTGGCTGCCAAGGCGATAATCGCGGCGACCAGCAGGAACGTGGCGACGGGGGATCACTTCGACGTAGGGATAATCGACAAGGGAGGGTTCCGCGAGCTGACTGAAGCCGAGAAGGACAAGCTCCTGGCCCAGTTTACAACTAAAAGTTAGTCTTGGAACAGAAAGCCAACGGCGTGAGCCTGATGAGCGCTATTCTGAACAATATCCCAGCGGAGGCTCAGATCACAAGGATAGAGTATGAAGGCCCCAGGATAGCCCTCTACACAAAGAACCCAGCCTACCTCCACAAGAACAGCTATGTCATTTCGGAGATAGTGAACTCCCTGAAGAGGAGAGTGGTCACCAGGACTGAGAAGTCGATAAGGAAGCAGGAGAGCGACGCTAGGCAGGTGCTCGAGAGGACCATCCCTCCTGACGCGGGGGCGTCTAACTACTTCTTCGACGATGCGCTGGGCGAGATAACCATCGAAGCGGAGAATCCAAGGCTGCTCTCACACGACGCTGGTTTCGACCTTGGCAGCGCCATGGAGAACACAGGATGGAAGATCAAGGTCCGCAAGGCCCCGCACATAAAATCCAGCGCAATCCAGAACGTGTACTTCGCGCTGAAAGCAGGGTCAGAGATAAGAGAGAAGTTCTACCGGGAGTTGGGCGAAGCGATATTCAGGCCGAGGATCGCAGCAGAGGAGCACGTCACCATCAAGACCCTTGGCGCCTTTCAACAGGTGGGGAGGTCGTGCGTGCTCGTCGAGACGGCGGAGAGCAAGGTGCTACTTGACTGCGGCATACATCCTGGCTCGAGGAATCCCTGGGACGCCTATCCACGCCTCGACTGGGCCGATATATCGCCCGGAGAGATAGACGCCATAGTGGTGAGCCATGCGCATCTCGACCACCAGGGCTTCGTCCCTGCCATGTACAAATATGGCTACGACGGACCAGTGTACTGCACGGAACCGACCCTCCCCCTAATGACCATGCTGCAGAACGACTTCGTCAAAATCGCCCAAATCGAAGGAGGGAGGCTGATTTACGACCAGAAGGACATCAGAGACGAAATCCAGCACACTATCACACTCCCCTACGGGATGGTGACAGACATATCACCTGACATCAAACTCGTTTTCAACAACGCCGGGCACATCCTAGGGTCCGCGACTGTCCACTTACACATCGGGGAGGGCGCGCACAACATAGTCTACACCGGGGACTACAAGTATGGGAGGACCCAACTCTTCGACTCGGCTACATGGAACTATCCCAGGGTGGAGACCCTTATCACGGAGAGCACCTACGGAGCGAAGGAGGACATCATGCCTGTACGTGAAGAGGTGGAGATGAACTTCGTCAACGCCATCAACGGCACCCTCAGGAACGGAGGGAAGGTGCTGATCCCAATCCCAGCCGTGGGGAGGGCACAGGAGATACTTCTGGTGATAGATCAGTACATGAAGAACAAGGTGCTCGTGGAGGCGCCGGTCTTCACCGAAGGGATGATCTCGGAGGCTACGGCGATCCATGTCTCCTATGCCGACTATCTCTCAAGGGAGCTGAGAGCCAAGATACTCGAAGAAGGGGTGAACCCGTTCAAGTCTGAGTACTTTACCGAAGTAGAGCACCCGAGCGACAGAGAAGAGGCGTACAGAGAAGGGCCTGCCATCATCATGGCGACGTCGGGGATGCTAGAGGGAGGACCCGTACTCGACTACTTCGAGCATCTCGCACCCTCAGAGAGAAACAAGATAATCTTCGTCTCATACCAGGTACAGGGGACCATAGGAAGGAGGGTCCTCGACGGCGGCAGCCAGGCGAGCCTGATGGGTCAGGACGGCAAGATAAAGATTGTAGACGTGAGGGCTTCCGTCCAGAAGGTGGACGGCTTCAGCGGCCACAGCGACTACAACCAGATAATCCGCTTCGTAGGCAAGGTTAGACCGAAGCTGCAGCTGGTGCTCGTGAACCACGGCGAGAAGAGGAAGACGGAGAACCTAGCTTACGCCATACAGAGGATTTACCGGGTCCCGGCAATCCATCCTGCAGTCCAGGAAGCAATCAGGGTCTACTGACCCTGCTCTGACCCGACGTTGCTCCTGAGCCTTAGGCCGTCCCCGAGACTGGGTCAGGTCAGTGACAGGGGTCGGGAGGACGTGGCTCGCCGTCTGATCGCGTCGGCACCCGCAATTGTCGGAGCTCACGACGGAGGGCCGCGCAGTCTCGAGTGCCCGTATGAAAACGGTTCAGGTCTTGATGATACGGGGAGCTTACTGGAGGCCCCGCCAGATCCTCACGCCTGGAGGGGTGATGACGACCCTTTCATCCCCAAGCCTAGCGATGTCCCCACCGACCGAGGTGGCGAACTCATATAGCTGCTCGACCGATGATTTCAGCTCTTCGAGGCTCTTCTGAGCCAGCGGCGTCACTTTGAGTATCACTATGGTCTTGTTTGAGACGTCGTCCTGAATCTTGGGCAACTCTTCGATACTCTTGAGCGCCAGCGCCTTCAGAAGGATCTCCTTGCTCTTCCCTTCGAGCTTCCTCTCCTGCATCACACCGGACATTTGAAGTGGTTCTCCGTGACTCGTGGTCATTATTAAGGGTAGGGCGGCCCCAGCAATTCTATCACCGCCATGAATTAGTTAGACACCGTTGTAGAGAATAGTTCTCAGGGCGGAGATTTCGTTCTCAGCTTAAAAGGAGAGGGGGGCGCGAAAGTAAAACAGGTCAGAGAGATTTGTGGGCGTTCCAGTACCGGTCTCCCACATGGTGCAGGTTCTTCACGCACTCACCCTTGGACATTGACTCGGCTTCTGTGCCTGAGACGGTTGCGCGGCCGACCACTATGGCGCGCCCCTTCTTCTCCTCCCTGACGACGACCAGCTTCCCCCGCGCCCCCCAGTCATCCATCTTCCTTATACCAGGCCGCATCACGTCGGCCCCATTGATGAGGAATCTGATGGCGCCTTCGTCGACCACGACTGAATGGAATAGCGCAAGAGCGGGCTGAGACCCTAGGAATGGGAAGAACAGGTCTCCGGACTGCACCAGCTCGTAATCTTCAAGCCTAACGAAGATGATGCCTTCTTCTGGCTCCGCACACTCTGCCTGGGCAGACTTCGGCAGGCTGAAGGAGACACCCATAGACCCCTCCAGCTTCGCAATCATCCCTATCGAGTCTCGATGTGACAGGACCCATCTTTTCAACTGGGGGAGCGTTCATGACTGCTTTAAATAAATGAATCCAGACGGCAGGTTCAAGGGAACAACTTGTCCGTAGACATGGCAGTCAAGGTCCTTGACGAGAGTTTCGGGAAGGTCGTCCTGATCAAGCTGAAGGGCGGCAAAGTCATCAGAGGGAGTCTCCAAGGATTCGACCAGCACATGAACCTGGCGCTTGAGAAAGCGGAAGAGGTGTCGGATGACGGACAGTCGAGTTCACTTGGCACGCTAATCGTGCGCGGGGACAACATAATCATGATATCCCCTCCGCCGACCTAAAGTTAGAGCGCAGCGCAACCCCTGCTGAAGGTACAGCGGCTCGCGTGAATCTGCTTTTATACCAAAGCGCCCAAGCGCGGGCAAGGATAAGGGCGCATGGTCGATGCTCTGACGGTGGTGGTCGCCGGTATTGTCGGCCTTGGCCTAGGCGGGGTCGTATCGTACGTTGTCTTCTACACGAGGCCGAAGCAGACCAAGATATCCGTAAGGCGGGTCGACGCAGAATCCAGGACCGTGGAGTCCACCGTGACAACTGCCGACCTGGAGCGCTCTCGCAGAGAGATGAGAACGATTATGGTCGAGAGAGATCTCCTTTCATCTGCTATGATGAAACTCTACGAAGCGGAGAGCGAGGGGAGAATAACCCGCGAAGAGAGAGAGATGATTTCCAAGCGGTACAGCGACCAGATCAAGGACCTCCAGGCTAAGTTGAAGGATGTCGAGCTAGTCGTCGAAGTAGGAGAACTCGAGGGGCTCCGAAACGAACTGGTGACTCTGTTTGAGAGCAAGATAAGAAACATTGAGTCCAGGCTGGATGTGGCGAAGCAAAGGCTCGGACCTGCCGCTCCTCAGCCCGCTAAGAAGGAAGCCGCCCCTAAGGTCGAGAAGACCACGGACCTCGAACGCGTCGTGGAAAGGAGGGCGAAACCCGAGATGAGCGAGTCGGAGAAGAGGGTCAAGGTGATCAGGGACGAAGTGATGGACGCTCTCACAAAGCTAGAGCAGATAGACATCGAAAAGAAGCAGCAGGAAGGCTGATGGACAAGTCAAGGGACGCCCTGAAGGGAGTGGCAAAGGAGCTTGCCGAGCACATCTCCTCGGGCATGACCCTCGGCCTTGGCAGCGGTTCGACCGTAGCGGCGCTCCTCGAGGAACTGGTCCCCCTGGTAGTGGCGAGGTCGAAGACGATTAGGGGTGTAGCGACATCGACCCAGATCGAGATGGCCGCGGTGAAGTGCGGCGTCGAACTCGTACCGTTCAAGGGTTCGGTCGACCTTGTGATAGACGGCGCCGACCAGGTGGACGCCAGACTGAACCTGGTCAAAGGAGGAGGCGGGGCCCTGCTGAAGGAAAAGATCGTCATGGGAGGTGCGAGGTCCGTCGTGATTGTAGCGGGAGAAGCGAAGTTCGCAGGGAAACTCTGCGAAAACGGCGTGAGGGTCCCCGTAGAGGTCATCCCTATGGCCAGAGAGAACGCCAAGCTGAAGCTTTCGACGCTCGGCGGCATCCCAGAAGAGAGGCTCCTCCCCAGGGGATATCCGTACTTCACTGAGAGCGGAAACGTAATCCTGGACACACTGTTCGAACCAATTGACAATCCGAGGGAGCTGGAAATGCGAGCGAAGTCCATCCCCGGAGTGGTCGAAGTAGGCATCTTCACGGTAAAACCAATCTCCGTCTACAGGCTCAGAGACGACGGAGGATTCGAGCTCAGGTCTAGCTCCGGATAGGACGCAACGGAGGCGCCTTGGACCGAGGCGCGGCATCTGGGCGCTGCTGATAAAGGGAGAGGCGACCGTCATTTCTGAGCTCCGCATGACTTATAACTACCTGACGGCGGCGACGTTTGACACTCATGACACGCGATGTAGGTTACAAATCTGCGCCGATCGACCCCAACTTCCTGTCGAAACCCGACCAGTTCCCAGAAACAGGGGAACACAATGGGCACAAGGTGAGGGCAGCAGGAGTCACTAGGAACGACGGTGAAGGAAAGCCCTACCCGACCACCAACGGCATCCATGGCACCCAGGTGGCGATTGACTGGGAGTCGTGCGTCGCGGACGGCGTCTGCATGGATGTCTGCCCAGTGTTTGTTTTCGAGTGGCTGCTCAACCCCGGTCAGGCCGGCACAGGGAAGGACAAGGTCATAGAACAGGGGACCCCCGAGTGGAACCAGTACAGGAGCGACAAGTGCGACCCTGTGAGAGAGATGGACTGCATCTTCTGCATGGCCTGCGAAACCAGCTGTCCGACCCAGAGTATCAAGATCACCCAGCCGTAGTACCCGAACTGCGCAGCGGCGGGCCTATCCCCGCAAAACAGCGTGGCGGGGGCCGCGTATTCCACCCGTTCTGGGTGCCGCCTGCGCTGGTGTCACCCCTAAGGACCTCACCGTATACTGCAGCGCCTCCACGCCGGGTGCCGCCGGTCAGCAAGCGTTTTATTGCGACAGAAGCCAGCGACCTGAAGGCAATGGCTGAAGACACAGACCTGAAACTCCTGGAACAGCGGAAGCTCGAGGAACTTAGGAAGCGACTTAAAGCAGCGGAGCAGGCTCCCAAAAAGGAGAAGACCGACAGGGAGGTGGTAGAGGGGATACTCTATGACAGAGGGGCTGAAGTTCTAGAGACTGCATACTCGTTCTATCCGGCCGAGACGGAGAGGTTGGTCAAAGAGCTCGCGGGGATGGTTCGTGCCGGCAGGCTGAACGGGATGATCGGAGGAGGCGAATTGCTATCCATATTCCGGCAGCTCGGGCTGAGGTTCCGTATGAAGACATCAATCAAGGTGATGGATCAGGGGAAGCTTGTTGACCTGAGCGAGAAGCTTGGGAAGAGGGAGGAATGAGCGCCACGACGGTGGTCAAGGAGAGGGTTCTCTCTGTCCCACGGGGCCGGCAGCCTGTCCTTGTCTGCGGGCTCCCAGGGAGCGGCTACGTGGGGAAGCTCGCAGCGGATTACCTAGTAAGCTCGCTCAAGTTGAAAAAGATCGCCGAGTACACCAGCGCTGCATTCCCGCCTCAGGTGAGCGTGAAGGAAGACGGGACAGCGGAGACACCCAAGGGCGAGCTCTTCTTTGCGTCCATGAAGGGGAAGAAGAGCATCATGGTATTCACCGCCGACACTCAGCCGACGACCTCAGAAGGAGAGTATGAGCTTTCAGACAAGGTGGTGAAGTTCGCGAAGAAGTGCGGTGTGAAGAGAGTCTATACGCTGGCGGCCTACATAACCGGCTCGTTCACGAAATCCCCAAAGGTGTATGGCGCAGGGACATGCAAGGAGATGGCGAATGTACTGTCTGCCAACGGCGTCACGCTGATGAAGGACGGCGGGATCAGCGGGATGAATGGGCTGCTCATAGGGGTGGGGGCGCTCAGGGGATTGGAAGGCGCGTGCCTCCTTGGAGAGACGTCAGGCTATGTCGTCGACGCAGCGGCCTCCAAGGCTGTCCTCGAGCTGCTGTCGAGGGTGCTGGGCATACCGATGGACACGTCCAGGCTGAAGGAGAGAGCCGAAGAGACGCAGAAGGTGATCAGCCAGCTCCAGGCGATGGCGGAACAGTCGCGTGAAGCGTCCGCCCAGTCGTCGCGCGAACAGAGGCCAGGCTACATCGGATAGAGTCAGAAGGGATAGAAGGCGGGGAAGCCGACCCCGAAGACGCCTATCAAAACCACATCCAAGACCATCAGTATGAGCCACGCCAGGACTACAACCGCGACGGCGCCGAGCCATGAGGTGTTGAATGCCTGCCTGAAGACAGCCAACCAGCCTAGGAGGCCGAGGACGAGCGCAACCGCTAGAGCGGGCGAGCCCATCACCGCACCCAGGGCGAAAGCGACCACGAGGTAAACGACGTAGTAGACCACCACCCCACCCAGGGTAGCCCCCATAGCGCTGCCGAAGGTGGCCCTGTCGCCCTTGACTAACTTCCCCGCGAAGTATACTGGGACTGACACCACCGCCCAAAGAACGGCCAGCCCGATTATGTAGACAAGCAGCCCCACGCCTCCGGTGGGTAGGTGCAACACGAGCATCCTCGCTCACCCCTTGATGTTACCTACGGGCCGCAGCGCCACTACCTTCTTGGAGATCCCTGCCCTATCCATAGTCTCCACCACCTCGGAGATGTCCTTGTAGGCCATCCCTGCCTCCTCTGCGAGGCCGTCCATGGTGGCAGCCTTCACATAGATACCCCGGTCCAGCATTCTGCGCTGCAGCTCCGCACCGCGCACTTCACGTTTCGCAGCTGTCCTAGACATGGTCCGCCCTGATCCGTGCGCGGTCGAACCGAATGTCTCCTCCATGGCCTTCTGGGTCCCGACGAGTAGGTAAGAACCGGTCTCCATGGACCCTCCTATGATCACGGGCTGCCCTATTCCCCGGTATGGAGCTGGGATGTCCGGGTGCCCCGGGCCGAAGCTGCGCGTCGCACCCTTCCTGTGCACGAGGACATCAGCGCTCTTACCTTCGTAGGAGTGCCTCTCAACCTTCGCTACGTTGTGGCATACATCGTAGATGAGGTGCATATCGAGGGCCTCGGCCTCCCGGTGGAACGTCCTGGAGAAAGCCTCCCTGACCCTCTGCACAATAATCTGCCTGTTCGTGAAAGCCATGTTTGCCGCGCAGACCATCGCCCCGTAGTAGTCCTTCCCCTCCTTCGACGCGAAGGGGGCACAAGCTAGCTCTCTGTCCTTGACCTCGATTCCATATCTCTTCATTGCGCCGTCGAATATGCGGAGGTAATCGGTCCCTATCTGGTGGCCGAACCCGCGGCTTCCGCAGTGTATCATGACGAGGACCTGGTCGTCGTGGACTATTCCGAAGTGCCTTGCAAGCTCAAGGTCGAAGTACCTGGCAGGGTCTACCACCTGGACTTCGAGATAATGGTTGCCTGAACCCAGCGTCCCGAGTTGGTCGATCCCCCTGGTCCGGGCCTGGCGACTGACCTTGGACGGGTCAGCCCCCTTGATGTAACCCCCCTCTTCTACGTGGGTCGGGTCGTCCTCCCATGCCTGGCCGTTCTCGGCGCACCACTTCACGCCGTACTTCATGATCTCGTCGAACTGAGGCTCGGTGACCTTCAAGAACCCCTTTACTCCTACCCCTGCAGGGACGAGTTTGAAGATGAGGTCGACTAGCTCCTTGATCTTTGGTTTGACCTCTGGGTACGTAAGATTCGTCCGGATCAAACGCATCCCACAGTTGATGTCGAAACCGATCCCTCCGGGCGAGATTATCCCGTCTTCGACGTCGAACGCTGCCACTCCTCCTATCGGGAACCCATAGCCCCAGTGAGCGTCGGCCATGGCATAGGCCTGCCTGACGATTCCCGGGAGGCAGGCGACGTTGGTCACCTGCTCAATTACGCCAGTGTCCATCGCTTCGAGGAGCTTGCGAGTTGCATAGATCTTCGCGGGGACGATCATCCCCGGCTTGTAGGACTGCGGGATCTCCCACGAGTAATCCGAAAGCTGCTTGAAAGAGCTTGTCTGTGCCACCCAGAGCCCCTGCCTTTTTCTTTG
>JAJYYP010000086.1 GCA_021800855.1 archaeon | reverse complement strand
GCCTCCTTTAGAGGAGACTGGTCGGGCCACCGCTTAACTCGCCCCATGCACGGACTAGTCGCGAGGCACAAGGTCCGGCCGGAACTCTTGCTTGTGGGAGGGGGCGAGGACAGATGGGAGGCCAGGGAGCCTGTAGAAGAGAGTGAAGACCCCCCGCGTCGAAGACGAAGCTGCGGGCGCTTGGACTCTGCCTCCAGCCGCCTTTTCCTCGAGACCTCCCGGGGGACCTGCCTCATCCGGTCCCAGTCGACCCCGAAAGCGTCTTCCAGGGACATCGTAGGCTTCGCCACCACCCCGCCGTCCTCCTCGGTCGTGACGACCAGCCCCGTCATCCCGAGCCTGCGCCTCATCTCAACCGGGACGACCACCTCCCCCTCGCTCGGCGCCTCGGCAAGGGCCCCCGTCGGGCCTTTGCGCGTAGCGCGCCCTTCGTTTTGCCGACGTCGTCTGACGATATGCAACGCTGCTACAAATGGATATATATATTGATGTGCAATATCGTCGCATATGGAAAGGTGGAGCCCCTGGTGGAGGGACGAAGAGGACCCGACCGTCGAGGCCTGGGAGAGGAGCCCCGTGAGGTGGGTCCCAAAGGAGGGGGCCAGGCTCTCCCTCGACCCGTTCTCCCTGAACTTCGTGTCCGGACCCCGCCAGGTCGGGAAGACGACCCTGGTGAAGCTCGCCGTCCGCGACCTGCTGCTGGCTGGGAAGGACAGGCGTTCGGTGCTCTATCTCTCGTGCGACGAGCTCTCCGACCACAAGGAGCTGGGGGAGGTGCTGGACGGCTACCTGAACGCAAGGAGGTCGTGGAGCCTGCGCCGGTCGTACATCTTCCTCGACGAAGTGACTTTCGTCAGCGAGTGGTGGAGGGCGCTGAAGGCCAGGATCGATTCGGGAGCGCTCCGGGGGGACGTGGTCACGGTCACAGGCTCGGCCAGCATCGACCTGCTGAGGCAGAAGGAGTACTTCCCCGGAAGGAGGGGGCGCGGCGTGGACCTGACCCTCATGCCCCTCGACTTCGCCTCCTACCTGGACGTCCTGTCCCCCGGCCTGAAGGAGAGGAAGACAGCCCCCTCCCTGCTGGGCGTGGGGGAGGCCATGGGGGCCAACCGGCTCCATGCGGGGGAGATGGGGAGGCTCTTCCTCCAGTACCTTGAGACAGGGGGCTTCCCTCTTTCGATGCGCGAGATGGCGGAATCGGGGAGGGTCACGGCCGCGGTGAAGTCGCTCCTGGACGGGATAAGGGGGGACTGGGTCAGGGCAGGGAGGAGCGAGGGGACGATGAAGGAGGTGGTCCGGTGCATCGTCGAAGCGCGCGGGAACCCGGTCTCGTGGCTCGGCCTGGCCAGGGGGGCTTCGATCGGGTCTCCTCATACTTCGCGCGCCTACGTGGAGACGCTGCGCGACCTCCTCCTGCTGACGGTGCTGGAGTTCATCCGGCCGGACGGCCAGGTCGTGCCGAGGAAGAACAGGAAGCTGCACTTCGCCGACCCCTTCGTCGCGAAGACGCTGGCTCGATACGCCGGAGTCGATGCCGACGAGCCAGCGGTGGCGGAGGGGGTGGTCGCATCGCACGTCGCGAGGCTCCGCCCGTCATACTACTGGAAGAACGGGAGCGAGGTCGACGTCGTTTCGCTGGAAGGAAAGAAACAGGTCGGGGTCGAAGTGAAGTGGGGGTTCAAGGCCGCACGCACCCCCAGGCACCTGCACGACTGCTTCGTCCTCGACAGGGCAAAGGTCCCTGTCTTCCTCGGCTCGCTGGCCGTGACGCCGGCGTAGCGCTCGGGCGTCGAGCCTGCTGGCAGGCGGGGCAGAGGCCACAGGACTTCGGTGGTGGAAGCCGTAGATGCCGAGCCTGCCTGGGTCCTTCCCTGCCATCATGACCATCCAGGCGGGGACGGTGATCGGCGGGTCGCAGGTCCTGAGGTCGCCATGGAGGCCCTGCTTGTAGAGGCGGCTGAAGTTCGTGAGCCTGTCCAGGAGCCTGTCGAAGAGGAACGAAGGCGGGACCGAATCAAACCCGATTACCGCGACCTTGCTAGCCACACCAACCCCGTGCCTTGAAAGCGCCGCACCCGCAGGCGTTAAATATCCTCAGGCCATCGTGAGGGTTGTGAAATACCGCATCACAGTCTACCAGGACGAAGACGGCGCCTACATCGCCGAATGCCCTTCTCTCCCCGGGACGGTGGCTCAGGGGAAGACCAGGAAGGAGGCGTTGGCCAACGTCACAGACGCCATCGAGGGGTACATCGCCAGCCTGAAGAAGCACGACGAGCCCGTCCCTCCCCCCATCGAGGAAGAACTGGTCGAAGTCGGTGCCTAAGCTCCCAGTTATCTCAGGAACCAAGTGTGTCAAGGCTCTATCCAAGGCGGGGTTCGAAGCCGACCACCAGACCGGTTCCCACATCATCATGCGACAGAATGAAGAGCCTCACCGCAGAGTGACTGTACCCAGACACAGTGAACTGGCGAAGGGGACGTTGAGGGCGATCATACGAGACTCGGGGCTCACTGTCGAGGAGTTCACAGGCCTCCTTTAGAAGCGGTTGGTCAAGCCACGGCTCCATTCGCTCCGCGCGCGGACTGGTCGCAGGGCTTGTGGCCCCCCGGAATTCTGGCTTGTAGAAGCGGCTGAGTACCGGGGGCAATTCCAGGCGCCTGTCGAAGAGGAGCGAAGATGGACGGAGTCCGACCCGATGCCTGCTACATCTCCCGCCAACGCTTCACATTCCCTCCACGCGGTGTTTCAGCCGAGACGGCGCAGGTGGGAGGAACGCTAGAGTAGTCTGAGAAACCGCCCCCTGTCCAAACCAGCTTCGGCCAGAATCTCCATGAGCAGGCCCTTCCCGACGGGGTCGCGCTTTGGAAGCGTTGCTCTCCTCCCATCCGGTCCACGCAACAGGACGTGGCTGGATGATTGCCAGACCGAGACGAATCCGGCCCTGCTCAACAACTTGAGGACCTTCCTCCAGGACAGGCTGGGAATCCTGGAGCGGGCCTACAGCTAAACGGTGACCTGAACAAGGCGGGCTTTCTTGGACCGGGCTTCGGCTTCCACGTCCTCCATGTAGAGCCGTATCGCGTCCTGGACGTTCTTCAGGGCGTCGTCTTCCGTCTTGCCCTCGCTCAGACAACCTGGGAACTTCGCGACCTTCGCTACGAACCCCTCCCGGCCCTGGCGCTCCAAGAACATGCGGTACTCCCTCGACTCCATTGGGGAAAGAAGAGCGCCTCCAGCATTTATGCCCCGCGGCAGCCGCGAGCGATGATGACAGGAGCGGTGTAAGGCTGGCCATGTAATTTCACTCCACGAACGGGCTCTTGCTTTCCAGGATGACCTTCGCCACCTCGGGGCGCATGAACTCCCTGGGGGGCGCTTGGCCGGACTGGAACATTTTCCGCAGGGCAGTGCCGCTGAAGGTCAGCCGGTCCCCTTCGGGGTGTGGGCAGATGCTGTCGTTGGCTATCCCCTCGCACCCCTTGCAGTAATAGAACTCCCTCATGGGGACCATCTCTATGCCGAGGTCGGGGAACTCCTTGAATATCTTCTGGGCTGCGTAGGGCCCGTAGTACCCCCCGACCCCAGCGTGGTCCCGGCCGATGGCTATCTTCGTGCACCCGAAGTTCTTCCGCATGATGGCGTGCATTATCGCCTCCCTCG
>JAJYYP010000085.1 GCA_021800855.1 archaeon | reverse complement strand
ATAAGCCGGTTCATGGCGAAGCCGCAGGTCCTTGCGGCGGTGGCGGCTATGGCCACCAGCAGCAGCACCCTGATGGAGAAGACGCCGGCCAGCACGACCCCAACATAAGCGAAGGGGAGGCTGAAGATCGAATGTTCGATCCTTATGAAGTGAATGTACTCTTTAATACCCATACTTCTTTAGCCTTTCTTTCATTAATGAATCTAATTCGAACTTGATCCCCTTCGGCCAGGCCCTTGTGTAGCCCTCCTCCTTCCCCTTCACCGTAGCATCTATTATCATCTTCCCGCCCACGTCAGGGTTCATGGACGCGTGGTCAAGCGAGTCGGCTACGGATGATCTGATTATCTCCACATCACGGTAGGGGTCGGTCCTGGTGGCAACGGCCCACAGGACCTGCTTTCTGTCCCGCACATCGATATCGTCATCGACCACTACGACGTATTTGGTGAACATCATCTGGCCCGATGATAGTATGGCCATCCCCACCTTCCTCCCCTGGCCGGGATATAGCTTCCTTATGGAAACAAAGCATATGTCGTTGAACAGCCCCTCCTCCGGCAGAAATACATCAACGACCTCCGGGATCAGGAACCTGATGCCCGGCAGGAATATCCTTTCTATCGCCCGGCTTATATGGACGTCTTCGTTCCACAGCTTGCCGACCACGGTAGCCTGGTAGATATAATCTCGCCTGTGGGCAAGCCTCCTTATGTGGAAGACGGGGTACAGGTCGGGTTCGCTATAGTAGCCTGTATGATCGCCGAACGGCCCTTCGACCCTGGTCTCCCGGGGGTCTACGTACCCTTCAAGGACCATTTCCGCGTCGGACGGATAGTGCAAGCCCACGGTATCGCCATTGACAACATCTATCCCCTTCCCGGCCACATATCCTGCGAAAGCCAGTTTATCCATCCCTGCGGGCAGCGGGGAGATGCTGCTGAACGTAACGGCCGGCGGCGCTCCCAGCACAACGGCCACCTCCAGCTCCCTTCCCAGCTTCGCTGCCTTCCTCAGGTGTATGGCTCCTCCCTTCTGCGTCTGCCAGTGCATGGCCGTGGTCTCCCGGTCGAAGACCTGCATCCTGTAAGTGCCCAGGTTGTATGTGCCATCCTCCGGGTCTCGGGTTATGACTACGGGCATGGTTATGAACTTCCCCGCGTCGCCTGGCCATGTCCTGAGAATAGGCAGGTCGTCAAGGGTTATATCGCCATATGACTCCTTTACTGGCCCACCGCCCCGTTCGTTGACGGCCATGCTCCTCATATCGCCGAAGAGCCTCAGGCCATCGGCCAGCCCAGGCCTCCTCTCGACGACGCCCAGAAGCTTCTCCATTCCTGCAGCTATTTCTCCAATGCTCCTGCCCAGAAGCAGCTCGACCCTTTCAGCGCTTCCGAAGACGTTCATGAGAAGACGGGTTGGCCTTCCATCCACCATCTTGAACAGCAGCGCCGGCCCGCCTTTCATCTGCACCCCATTTGTAAAGTACGATATTTCCAGGTCAGAGGACATATCTTCATCTATCTCGATAAGTTGAGATGACTTCCTGAGCTTACCTATAGCGGCCCGAAGGTCGGACATGCTTTGAACCTATACATGAACCATATAAATAAGCAGCGGTTGTTCGGCCCAGTAGGGGACGCCTTTTGCCATCCCGAACGCTTAAATATCGACGACCTGACCTCATTTTAAGAGTTTTGAATCGAAGTGTTAGCGGGAGATGGCTGGGCGCTTACCTATTGCCAGTCATGGGGTTCGTCCTGGCCGCGGTGCTTCTAACGTCCCTGTCCAGCTTCGTCCTCTTTATTCCGTACTATGGGCATGCGCTGGGGACGCCCTCAAGCGAGCTTCTGTACTACGGTACACTGCTGTTCTTCAGCGGGATGCCGTTCGGTAAGCTCATCGGAAGGGCGCTCAGGCTCTACAGGCATACGGTGGCCTTCACGCTGGCCTGTGTAATAATTATATCCGCCACCATATTTTTGATGCCATTTGCAGGTTCCCTGGCGATCCTGCTCCTCTTCAGGTTCATACAGGGCAGTTCCACGGTCCTCATGGAGGTCTTTTCTGTTTCATATTCCTTTATCTATTCAAGAAGGGCGAGGGCGCTGGCCAGTACCATCTCCATCTCGGGAATACCGGCCGGGGTGGCCATAGGGAGCGGCATAACGTACATCTTCAGGGGCGGGGTCATAAATTCGTACCTGACGATGGGGGCCCTTTCTGTCCTGTGCGTGTTCCCGTTTCTCATTCTGCTCAACGGCAGGCCAGTTCAGCCAAAAGTGGAGGTGCCAGGGGCCACCTATAGAAGGCCAGCTACATGGGCCCTCGCATTCCTCTGGATGACCATAGCTGGGTTTAACCTTGTAATAGCGTCGATCCTGCCGGCGTATATGGGGATGGCAGACCCTTCCTATCTCCCGGCGGTGATGTATATATTCGGATTCTGGGGCGCCATTGCTACGGTGCTGGGAGGCGCGATGGCATATGTCCTATACCCGCGCCTGAACGGCGACAGGTCGCTTGTGTTGGTGGCCACTGCCGGCTACTTGCTGTCCATTCCCGGGTTCCTCCTTTTCTTCTTCGGAGGCGGTGGAACCTCGTTGATGATTGGAATGGTGCTGATCATGTTCGAAACCTTTTCAATTTCGGCGATCTACGCCCTCCCGAGAAGGCTTTATGAAGATGGAATGGTGGCGAAGGGCACATGGGAGTTTGCGTTGCTGGGCTCCCTAGGCCATATAATAGCGCCGCTGGTGGTTATCCCTCTGGCAATTATCGCAGGCTATAACGAAACCTTCCTGTTTCTCATGGCCTTCCCGGTCGCTGGTTCCATCGTGATGGCGTACCTGCCCCGTCTTTTCAGATGAGCCGGCAGGGGCTAATGTGCAGAGCGCAGACAAATCATTTTAGACCTAGATAGGCCCAGACCGCGGGCACCAAGGTCATCGTGTTCACCTCAGTGCAGTCGATCCCCAGCGAAGACGGTATCCTGATATCGTAGATGGGGTCGTCTCCGAAATGGGCTATGTGAGAACCCCCTTCCCTTTCCATGACGCTGCGCCAGAACGATTCATCCTTATGGACGTGCTTCATATCGTAGGTGCTCGAATATATCCTGTCTACGGGCAGCTCAGGGGCAACGGCCTTGATAAGGTCTGTGGGGGCGTTGGTTGACAATATAACCCGGACCCCAAGCCTGCCCCGGAGCTCATTAAGAATGCCCAGAACCTTACCGGTGATGACGGCTGCGCCGTCTACGTCATGGAATACGTCCTTACCGTTCAGCCCCAGAGCGCTGAACCAGTAGTCCGGCAGGTACCACCTTACGTCCTCCTCACCGATCGAGTCGTACATCCTGGAAACCCTGTTTCTCGCCTCTTCAAACCCTATCCCTGCTACACGGGCATAGTGAGCCGGCAGGGCCTTGAACCAGAATTCATCCAGAAAGGAACAGCCCGATATGGTGCCGCAGAAGTCCAGGGATATGACCGTGGCGCCACCTGCACCGCTACTGCTGCTGTTGCTGTCCTTCATCTTTATACAGTAGTCCCAGCTCCTGCCAGCTCATCGGCTTGCCGCTCTGGGCCTTTTCCTTCGCTTCTGCCATCCTTTCATTTACGTCCTGAACGTTCTTTCGCACTTCGTAGGGGGTCTGCTTCCTGT
>JAJYYP010000084.1 GCA_021800855.1 archaeon | reverse complement strand
GGGTTTGTAGCAGCAAGTGTATTTGTCAATCAGTAATATGTGTAGGTATTGACCGGCGGCCTATTTTCTGATATAATTGATCATCATGGAGAAGATGTTCAGCGCAGGAGAGGCAGCCAGGCGACTGGGTGTGCACCTTACCACCATCCAGCGATGGGATCGCGAGGGAAAACTCCGGGTGGTACGGACCATCGGAGGGAAAAGGCGTATTCCCGCAACGGAGATCGAACGGATTTTAGGGAACGCCGGGTCTTCGTCTGCACGGGTGCTGGCCGTGTACGGGCGCGTGTCTTCCCATGAACAAAAGGCACGCGGGGATCTTAACCGGCAGGTGGCGCATATTCGGGAGACGGCGTTACAATTCACGTGGTTGACGGCGAGGATGACCAAAAGTCGTTGCAGGAGGAACTGGTTGATGACCTGATTTCCATCATAACCAGTTTTTCCGGCCGGCTGTATGGTCTGCGAAGCCACAGCAAAGCCCGGGACTTGGTGAAAGTGGTGAAGGAGCATGTCTCCCAAGATTCGTGAACGACACGCCGTGCTGCTGCTGCCGGAAGGCGTCGGTTCGGGGTCTTTCGACCCCGGATCGCCGCCCGGCATAGGTCTGCTGTCGGAGTGGGTGCCGTGCGCTAATCCGCGGGTGTTGACGCTCAAGTACGGGGCGAAAGAGGGGGAGAACCTGCCGCAGGCCAAAGCGGTCAAGAGCGCACTGGCCGCGTGGGCGAAGAGCCGGGGGCTGAAGAAGTCCAAGGTTGCGGTCTTGGATTGCATCGACGGAAACGAGATAGATCGTTTTGTACAGGCGTGGGATATCAGACAGGGATCAATCGGATCGAACGTGACGCTGGCTTATTCCGTGGTACTGCCAAAACGCATTGAGTCCGTCGATTTAACCCGACGCCTGGGCTGGCTGGCGGAGAAAGCATTGCCCTGGATGAATCAGCGGCTAAGGGAACTGCACCGGGAAGAGGTGCTGGAAGCGGCGCCGGGTTGGTCCAAGCCGGTTTGGAAACACGGCGACCTGGGGTTTCAGGCGGAATGGGCTCCTTCGCGGGTGGGCCGTTGTCTTCTGGAGACTGCGGGCCGTTTGACCGTCTCCCAGGGAATGCGCCGCCAGGCTTTCACGGCCCTGGCTGCGGTCGAGCAAAAAGAGAACTTTCTGGAGCAGGGCAGACTGTATCCGTTAGTATTGGCAGCCCGGGCTCTTTGGGAGACGGCGCACGATGAGGACACCCCGCCCAAGGCCGGGTTTCTGCTGGGCATGGCCGAGCAGATGCACACCGATTACCGGCGGCGTGCCGAACGGAAGTGGAACGGGCTCACATGGGGCGAGTGGGCGGCTTTATACGGAGAGCCGACGCCTGCACCGCTGACCGGAAGCTACACAGAGATGCAGAAGACCCCGCGGATGGGCCGGTTTTTCCTGACTTATGCGGCGGACGACGGATCCCGTCACGGTCAGGCCGCACGTTATACCCTCGCGGATGACGGCAGGTCTCTGGATATCGGGCTTTTACTGCCGGACAGACCGGACTCGGCAGCCGATGCCTGGTCGTGGTGTTCCTTCACGCTGGCCTTACCGGACATCGTGGTCACCGAGTTGGCTCGCGGCGGCAGACTGCAGGCTCCCGACCTGCGCCAGTTGGCGGACGGGCGGTGGGTGCTGGACCTGAAGGTCGACGCTCCGCCCACAGGCACACGCCGGGGCAAAGCCCGGCGGATACTGGCCTTCGACTGGGGTTTGCGCAAACTGGTCACGGCGGTAATCCTGGAGATTGACGAGCAGGGAAATGTAAGACAGTTGACGAGGCCGTTTTTCCTGAAGGTAGGCGGTATCTACGCCAAACTTAAGGAGTTGCGGGCGCACGCCTCGCTTTTGCGGAAAAAGGCCGATAATCTGAGAAACTTGTGCCAGGCCGCGGGACCGACGGAGCAACAGATCCTGGCTCAAGAGGAACAAAAGACGCGGGAAGAGTTAACCAACGTCTGGCGGCGTTATCACGAACTGCAGGATCAGTTGGCGCATCAGGCGGCCAATTTTCTGTTAGATCTGGCCCGGGAATCGGGGTGTTCGGTGATCGTGGGCGAGTGGCTGGGCAGTCTGAAAAGTAAAACCAGGAGCCGCGACCTCAACTGGCGGATCAACAGCCAGATCCGGTCGATAATCATAGAGAAACTCAAATACAAGGCGCGGCGGGTTGGCATCAAGGTGAAACTCATCTGGCCCAGGGGGACAAGCCATCGTTGCCCGCGCTGTGGCGCCGACAACCAGCCGACGGTGGATCATCCTCCCAATTTCAAGCCCCGGCGCAAACCCGGGTCATACGGACGGACGGCGGATAAACCGGGGACGAAGCACCGGCCCCGGCGGTACTCGTGGTTTCGTTGTCAGAAATGCGGTTTTAATGCGGACCGGGACTACGCGGCGGCGTTGAACATAGGTATTGAATATTACGCGGAAGAAGAAGCCCGCGCTCAGGCCAGGAAAGAAAAGAAAGAGAAGAAAGCCAGTGGACGCAAACTGGCTCAGGCTGCCAAAGCCTACCGGCAGGCCGTGTCCTATACGGGCGCGGCGGTGGCGAGGCCGTTCACGTCACAGAATGAGTGGTTTCCGATATTGTCGGGGCGACGCGGTGAACCAAAGCAAAGGACCAGTACACGACAGTGGGAATATCACGGTGGAGGACTCTGCGGATGGCGGGGGCGACGTGTAAGCGTCCTGCCTTATGCCATTCCGCTAAGACTCCCTCCCTCTGCGTAATTAGTGGCCTATGCTAAGGTTTGCTTACGTTGCGAGGAACGGTTAAAAGGAAGCCGGTAGCCATCCTGTTCAATATTCCACTGGAAGGGTCAAGGGCAATTTGAAGACATTGTTATCGACAAATTCCGGGCAGACCCAACTTAACATCGATCCGGTTCGCCCCAGGTACAGCAAAACTGACAAAAGTCGACACCATCCGTTATCGTAGAAAGAAGCAAGATTCTAGAGCCACGTTTGCAAAGGAATTCCAATTGCTGCAGTTCCTCGTGGAGTCTTTGGCCTTTGCCACACTGCGATGACCCACATCCAGTCCATAAAGTTTTGCTTGCCGATTCTACGATGGAAGCTCATCCACATGGTCTCGTCGGCGTTTATGTGCCCGAACTTTTTGACATCTTCGGCCATCCTCTCGTAGAGCTTCTCGAACCGGTCCTATTGATGCGATTATTTCGAATGCCTTTTTGCATTGGCACACTCCGTCGTAGAGCTTGGCGATACCCCGGAAGCGGCCTAAAAATCATAGCACCAGTTACCATATTCTTCCCATAATTACCCTCAGGTGAGGGCTTGGTTTCTTAGTGCCTCCTTTGCGCCAGACTTGGCTGCCCCCACCCCGTGTGCGTCCCAGTAACTCCTCGGATCCCGTCCGCCCCCCAAATTGCATCCCCCTAAAACTCATCCTAATAACCAGCAATACTGGGACCGGCGGACAAACCAGTATATCCCTTGCAAAGTCTCCCTCTTCTGAAATTACTTAGGCTGGCACGGCTGATACGTGTGCCCTTCTATTTCCAATTCGAACTCGTACACGGTACTGTTTATGGAAAGTGCATACCTGTTCAAGAAAGGTTCAACCCGGACCGGGGGGGCTTCCGGTTCCAGACATAGTTCGGTATCGTTCGCGGCCAGAAAGCCGGTGGTATAGCGACCGGACGCAAAGCCGGCATGCCGGATAATCCTCCGGTGAAAGGGAATGGTCGTCCCGACCCCTTCCACAA
>JAJYYP010000026.1 GCA_021800855.1 archaeon | reverse complement strand
AGGAGGCTGCAGGATGAATATCATCTCACGCAGCAAGAGGTCGCCAAGCGACTCGGGGTCACTCAGGCTTCGATAAGCAACTATGCGCGGAAGACGAGGGGAATAATGGTCAACTTGGAAGGGGACTCTACAGTTGCAAAGGCAGCGGACGGGATCGCCAAGGAACTCTCCTCGGCCCATCCTGACACCCGGGAGGCGCTCCGGTCAATGACCGAAGTCCTAGACTACATCCGCTTCAACAAGATGATGTGCATACTTCACGGCGATTTGGAGCCTGACTTCAAGGTAGAAGGGTGTTACGCCTGCGAGGGCACCTTCTCCGTAAAGGATTTTGACAGGTTAAAGTTGTTAGTCGGCAACTGAACTTGCTAGCCGGACCAAAGCCCAGTTGGCTCACTGTCAAACCTCCCGAAGGGGAGAGCTATACTGACCTGAAGAGCCTCTTCGCCAGCCTGAACCTTCACACCGTCTGCGAGGAGGCTCACTGTCCGAATGTACAGGAATGTTGGGGGGGCGGGACGGCCACTCTCATGCTGATGGGGGATGTCTGTTCACGTGCATGCCGGTTCTGCATGGTCACGCCGGGGAAACCTCGAGGCGCCTTGGACGAGCTCGAGCCCGAGAACGTGGCGTTCGCGCTTTCGCAGATGGGCCTGACTTACGTAGTGCTGACTTCCGTTGACAGAGACGACCTCCCTGATGGCGGGGCATCCCACATCGCACGCACAATCAGACTCGTCAAGGAGAGGAACCCAGGGACGCTCGTCGAGGTTCTAATCCCTGACTTCCAAGGGGATCTCGAAGGACTGAAGGAGGTGGTCAAAGCGCAACCCGACGTGGTGGCCCACAATATCGAGACCACCCTCTCCCTCACCACCCGGGTCAGGGATCCCCGCGCTGACTACTGGCAGTCGCTTTCGGTGCTGAGGAATGTAAAGAAGCTGGACGCGCGCGTCTTCACGAAGTCGTCGATAATGGTCGGCCTTGGAGAATCGGAGGAGGAGGTGTTTCAGGCGATGACGCACCTGCGGCGCGCCGACGTGGACTTCCTCACCGTGGGCCAATATCTCCGCCCTTCACTCCGACACCTGAAAGTCGCGGAGTACGTCGACCCGGCACAGTTCGGCCGATACCGGACCTTGGGCGAAGGGCTCGGATTCCTCTACGTCGCATCGGGCCCTCTCGTCAGGAGCAGCTACCGTGCGGGAGAGTTCTTCATCAGGACAGCCGTCAAAGAGGCCCAAGAGCACACCACTCTTATATGGGCGCCGCGTCCCGAAGGCAACCTTGACTGAAGTGGACTCCGTGAAGAGACCCGGGTCAGACGTGGGCCCCCGGATTTTTTCTGAGTCAGAGTTCAACTACGCTACACCTGAGGACTTCCTCTTCCAGAGGCTGTCCCTCGACGGGACCATCCGCGGTAAGGACCCCAATCTCTCGCCGGAGGCCTTGAGACGTATTTACGAGCAGTTAATCTTCGGCCGCCTCTTCGACGAAAAGGCGACAAACCTCTCGACGCTCAGGGAAATCGGGACCTATGCGCCAGGAAAGGGACAGGAGGCGGCGCAGATTGGGCCGGTCAATGCCCTGGAGCAAGGCGACTGGTATGTCCCAATGTACAGGGACTCGGCGGGGATGCTCGCCTTCGGGTTGTCCCCGGTCAAACTGTTGCAATACTGGGGCGGGGACGAGAGAGGGATGCATGTGCCAGAGAGCCTGAACATGCTCCCTATCGCGGTGCCGGTGGCCACTCAGCTCCCTCACGCGGCGGGACTCGCGATGGCAAAGCGCCTGCAGGGGGAAAGATCCGTAGTGTTCGTGGCCACGGGGGACGGAGGCACCTCCAAGGCTGACTTCCACGAGTCACTGAACATAGCCGGTGTCTACGACCTGCCCGTTGTCTTCGGGGTCGAGAACAACCAATGGGCGCTCTCCGTCAAGAGATCCGCCCAGACTGCTTCGAAGACCATCGCCCAGAAGGCCGTAGCGTACGGTTTCGAGGGCATCCTCGTCGACGGCAACGACGTGATTGCCTCCTATGAGGCCACCAAGTATGCGGTCGACAAAGCAAGGCGAGGGGGAGGTCCCACGCTGATTGAGTACTCCACCTACCGGCTCGGGCCGCACACCACAGCTGAGCTGGTCTCCAACAAGCTCAAGGCGCCAGACGAGGTCGTGGAGTGGGAACGGAGGAGCCCCATCGCCAGGTTCGAGAAGTACCTGACGTCTCGCGGCCTGCTGGACGACAGAGCGAAGGAAGCCGTCGCTGCCGCCGCACAAGCGAAGATGAACGAGGCCGTAGCTGCCTACAGGGCTACACCTCCAGTCGACCCTAAGGCGATCTTCGACTACACCTACTCCTCACTCACCTCTGTCCTAGCTCGAGAAAAGGCTGAGTTCCTGGGGGAACAGGCCCCTCCTGCCCTTTCAGAGCCTGAACCGACGGCCACCGGCGGGAAGCCTGGCGTCAACATCAGAAACGCAGTCAACATGGCCCTTAGGGAAGGGTTGCAGCGGGACGAGAAGATGGTGATATTCGGGGAGGACGTGGCCAAGAACGGTGGCGTCTTCCAAGTGACGCGCGGACTCTTCGACGAATTCGGCCCCGGCAGGGTGTTCGACACCCCGCTGGCCGAGCTCTCCATCGCCGGCATATTCGTCGGACTGTCCATCGGCGGCATGGTTCCAGTCGCCGAATTCCAATTCGATGGGTTCGCCGTCCCTGCCTTCGACCAGATTTTCAGCCACATAGCCAGAATGAGGAACAGGACCAGGGGGAGGTTCGCCCTCAGGGGTGTGGTACGCTTCCCCTACGGCGCCGGGATACGACCTCCAGAGCTGCATTCGGAATCCCCAGAAGCCTACTTCGCCCACACCCCTGGCCTGAAGGTAGTAGTCCCTTCGACCCCCTACGACGCCAAAGGGCTCCTCGCTTCAGCACTGACTGACCAAGACCCCGTGGTGTTCATGGAGCCAAAGAAGATCTACGACTCCCCCAAAACCGAGGTCCCAGAGGAAGAGTACCGTATCCCCATCGGCAAAGCAAAGGTGGTCAGAGAAGGGGATGACGTCACACTAGTCTCGTACGGCGCGATGATGGTCCCCACCAACCAGGCGGCGGAAACGCTCCAGATTGAGCGGTCGGTCTCGGCCGAGGTCGTGGACCTGCGAACCGTCTCGCCCATCGACTTTGAGACCGTGATCGGGTCAGTCCAGAAGACAGGGAGACTGATAATCATCCACGAAGCGCCTCGTAACGTCGGCATAGGGGCGGAGGTCGCAGCTACTGTGGCGGAGAGGGCTCTGGACTATCTGAAGGCTCCGATCAAGAGGATTACTGGCTATGACATACCCATACCGCTGGCAAAACTCGAGGACAACTACATCCCTAGCAAGGAAAGGATAGCGAAGGCAGCGCTAGAGCTGGTAAGCTACTGAGCCCTGCATAGACACCCGGTCAGGGGGCCCTGACGGCAGCTCTATCGATAATTTGAGGCAGGCCCATCGTGATCGATCCCCTCAGACGATGCCGTGCGTGAGCGAGGCTACATAGTTTTTAACCCCCATCGCCATTTTGAACCACGATGGACTTCAAGCTGCCTGACCTAGGCGAAGGAATCACCGAGGGAGAGGTCCTCAAGTGGCTGGTGAAGGAGGGGGACCAGATCAAGGAGGACCAGCCTATCGTCGAGGTGATGACGGACAAAGTGAATGTCCAGGTTCCTTCCCCCAGGAGCGGTAAAGTGTCCAGAATCTTGGTGAAAGAAGGAGACGTCGCGAAGGTCGGCCAGACGATACTCGTAATCGACGATGGGAGCGGGGGAGCTCCCCTGGCTACTTTGGTTGCGCCCCCAGAAAAGGCTCCTGCCAAGGGGGCAGCCGAAGTCCAACAAGCCCCTCAATCGTCCGTCTCATCAGTCCTCGCCACCCCCGCCACACGGAAGCTTGCGAGGGAGCTTGGTGTGGACATCACCAAAGTCCACGGGTCCGGGCCACAGGGGAGGGTGACCGACGATGACATCAAGTCCGCATCGAGGCCAGCTCTCAAAGCTGTGGCAATCCAGGAGCCACGCCTCGCCGGCGGGGTGCAGAAGGAAGAAGTTGTCCCATTGAGGGGATTGAGGCGGACAATATCTGACAGAATGGTAAAGTCATTGAGGACGACCGCCCAGGTCACCCATGTCGACGAGGCTGACGTGACTGAACTCGTGCTCCTGAGGGAGGCACTAAAGGGGAGCGCCGAGAAGAGAGGGGTGCGCCTCACCTACCTTCCGTTCATCATCAAGGCGCTGGTCCCTGCCCTCAAGGAGTTCCCCTACGTCAACTCGTCGCTGGACGAGCAGGCCGGGAACATAGTCCTGAAGAAGTACTATAACATCGGTGTTGCGACAGACACCGAACAGGGCCTCGTCGTCCCCGTGGTGAAGGACGTGGACAGGAAGGACATTTTCGAACTTGCCGGGGAGATAACGAAGCTCTCCGAGAAGGCGAGGACCGGGCAGCTCAGCCTCGACGACGTCCGGGGCGCAACTTTCACTATCACAAACGTAGGCGCGATAGGAGGGCTGTTCGCCACGCCTATCATCAACCTCCCCGAAGTCGCCATCCTGGGCCTGCACAAGATTGCAAAGCGGCCGGTCATCCACGACGGCAAGATAGAGGTCAGAGACACCACCTTTCTCTCTCTCTCGTTCGACCATAGGGTGATGGACGGCGCCTACGCTGCGCGGTTCACCTCGAGGCTGATAGAGACAATACAAGATACAAAGAAGCTGCTGGCCGAAGTCCTTTAGGCTCCAACTGTCCCAGCAACGTTTAAGCCCGCGGGCTGGCTCGACCCGCCTGCCCATGCTGGAAGCAGACGTAGCCATAATCGGGGGAGGACCCGGAGGTTATGTGTGCGGAATCAGGTCTGCCCAACTCGGCCTGAGGACCGTCGTCATAGAGGCAGACAAACTCGGAGGGGAGTGCCTGAACTACGGGTGCATCCCGTCGAAGTCTCTCATAACGGTTTCAAAGTTGGTCGACAAGGTCAAGGAAGCCGAGAGTTTCGGCCTGAAGGCGACCGGGGTCTCGGTGGACTTCGTCCAGCTACAGAAGTGGAAGTCCGAGATAGTTTCGAAACTCGTCGGCGGGGTGGAGGGGTTGCTCCGCGGCTATCATGCCACAGTCGTTTTTGGGATGGCCACTGTGGTGTCCAAAGACAGGCTCGAGGTCGCAACTTCACAAGGGAAGGAGGAGATCTCCTTCAAGAAACTTGTAATCGCTACAGGCACACGGACGTCGGCCCTTCCGGGCCTCGAGTTCGACGGAGACTTGGTGATAAGCTCGAAAGAAGGGCTCGAACTTATGGGCGCCCCTAACCAGCTTGTGATAGTTGGGGGGGGCGCCATAGGGCTGGAATTCGCTTCGATGTTCCAGAAGCTTGGAAGCCGTGTTAGTATCATAGAGATAATGGACCAGCTCCTCCCGGGGACCGACCCAGAGATAGTCAGAGTGGTCCAAAGAAAGCTTGAAGCGAGAGGCGCGAAGGTCCACCTGAAATCGAAAGTCATTCACATCGTGAAGAAGGGCTCTGAAGCTGAGGTGGAGGTGGAGACCCCTGGAGGGAGAGCCACCATCACTGCGGACAAGGTCCTCGTGAGCGTCGGGAGAAAGCCTAGGACGGAAAATCTCAACCTCGCTGCCCTCGGGGTTCGGACCGACCCAAGAGGATACGTCATCACGAACGAAAGGATGGAGACGAACGTCCCTGGAATCTTCGCTATCGGCGATGTTAGAGGCCCCCCTCTCTTGGCTCACAAGGCTTCCAAGGAAGGGATAGTTGCGGCGGAGTGCATTGCTGGTCTCCCTTCCGCTGCGGACTGGAAGGTCGTTCCGGACGCAGTCTTCTGCGACCCCGAAGTGGCGAGTGCCGGCCTGAGCGAGGCGAAGGCCATTGAAGGAGGATACAAGGTGAAGCGGAGCCGGTTCCAATTCGCGGCGTTAGGGAGGGCGCTCTCGGCAGGAGAGCCTGAGGGATTCGTCAAGGTAGTCGCTAACGAAGATGGAGGGCTAGTCCTGGGGGTACAGATAGTCGGCCCAGAGGCCTCGAATCTGATAAGCGAGGTGGCCCTCGCGATTGAGATGGGGGCTACCGTAGAGGACATCGCCATGACTATCCACCCGCATCCCACGCTGCCTGAGGCGATCATGGAAGCTTCCGAATCCGCGGCCGGTCACCCTGTCCATCAGCTCAGGACATGAGCTGTTTCCTCTTCGACCTCGGCACCGTGGAGTACGGCCAGGTTCTGGAGCTCCAGAAGAAGCTCGCCGCCAGGAGAGCCAGGGGCGAGATCCCTGACTCCCTGATACTGGTCGAGCATCCACACGTGGTCACACTGGGTCGGAAGACGAGTCCTGATAACTTCAAGCCACAGACCATACCAGTCTTCCAGGTAGAACGCGGCGGCGACGCCACCTACCACGGCCCAGGCCAGCTGGTCGGCTATCCAATATTTCTCTTGAATGGTCATGATGTCCGCCGCCATGTCCGAAGCATAGAGGAAGCGATCATCAGGGCCGTCGCCGCCTACGGGGTCGACGGGGGACGACTCGAAGGGCACCCAGGCGTCTGGGTCAATGGAAAGAAGCTCGCCTCCATTGGGGTGGCTGTCGCAGACTGGGTCTCCTACCATGGGTTCGCGCTCAACGTCAATACAGACTTGAGCTACTTCGACCTCATCAGGCCCTGCGGCCTTGACCCGTCCACGATGACCTCGATGCAGAAGATACTAGGAGGGTCCCTCCCCTTCGAGGAGGTCAAAGCGCGCTTCGTCAGGGAATATTCGACCGTCACCAGAAAGGAGTTCTCGCTCCAACGCCAGGATTACAACCTTTAGGCGACAAGATTTTAGCACACGGTCCGGTGGCTGTCCTCATGCCCAAGAGGACTTCCGCTTCCAGGCGCAAGGTTGCCCGCAAAGTCACCTATGTCACGCTCTTCGCAGACGAGAGCCTCAATCCGAAATACGAGGCTGCCTTGAAACGGCTCGAAGAGAACCTCGGTCAGAGCCACCCGATGCACATAGGCGGCAAGGAGGTATGGTCGGAGGCGGGGGAGTTCGAGGTCCGTAGCCCGATAGACACGTCCATAGTGGTCGGTAGATTCCAAACAGGGACAAGAGAGCACGCGAAGGTTTCGATCGCCGCGGCAAAGAAGGGGTTCGAGGTCTGGAGCGCGAAGCCCTGGCAGGACAGGGTACGCGCCTTCGACAGATATGCGAAGCTTGTGGACGAGAGAAAGTTCGACATTGCTGCTGTGATAACCTACGAGGTAGGGAAGAACAGGCTCGAAGCATTGGCCGAGTGCTGGGAGGCCATGGACGCTGTGAAGTATTATGCCGAGATGATGAGGAAGGAAGATGGTTACGCCCTAGCCATGGGACCAGGAGGCCCGCGAGAACACAACAAGGACGTCCTGAAACCCCATGGGGTGTGGTCCATCATATCACCATTCAACTTCCCGTTCATGCTTGCGAACGGGATGGCCATGGGGGCCTTGATGACCGGGAACTCGGTGATACTGAAGCCGACGAGCGCGGCGCCGCTCACCGGCCTCATGTTGTATCGCCTCTATGTAGATTCTGGGGTCCCTCCGGGGGCGGTCAACTATGTGACTGGTCCGGGAGGGAACTTCGAGGACGAATTTGTTTCCAGCCCGGACGTGGACGGGATAGCGTTTACCGGCTCGAGGGATGTCGGGATGAGACTCTTCAGGCGCTTCCACACGGAACAGCCATACCCTAAGCCTATTCTCTTAGAGATGGGGAGCAAGAACCCAACCATCGTAACCGCGAAAGCAGACATCGCCAAGGCAGTAGAGGGCACCGTCCGGGCAGCCTTCGGCTACAGCGGCCAGAAGTGCAGCGCGACTTCGCGGGTCTACGTGCAGAATGAGGTGAAGGACAAGTTCCTCGCCGCGCTGAAAGAAAGGGTCGATAGAGTTGTTGTGGGCGATCCTAGGAAGAAGGATACGTTCATGGGACCCATAATCAACGCCAAGGCGGTAGATACATTCAGGAGGGCTGTCGAAGACGCGAAGCAGTCTGGGGGGCGCATAGTCGTTGGTGGAACAACCCTCGATGGGGAGACGGAGAAGAGCGGTTTCTACGTCTCTCCAACAGTGGTGGCAGACATCTCTGAGGAGAGTCGGCTTGTCAAGGACGAGCTTTTTGTCCCATTCGTGGTCGTGAACGGGTTCTCGAATCTGGACGAAGCACTCAAGATGGCGAACTCGACGGACTACGGCCTTACCGCCGGGATATTCAGCAGAGACAGGAAGGAAGTCAAGAGATTCTTCGATGGCATAAAGTTCGGCGTGACATACGCGAACAGGAGCGGCGGTTCGACCACCGGCGCCTGGCCTGGTGCGCAGTCGTTCACCGGTTGGAAGGCTAGCGGCGCGACGGGGAAAGGCGTCGGTAGTCCCTTCTACCTGTTGACTTTCCTTAGGGATCAGTCACAGACTGACGTGGTTTAACTACAGCGGGAGCAAGAAGAGCACCGCCGCCGCAGCGATGTCGATTGGCCACCAAACGGGGACTTCCATCCTCCCCACCCTGAAGCTCCCCATCAGCGTGGTTGTCCAGTCGTTCTTGGAGACAAGGCTCCCCCTCCAGATGAAGTAGACCATGTCTTCGAAGACTGCCAAGAAGAGCGCATCGCCTGCCCACGCGGTGAGTGTGGATGCATACGAGGCGATTACGAACAGTGGGAGCAGTAGGTAGAGGTGGTAGGGGGATATCTGCCAGAAGACCGGCTTCTCCACGAAGCCCTCGGCGGTCTTCGTCCAATCCAGCTCATACCTGTTGACGTACCTGTATTCTATCCCGGCATAGACTATACCGAAGGCTACGACCCTGATGAAGGCGACAGGGTCGAACAATTCACTTTAGCGGCACGTAAAGGCTGGAACGACTTGCACCGATGCCGGGGGTACCATGTACGACTTTCTTGTTCGTAATCACGTACTCACCAAGATATCTCCCAATCATCTCAGGTTTGACTTCCAGTGGAACGAATTCCCTCCCATTGTGGACCGCTATTGTGAGCCCCACCATTGTCGGGAGGATGATCATGTCTCTGGCGTGCGTCTTTATCTGACTCTGGAGTCTCCCTTCCTTGGTGGCCCTGGCGTCTTCGAGGAGTTTCCGTTTGTCCTCAGACACACCACGGTTGAGTGAGCGCCTCGCTCTCGACGGCAGGAGCTCCAGAAGCGCCTCGGTAGACATAGAGTTGAGTTCCTCGATAGTCTTCCCTCTGTATCTGAACTCCTTGGGCATTTACTCAGAAACCTCGGCACTCGCTCTTGCCAATCTCTTCCTTCCCGTCTTCCTGGGCGCTATTAACCCTACTTTCCTCCCTGGTGGGGCGTTCCTAGAGGTGCTGGTCGACTTGCCAGGATGCTGGTGCCTGCCCCCTCCGAACGGGTGGTACACCACCGCCATCGCTATCCCTCTCATTCTTGGATAGACGCGCCCTGACGCCCTCATGGCATGATGCCTCGCCCCCGCAATCAAGAAAGGCTTCTCTCTCCTTCCCCCTCCGGCCACCTCCCCGACTGTAGCCCTGCACGTATCGCTGACCAAGATGTTCTTACCCGAGGGCAACTTGATGATTGCCCTGCCGTTAGCCTTCGAGAATAGGACGGCTGATGTCCCAGAGGCCCTGACAAGCCTCCCTCCATCCCCGGGTCGAATCTCGACATTGCAGACTCTAGTCCCCTCCGGGATGCGAGACAGCGGCATGATGTTCCCGCCTTCGACATGCGAAGTTGGCCCTAGAGAGACCTGTTGCCCCACTGTCATCCCAGCGACGGCAGGGACATAGGTGTACCTGTCCCCATCGAGCTTGAGCTGAGCTAATGGCGCGCTCCTGCCGCGTTCGTCCAGTATCGCGGTTACAGTCGCCTGCCCTCCGGACCCATTCTTCGGATAGCGTACGGGCGCTATTTTCCCCTTTATGGGCGCCCTGAATTGTATCCCTGCCTTCCCGCGCCTGCGCTGAAGTATCCTCTTGCCCACTTCTTACACCAGCCCCATCTTGGTCGCCAATTCCGCTGCCTTGCCCCGTTCAGTCAACCTAACGAAAGCTTTCTTCCCCCTAGTCGTCCTTGAAGTGTTCACGGAGTCCACCTCAACCTCATAGAGGGCCTGCACCGCACTAGCTATCTGGGTCTTGGTAACCCTGTCTTCAACGACAAAGCATAGTTTGTTCTCGCGCTCGATTTGGTCGAAGGTCCGCTCTGTTACGTAGGGCCTCTTCAGAATCTTCTGGGCGTCTTCAAGCCGCATCTACGACGCCACACCCCTGATTCTAGAGCCCAGCGCGCTGAACGCCGATTCAGTCCAAATCGTGAGTCTCCCAGGGACCCCCCCTGGCGCCAAATCCAAGACGCTCAGGCTCTCAACCTTTGTGACCGCGACACCTGGTATCCCTCCGGCGGCTTTACCGACACCCCGGTCATTGGTTACAACAATCAGTGGTCCCACGCCCGTCCGGTACGCCCTCCCCCTGAGACGCCTCTTCCCGGAGTTGCGTTTGACGTGAGAGTCAACCCTCTGGAGCTCGTCCTTCAGTTCGACCTTCTCAAAGAAGGAGACAAGCTCGCCGGTCTTCTCTACAGTCTCTATGTCGTCCGCGACCACCAATGGAAGAGTGATCTTTGATACCCTGTGCCCCCTGGCTCTCACGGCGTCGACGTTGGCAGTGTAGGCGATCGCAGAGTTGGTGGCTAACCTGTTCTCTTTCTTATTCACACCCAGGTGAATCACCTTCTCGGATCTTGGGGGATGAGGGAGTCGCCCCTTCACCACACTCGCTACCCCCGCGGCGACGCCACTCTTCGAGTATCTCTCTCCCTTGACCCGCGGAATTCTAGATTGCCCCGTCCCAGTCGGAGGGCTGTGGGTCTCCGCGGTAGTCCTCTCACCTGCCATAGGATCCCTCCCCTTCGGCTGGATATGGTGTGACCCCACTAACCAGAACATCTTCTTCACCAGGTCCGACCTAAGCGGAGTGGAAAACACAGCAGGGACATCAACCTCTCCCGCTGGCTTACCGTTCATGTCTATGACTTCCGCCTTCATCGGCCCCTCACCATCGTGCTAACTTCTATCACCTGGGGAGGGCTTTGGTTCTTCGATAACCCCCTCGCCCTCATCCTAACCATTACGAATCTTCTCGCCGGCCCAGGGACCGATCCCCCCACTACCGCATAATCTCCCGCCACGTTACCGAAGTGCTCGAACCCGCCGCTGGGTGTAACCGGGTTCGCTGAAGCGTTTCCGACTAGCAGGATTCTCTTCCCGGTTTCAGTCCTTTGATGGAAGCCCATCTGCCCTGCCCTTGCGATGGTGTACATCACTGCCGCGGGGTGCCATGGCCCTATGACTCCGACGGCCCTGACGCTTTTCCTAGACTTGTGCTGCTTCCTCTTGACTCCAAACCTCGTAATCGGGCCTTCGTACCCCTTTCCTTTGGTGATGCCGAGGACGTCCACATACATCCCAGGTTTGAACATGTCGGTGAACTTCACCTTCTTTCCAATCAGCCCTAGCACAAACTCTGTCTGCCCTTTGATGTCTCCCCCGGACACCCCCACCTCCATCACGATGGGCTTCTTTTGCGAGAGGCCGACATCACGGGGGATTGAAGCTACAACCGCAGCCACCCTGCTGGCTTTGTCGACGGGTAACTTGTCCAAGCCGGTCTGGATTCCCTGCTTCACGTCAGCTATGGCCATATCTTGGCCGTTTTCGTGCTTGTACAGCCGCAAGCCGATTATTTGTGAGTCTGGGAGGGCGAGGATACTTGACAGGTTGAACAGGGGCTTGCCAAAGTTGGGGGTCTTCGCCCTATCGTCCACAGTGATTACGTGGGCGGTCCCGGCCTTATAACCCGGGAAACCCAAGAGAGTCGGCTTTTCCGATTCTACCTTAGGCCATGTCCTGACTCGGGGGACGAGGCTCTTGGCGCGGCCTCTTGGCCGGTACGCGAGACTCCCTCTGCGGGGCGCAGAATGCTTCCTATGTCCCAATTCACGCTAAACCTTCCTTTTCCGAGGGCCCGTTTTACGGTTCGCACTTAAGCTTTCCCGGTTAGGACGGTGCAGACGAGTCCCAAACCTGCGAATATCGCTTCCTCTGTTCGCACCGTCTCAACGTGCTGCTCTGGGTAGAGGTTCACGACGAAGCCTGCTTCCTCCGTCAGCTTCCGCCCGAAGATCTCGTAAAGCCCCCTCGACGGAGGGCCGAATATCAGCTTGACACCGCTAGCACGTTGCATGGACTCGCTGAGTGTCCCGAGGACCCTCTTCAATGGTTTCCCCAAACGTGAGGTAGCTATCTTGACCTCGAATCTCCTGTCTACCAGCACCTCCGTGTACGCCTTCTCTTCGACTTCGTATCCCCAGTACGCTCCCGCGGCCTCCCTTGGTATCGCCACTGCGGTCGGGGGACTGACGTCGACAATCTTCACAGTGACGCGCCTCCCCGCTGGCGAGCTCCCCTCCAGCCTAAGGCTGGCATCCAGACCGACGTCGACCGTCCCATCACCATTGGTCAACCCCTCCCTGACGTCTCCAACGGCCACCTGGTCAATTCGGACCTTGCCTTTGTGGGAGGGTATCCGGAGGGGCGGCAGGACGCCGGCGTACTTCAGAGACTCATCAATCGGGTAGATTCTGCGCCTCAGATATTGCGGCGTTTCGAGATATTCGAGCACCTTCCTGACCCACGGCCCTTCCCCTCTCCCCCTCGGGTCGCGAAAAATCTCTATGGTGTCCACGCCATAGATTGCGCACGCTCTGGCGATGGTCCCCACCTTCACCGTCTTCTCCCTGGGCGAGTCTTTCTCCTCGAGGACTGTGTCCGGAATCGAGACGGCTAACCTCCTGCCGAGTAAGGTCAAGCACCGGCGGCCACTGCGCCCGATAATTCAGTCTTGCCCGCGTGGGGCCTGTGTAAGACAGATGAACCGATGTGCACCGGGGATTGGACTCGTGGCAGCAGGTTCCGGCTCCAGGAATGACAGGTGGCTCTACAGCACCTTCCCTGTCTCGGTGGCCACCGGCCCTCTGGGGACTATGGTCCTGCTCTACCTGATCACGTTGAACGGGCAGGCGTTGGGGACGATTTACGGCGGTCTCGCTTCCGCCGTCTACAATGGGATCAGCATACCTGCGGCCCTGTTCTGGGGGGTCACCATCGACAGGCTGCACAAGCGTAGGGGGCTAATTGCCTTGAGCTATGCCCTGACGGCGGTGGCGCTCGTTTCATTTTTCTTTGCAGGATCAGCCGCTGGCACAATCGTACGATACGGAGTCATATCGTTCGTCTCCTTCGCATCAGCGACGCCTCTGAGCCTCCTGATAATGGAGACGGAGCAGAAGGGCAGGTGGGCCAATGCGTTCGCGAAGCTCTCGATGGTTTCGAGCGTCGGCAACGTTGTGGGTTTGGTGGCCAGTACCTTTTGGACTGATCTCCTGCCAGGTCAACTAGTCCTCCTGTTCGTCCCCATGGGTGCCCTGTCCTTGACCTCTTCTGTGATGGCGCTACTGATGATCAAGGAGCCGAAATTCGTGCTAGAGAGGGAGACCGTAGTGGCGAGGAGACCCAGCTTCTTCACGCGGCTCTTGGCTAACCCGGTCTTCTTCGTTGTCATCCCCACCCTTTCCGACTTCAAGCGCGCCTTCCGAGGGGTGCGCTCTACCCTGACCAGGAGCGTCCCGCTGTTCTACATATCAACAATCCTCTTCTATACATCGAGCGGGCTGTTCAACACGTCGTTCGTGCCGGCGATGCACCTCTTCTCGCTCCCAGACCAGGACGTCTTTGCTGTGATTCTTGTGGGGATGGTCGTCCAAACAGTGGCGTTCAGGGTGGCCGGGCGCTACGTCAGTTCGCGAAGTCTAGTGACTTCTTTGGTCCAGGGAATACTCCTCAGGGGATGGATGTACCTAGCCTTGGGCGTCGCGGCTCTGCTGATTACAGGACCATTGTTCCTGATACCCGCAATGATACTCTACCCTGTGGCGGGCGGAATCGCCTTCGCCGTCTACTACACGTCCGCAAACACCATGATTTTCACGACTGTTCAGAGCAGGACAGCGGGGGCCGCCCTAGGGGTCTACTCCGCGGTGGTGGGGTTGGCCTCGATGGCGGGTTCATTCTTCTCTGGCTTCGTTTCAGTGTACGACGGCTACTACACTACTTTCATCCTAGCTGCACTGCTCCTGTTCGTGGCAGTAGGGGTGATGGGGAGGTTCCCGGCCCCCTCTAGCCCCTACGAGGGAGCTCTACAGTAACCCCTGGCGTCGACCAGGCGCCTGACGGCACAAGCCTTAAATTAGGTATTACCTAACCAAATTAGGTGAAACCTAAGTCGGTCTCGGGTGTCAGCAAGAGGGACTTGGACTGCATCGAGGCCGTCCATTCTCTCTCTTTGAGCGGCTGGCCTGCGAGGGTCAAAGACGTCGCATTCAGGATGAAAGTGACTTCGCCAACGGCCCTGCAGTTCTTGGGGAAGTTGGTCGAGGCTGACTTGATCGAGAAGGGTCCCAGCGGGTACAAGCTTACAGTGAGCGGGTTGGAGTATTTCAACGGAGCCACCAGAGAGCATAGAATCTTCGAGACACTGCTCGTAAGGAACGGCCTCCCGTTGGAGGATGCATGCGAAGTCTCATCTTCTCTTACAGGCAAAGTAAACGAAACAGTTCTGGAGAACCTTTGCGCCCATATGAGCCACCCAGACAAGTGCCCCCACGGAAGACCGATACCAGGAGGAACAACACATGTTCGACCTTAACTCCATTCTGCACCCCGCCTCAGATCTAGCTATACCGGTAGTCTTAGGGATCGCCTTAATCTTGGGGATGCTGCACGGCTTGACCCCTGACGAGCACACCTGGCCGATCACCTTCAGCTACTCCATAGGGAGCTACAGCACCAGGGGAGGGATGCGTGCGGGGTTCATGTTCTCAGGTGGATTCACAGTCCAGCGGACCATATTGGCGGCACTTGGCTTCGCGGGTCTGGCAGCCGTCTACGAAACCTACAATCTTGACGGTTACGTCTATGTCTTGGTAGGATTAGGCATGCTCCTCGCAGGGTACTATCTGCTGAAGGGGACGGACGTGCACATCCCCCTCGACAGGTTCCTCGGAGGCAAAGAACATCATACGACCAAGGCGGAGAGGCTCCCGATGCATGAATCAGAGGACAGAGCCAAGCCGGTGCCGCTGAAGTTGGCCACCATTCATGGTTTTATCGCCGGGTGGGGAATAGGCGCGTACGCTAGCATAATCGTGTTCATACTTGCACCACAGATGCCCAACATATTCTATGCGGCCCTGGTGGGCACTGCCTTTGGCATAGGGACTATGTTCATGCAAATCATCATAGGGTCCGTCTTCGCAAACATAATGAGAGTGAAGAAGCTTACAATCGAGCAGATAAAGTACGTCGGAAGATCTGCCGCCGCACGAACCCTTTATCTCGGCGGGCTTGCCTTCGCCGCCATCGGCGCGCTGATAGTGGCCTTTCCGTTCATAGACTCGTTGGCCATAAGCACCGGAAACCCCATCCCCAACCTGTCGTCGATAGGCGTCTCTTCCGTCCTGGTCCTCCTGACCGTTGGTGTCATCGGGTTCGGGAACGTGTACGCGGGGTACAAAGAAATCACGGGTACACATCACGCTAGCTAAGGACAAAAGTGGACCGGGGGGGATTTGGACCCCCGACCTCTCCCAGTCTGGATTTCTTTGCCAAGGGACTGGACGGAGACCCTGTATCCTACCAGACTAGACGACCGGCCCGCAATTCCGGGCCCGGGGGCGCCCGTTAAAAGAGTTGGAGGCGTCGGAATGGCGAGCGCCCGCCTTCATCCACGAAGTTCCCTCAAGACCTCTCCGTACCTGTACCAGGCGCTCTTGGGGCCATCCTTCTCGTCGACGAGCCCGAAATGGTTCTCCTGAGGAGGGAATGACCTCCAGGAGGTGTCGAGGTATCTCCATATCCCGATACCTGTCACCTCGTCCAGGGAGTATGCTCCCTTCACCGCCTGGGCTAGATAGGCTGCTTGGTTCTCTTGGCTGTATCCTAGAATGGAGGGTCCGCTGGGGTATCCTGTCTCTGCTATCAGTATAGGTTTGCCGGTATTCTTCGAGGCATCTTTCGACCTCCTCACCGCAGACGCGTCGACGGGCTCTGCCGACTTGTAGTTCGGATAGAAGTCCAAACCGAGAACGTCACAGAATCTCACATACTCAGTGGCATCCAACTGGCTCTCGTCAGCTTCGAGGTTCACCGTCGTGGTGGCGCCCTGGTCTTCCTCGTGTACAGCGTCGTTCAGAGTCCTTAGGAGCGCGTCTCTGAATCCCCTACCCTCCAACCAGGATGCTCCAGAGCGCCATCCACCTGCCTCATGCATCTTCCACCAGTTCGGTTCGTTCTCCAACTGCCAAGTCCCAACGTCCGTCTTGTAGTGCCTAACCAGCAGCCTGACGTGGACGTATGCTCTCTTCATATATTCATCCGTCCCCGTGTCGGGGGTCAACCCATA
>JAJYYP010000025.1 GCA_021800855.1 archaeon | reverse complement strand
TACCATATACAGTACGATAACTCACTCGCAGTCCCTTGACATCGAGGAGCAACTAGTACGAAATCCTCCCACCGACCATGTCCTGTATCCTGTCCCCCAGAAGGGAGAAACAGACCACGACCGCCATTATTGCGATGGCCGGGAAGAGAGCATACCACCATACGCGAGGGGCATATGACAGCCCCTGGGCCGCCATCGAACCCCACTCGGGGACTCCTACCGTCACCCCTATGCCAAGGAAGGCAAGGGTAGAATAGGTCAGTATGACGTTCCCGAAGTCAAGGGTGGCTATGGCCACGATCGGGTCGATGGAGTTCGGGAAGATGTGTCTCAGTATTATCCTGGCCGAACTCAACCCGCTCAGCCTTGACGCTTCGACGTAACCCCTGCTCTTGAGCGAAAGCGCTTGGGCACGGAAGAACCTCGCGTAGGTCGGCCACCATATTGCCATCAGCGTTATGAGCACCACCAGGTAGCCGTTCCCAAGAATCAACGACATCGCGATGGCCAGCAGGATCAGCGGGAATGCTAGGAATGCGTCAGTGATTCTCATCAGGATCTCGTCTGCCCACCCTCCAATGTAGCCGGCAGATATGCCCAGTGTCATGCCGATAACTATGGCCGAGACTACGATGAGGATAGAGGCAAGGGCGTCCCTGGGCGCTGCATAGAGGATCCTCGATAATATGCTTCTTCCAGTCTCGTCGTAACCGAGCAGCCCAACTGGGAAGTTGGCCAGGCTTGGCGGTGCGAGTTCAAGGCCGAAGTGGAACGTGAACGGGTTCGATGGAAGGAGGATATAGCTCAGCGATGGGTTCCGCAGGTATCCTCCAAGCCATTCGAGGATTCCCTGAATCACAGAGTACACGATGAATATCGCTATCCCTAATGCTCCGCCCAGCGCTATCTTGTCTCTCCTGATGAAGCCTACGATGAACCTCATCCCGCTTGTCTCGCCGAGAGGAGTCTCGGCCTGGTCAGGTACGGCCACGCTCGGGCCTCGTTGCCTGCCCTTGAAGAGCCTGAACCTCGTCAGCCGGTTTGTCTCTCCATCGCTCATCTAAGTCAGCCTCACCCGGGGGTCCATGACCCCGTAGAGCACGTCTGCGATGAAGTTAGCGATGATCACGGAAAACCCTACGATGACGGTGATGGCGAGAATCGCTGGATAGTCAAGCGCGTAGGCCGCCTGGACAGCGAAGAAACCTATGCCATGGTACTCGAAGACGTCTTCGACTATGACTGCGCCACCGACCGTGGCGGCGAAGGTGAGGGCCAGCAGCGTGACGATTGGGATTATGGCGTTCCTGAATGCGGTGCCCCAGACGACGGTCCTCTGCCCAAGCCCCTTCATGTATGCCAACTTGACGTAGTCCTTGTCCAACGCGTCCACCATCGTCGCCCGTGTGAGCCTCGTGATGGATCCGAAGCTTATCAGCCCAATTGTTATCGCGGGGAGTATGAGATGACGCGTCCAGCTGTACAGGTACGTCCAGTCGTGTGCTAGGATGGAGTCGATGAGGGGGAACCCTGTGACAGGAGGTGGGACGTTGAGCACGGGGTTTGCGACGTTGCTCGTCGGCAGCAGATGGAGTCCGTAGCCCAAGAATAATTGGAGGACGACGCCGACCAAGAATGGTGGCGCTGCCCAAGTGCCCAGATAGAGCGCTTTCACGCCATAGTCGGTTGGGGTGTTCCTGTTCGAGGCTGCGATGGCCCCGGTGAAGAGCCCCAGAAGGACCCCGAAGAGGGTCCCCAGAAGCACCATGTTCAGCGTCACCGGGAAGTACTCCTCGATGACCAGGATTTCGGGTATGCCGTATATGGTGTCTGTGCCCAGGTTCCCCTGGAAGAATCCTGTCACGTAAGTCACGAACTGGACATACACCGGCTGGGTAAGCCCCAGCCTTTGCGCGAACACCTTGAGCTCGGCTGGTGGGAATTTGGGGCCCACGTAAAGCCTCGCAAGGTCTTCCGGTGTTGGCGCAACAAGGTGCATGATAACGAAGATCAGTGCTATCATTAGAATCACTGTTATGACAGCGTTCACCGCTCTCCTTGCAACGAAGAACAGGAACCTTGAATCCAATGGAGTGGCTTTTAGTTGCCCTCCCTGCCACTCTTATAGATTGTTGACATGCGCCTCTCGTGGCTTCGGCGGCCTCCTGGCCGGTTTGAGATTCTACGAATGGCCCCAACTTCTACGCGAGGAACTGCGACCGTCCTATACTAGGGTTCATCCCTCTAAGCGCACGACGGCTTAGCCCTCATGTGGAGGCACATCGGCAAGTGGTCCATCCAGCGCAATCTCTCTTTCGAAGGCTGTCCGCAGTTCCGATGCCTTCTAAGAATCCCCACGTATTGATCAGAGACGCAAGAGGATACGTGTTAGCAACATTAACTGTGAGAGAACATTAGGCGGCTGTGAACTCAGCAGAGGGCACGACGAAGGCGCCCTCCCCCCGCGACTGGAACGGATGCGGTCGGGCGCTACCTACACGCACGGAGTTCATGGGACGATGGGGCGAACGGGAGATATATATGCTAACAATTCTTATAAACTGTAAGCGTGGTCTGACCAGTCGAGAATGAAAATTACGCAACGCAATGCAATTAGTGCTTCAGCAACAGTAGCAATCGTCGTCGTTATCCTTGTCATCGCAGCGGTCGCGGCGTACTTCGTCGTGACTTCGAAGCCTTCGACAACAACGACTACGTCATCAACATCCTCTACGTCATCCACATCAATAAGCACCACGTCGAGCACCTCGACAAGCTCAGTTGTGAGCCTTTATGGTCCACCTAACGCGAGCCAGCTGGTCGACGAGTCTACGGGGACCGCCCCTGACAGCTTCGACCCAGGCTATGCGTTCTATTCACAGGACACCGGATACATCAATGCGGTGTTCCAGAACCTGCTTGAATACAACGGGACCAGTGGGACGCAGCTTGAGCCAGTCATCGCGGACAACTACACCATCACCAACGGCGGTTACACCAACGTATTCCACATCAGACCCGGCGTCACGTTCTCTGACGGGACCCCGGTGACAGGCTACGATCAGTGGTTCTCCATAGTCCGCACGCAGTGGATTAACGCCCCATCGGGCATCAGCGCTTCCAACTGGAACGGGGTCTCGTACAACGACTCCGCCGGTTATTCATTCAGCACGTTCGGGAATCAGTTCCCATACGGGCTCAGGGCGGCCATCCACGCTGCCACAGGACTCCAGACGACAGCCAACACCACAGCGGCTGAGAACCTCGCGGTTGCAGCCCTGAACCAGATGCTCTCGAACTTCAACCCGGCAAACAGCACCCAGGATGCCATCATGTCCTACCCACACCAGGCTTACGTGGCTAACGCCACTTACTTCACCGCGAACTACATCAACAACCTGGGCCCATTCGGTCCCCAGCTCTGGGCAGGGTTTGACGGCCAACAGGTCATCGAGCCGGCCTACGTTGATGCGCACGGTGGAGTGGCCAATAACACCGCCAGTTCGTACTTGAACACCCATGGTGCCATCGGCACCGGTCCCTACGAAATCAGGTCGATATCGGCCGGAGGGAATCCGTACGTCCTCCAGGCGTATCCAGGATACTGGGGCGCACATGTGTCAAACGTGCCGAACATGGCGAAGCCAGCGAGCATCCCTGTCATAATCGTCAACTACTACTCATCAGACGCGGTGGCCGAGAAGGACTTCGGCACCAACGTCGCTCAAATCTCAGCGGAATCCCCATTCAACTACAACGCGATGTACCAGGCCTTCGCCGAGAAGGCACACTTCACCTTCAACCAGATATTCCAGGCCAACGGCAAGTACGACTTCGCCCTGTTCCTGGAGATGAACATGTGGACGGCTCCAACCAACTACACAAGCTTCAGGCTTGGCATGGCCAACGCCCTCAACTACACTGAGATGAACGAACCTGGTGTCTGCGTAGGATGCCCTGCGCCGTTGAATGGTGTAAACCTCGACGGCTACCAGGTGGGACCGACTACTTCGAACTACCTGGACTGGAACCTCCCAGGTTATCCTAACCCAACCCAGAACACCACCGCAGCCTACAACTACTTCCAAGAGTTCGGAATGCAGTCGCACACCTACATGGTCGTACCTTCGACCTTCGTCCTTTCCAACGGGACGTCAATAGCCGGAGGGACTGTGATAGGTGACGCCAGTGGCACCCAGCTCCAGCCATTCAAGCTGTACTATGCGGTACCAGCTTTGGCTAGCACCCAGGTCTTCTTGACTGCGATTCACGACTCGCTCGCTCCATTCGGTATCCAGGCAGTCCCGTTCGGGACAACCACCTCGGAACTCGACATACTCGACGGGAACAAGTACACGTATCCGGCGGTCCAGTCTATCGGCTGGGGAGCCGACTTCAACGACCCGTTCCTGGGGATGTTCTTCCCACTGATGACTCCGTCGCCATACAACGGGTACTTCACAAACTCGACGGTGAACTCGGAGGCATTGAAGTGCGAGTTCCCTGCAACCACGGCCATAGCGACAGCATGCGCTACTACCCTCGAGAAGATGGCATACCAGAACCAGATATTCATCTACACGCCCATCCCGATCAATCCTCCGCAGCTGGCTTCCTCTTCGGTGCCAGCCGGTACGCCAACGAACTACTTCTTCGTCCAGCCCTACGTCAAGGGGTTGGCCGATAACCAGTTCGTAGGCTACTTCTATAACCAAATCTACTACCAACCAGTGCAAATATAGGTAGTCCTGGACCGAGAGGTCTGGGACCCCTCTTCTGTTTTTTCATACCCCAGCGGAGCTTCCGCACTCGGCAGGTAAGAAAATATATCATCATGCAAAAGCCCTTCCCTCCGATTGCCTGTGAAACTTGACGCAGGCCGAAGGCAGAGACGGAGTGTGAAGGCTTCGGACGGAAAGGGAGGGTTGCCTTCAATCGCCAGGGTCTGGCACGGCGTCACCCCGAAGACGAAGCGATCTGAGTTCATCCACTACGTGGGTGTGACCAGCATGAAGAAGATCAGGAAGACGAAGGGAAACCGCGGCGCCTGGCTATTCACTCGGGACGTCGGGGATAACACGGAATTCCTGCTCGTCTCCCTATGGGACTCTGAGGAGTCGATAAGGAGGTTCGCAGGAGACGACATCAGGAAGGCGAAGTACTTCAGGAGGGACAGCGAGTACCTCGCTGAGCTCGAGCCCAGCGTCACCCACTTCGAGGTCTCTGGCGAGGTCTAGCTTTCCAGCCGGGCGGCCACCCTCGGGGTGATACGAGGGCGCTATCCCCGTCCTCCACGGTCGCGACCGCCGTGAGAGGCCTCATGTTGTAAGTGCTTGACATCGAAGACCCATATGCTCCTGCGTCAAGGATCGCCAGTATGTCCCCCTGTGACAGTCTGACCCCTAAGCGCCTCCCTCTCCCAAACACGTCTGTGCTCTCGCACACCGGCCCGGCGACGTCGTACCTCCATGCCGACCTTTCGGCAGAAGAGGTCCATGCAGGGACGATTTCATGGTAGGCGCCGTACAGCGCCGGCCTGATGAAGTCGTTCATCCCGGCGTCGACGAGCGCCCAGCGGACCTTCCCCGCGGACTTCACGTAGTTCACCTTGGTGAGGAGGACCGTGGAATCCGCCACGACCCACCTCCCGAGCTCGAATACGAGCCTGGTCCTCCCTGACCAGCTCGACCTTGCGAACGACCCAGCTGTCGCCTCCGCGTAGTAGCCGATGGGAAGCTCCTTGTCCTCCTTGGTGTATGGGAAGCCGAGCCCGCCCCCGAGATTGAGTTCAGCCACCTCCGTCCCCGTCGCCTCCAGCTCTTCAGCAAGTCCTACCATCTCCTCGGTCTGCCTTCGGAAGACCTCAGGGTCGGCGACCTGGGATCCGACGTGCGAGTGGAGCCCGACGACCCTGGCTGACCTGAGCTTCTGCGCCTCTCTCCTGCAGAATTGGATCACCTCTCTCCTGGCGACCCCGAACTTGTGCTCCCTCCCTCCCGTGGCTAGCCCCGCATGGGTCTCTGCGCGTATGTCAAAGTTCACCCTGAACCCAATGCGCGCCCCCTTGACGCTCAGGGAGTGGCTGAGGGCGTCGACATCCCTCGCCTCCTGCACCGACTCTGCGTTGATCATCCCCACCCCCGCCTTGATGGCCGCTGCGAGCTCCTCCTTCGACTTGCTCGGGCCGTCGAACACCATGTCCTTGGGAGCCACCCCCGCCCTCCGCGCGGTCTCAATCCCCGCCACAGACACTATGGTCGCGCCGGCCCCCCTCCTAGCCAGTGCGCTGACGACCTGGAAGGTAGAGTTTGACTTGTAAGCGAAGGCTATCAGGACGTCAGGGTATCTCGCTGTGAGGGCGGCCTTCGCCTCATCGAACCTCTCCAAAACCCTCCCGAGGTCTGTGACATAGAGCGGCGTCCCATACCTCTCGGCCAGCGACTTGGTGTCGACCCCGCCTATCTTCAGCGAGTTCCTCCCGATTGACAGATGCGGCCGCCTGCTGACCACTCCGCCCCAGCGGTGTCCGTCTCTATTTCTCTGTTGCCCAGGCCGGCTAACGGTTAAAGCCGCGCGTGAAGGTGAAGGCCGCGTGAAGGGGGTCGTCTTCGGCGTCGCCGACCTGAGAGCCGAGCCGAAGTTCAGGTCTGAGCGGATATCGCAGCTAGTCTACGGGGAAGAGGTCCGCGTCCTGGGTTCCAAGGATGGCTACTACAGGGCCATGGGGAGGGACGGGTACGAAGGCTACATCCAGAAGTCCCTGGTCGACTACCTTGACGGAGACAAGGTCTTCAAGCTCGCTGGCAGGCACCAGGCGGACGGCGTCCTGTTCCCATTCGGGTCCTATCTGAGCGAGAAAGAGGCCAGACGGTTCAAGGTCCCGCGGAGGCTCCTCGTCCCAATCCAAAGGACGGCCGACCCGGTGGCCCTGTCCAAGCGCTTCCTGGGCGTCCCTTACCTCTGGGGCGGGACTTCGGACTTCGGCTACGACTGCTCCGGGTTCACCCAGAGGCTGTTCAGGTACTCCTGTATCGAGCTCCCAAGGAACGCGGACTGGCAGAGGGACGCCGGGGAGACAGTCGATGGCCTCGATGCCGCCAGGAGGGGGGACCTTGTCTTCTTTACGGGGCACGTCGCCATCTATCTTGGGGACAGGAAGGTAATACACGCCAACCTCAGCCACGGGGGCGTCTCGGTGACCGACCTGTCTGACGGGAGCGCATACTCGCGGCGCCTCCTCGGCATACTCGAGGGGATACGGCGGTTCGATGGGGGCGACTTCACCCGCGGACGTCCCTGAGGACCGACGGCTCGAGCCTAGGCTGACCTACCTTCAACAGGCCCTCCGTCACCTTCACCCAGTTGCGGTCCTTCGAGCACACTTCCTTCAGCATCCTGAGGCCCCGCCGCCTGTCCTTCCCAGAGCTCAACAGCCCGATGGCCACCCAGTACCTCAGCTCAAGTTCCTCCGGGACCAGCTCCATCCCCTTGGAGTAGGCGTCCAGCGCCTCCTCTAGCCTGTTGGAGCTGATCAGGTCGTCCCCACTGTCCACCCATCTGTACCCTCTCTGATACCGCAGGAGGCGCCTCAGCTCGACCAAGGGCTCCGGATGGTCATCGACCCTGAGGTCGAACAGCCTCCCCTCCCAGTAGTTCGGCTTCGGGTCTGGCCCAACGACGACCAGGGCGGCAGACTGCTTCCCCCTCAGGTCGCCCCCTTCCTCCTGGGCGGCGTCCAAGGCGGCGAGGAGCCTCTCGGGGAGGGGCGACCCTTCCCCCTCTTCGAACGCACTCTTCATCGCCTCCCAGATCCTCTCGTTCGTCATTATGTTCCCTTGGCAGCTGAAACCGTCCCCTGTCGCGTGGCCCGCGCAGGGGATGCACTTGCCCCCGGTATGGGCGGCGGCCTGACCCCTGGCATCCACCATGGCAACCTGCCTCACCTCCGGCTTGATGTCAGACTCAAGAAGTGCCCGCAGCGCAGCGCTCGCCGTCGTCCCCCCCGACATCAGCTCGAGGCCGAGGGGACCATATCTGACGTCCAGTGTCGCCTGGGTTGCCACGGCCCCCACCCCTGCCCTCGCCCAAGGGACGGCAGAGCCTACTGAGAAGTAGTGCGACTGCACCGCCACCCCCATCTCCCCTGTCCTCCCGTCTCGGGCGACTATGGAATACGTCAAGGCCCCTCGCGGAGCTCAGGAATCTATTATTAAACGCCGGAGGCCCCCCAGAGTCCTTGGCCAGGGTCGTCCTCTGCGGACTGGGCGCCATGGGGACCGAGATTCTCAAGCACCTGCTCGAAAGGGGGCACGCTGTGGTAGGGGTGATCGACGCAGACCCTGCCAAGGCGGGGAAGACGGTCGCCGAGCTCACGGGCCTCCCGCTCGGGGTGCGGGTCCATCAGTCGGTGCAGTCCGCCCCCCTCGCTGAAGCGGAGGTGGCGGTCTTCGCGGCCAGGTCGCGGGTGGAGGACGTGGCCGGGGACATAGCCCACCTGCTTTCGGCAGGGCTCGACGTGGTCACCGATGCCGAGGAGATGGTCTACCCCGTCCACGCCGGGAGTGACGAGGCAGGGAGGCTCGACGCCATCGCGAAGGAGAAAGGGGTCACCCTGGTCGGAGTTGGGGTGAACCCGGGGTTCGTCATGGACTGGGTCCCTGCAGTCGTCGCCTCCGCGTCCAAGAACCCTTCGCGGATCCACGTGGTACACAGCGTCGACCTATCACGGAGGCGCCAGGCCTTGCAGAGGAGGGCAGGGGTCGGCCTGGGGCGGGTTAAGTTCGACAGGGAGCTCGCCGAAGGGAGGCTAGGCCACATCGGGCTCACAGAATCCGCCCACCTCGTAGCCCTCTCGCTCGGGAAGCCCCTCGAGGGGGCAAGGGAGGGGACGTTCCCGGTGTTGGGGTCGGAGGATTACGTGATGGGAGTGAGGCAGTTCGCCGAGGGGAGGGCAGGGGACTGCGTGATACGCCTCGACCTCGAAATGACGACCACCTCGGCAGACTTCGATGTCATAGAGGTCAGCGGCGACCCGGTGATCAAGGTGCGGTTCGAGAAGGGCGTGTTCGCGGAGTCTGCGACCGTCGCGTTGGTCGTCCACGCGGTCGAGCGCGTCGGCAAAGCCCCGGCAGGGCTGATCACCATCCTCGACCTCCCGCTGGCAGTGCGGTGAGGCGTCATGGGGCACGCGCTCCGGGTGAGGGACACACGGCGTAGGTCGCCCTCTCAGCCTAATGCCTTCAGGTCATCTTGACCTAATCCCGTAACTCTGTTCAGTCATCGAGGGCTTCGCGTGCGGGCGCCTGTCTGCTCTTAAATACGATGCATGGCGCGGACCCGTCCCTCGAACGGGTCCAGCGGCGGCTTCAGACTCTCAGCGTGGGTTTCGGATCGTGTAAAGACCGAGTGACTCGTCCAGTTCCCGCACAGCAGTGTTCTCAGTGGGTGTAAGCACGAACTCGAGCAACGGGGAGACCACCCCGGACACGACGTGCCCGCCGATGACTGTGTAGTCTCTCCTCGCAAAGGTGCCGTGGGCGTGTAGGAAGAGCGTCCCGTCCTTCACTGTCACGTTCCCCACCAAGCTGGTGAGCTCTAACTGCTCCTGGAACGCCTTTTCTTCGTACTTCTTCTCCGCGCGGTCGTAGTACGCCAGCCTGACCTCTCGGACGCCGCCAATGCCTGTCACCAACGCCGTGGAGACCCCGTCCCCTGCGGCAGCGGCCAGCACGCCTTCATGGAGCTGCATCCCAGCTTTGAGCGAGTGGATCCTAGCCAACTTTGGCCCCAGCCCCCCGGAGCGATAAAAGGATGGGCCTCAGTGACAGAGAAACAGTTTTGCCAGAACCACCAACTGGTGAGGCCAGCGGAACAAACGCTTTCATACCAGACAGCGCGGCCGATGGTTCACGGGAGCCATTGCAGGTCTTGGAGCAGAAGCAGGCGAACGCCGAGTCGCGAGAATGGGCCGTCTGGGTCAAAGGGCTTACTCGGGAGTATACCACCAGGAACTTCTTCGGCGGCGTCACCAGGTCCACATGGGCTCTGTCGGGGATTGACTTCCAGATCGCGTACGGCGAGCTCTTCGGGCTGATAGGCCCCAACGGCGCCGGCAAGACCACCACCATCAAGATACTCACCACCCTCCTCACACCGACAGGAGGAGATGCGTTGATACTGGGCCTAGACGTAAGGAAAGACCTCTACGAGATTAGGCGGAGGATAGGCATAGTCTTCGGAGGGGAGCGGGGGCTGTACAACAGGGTCTCCGCAGTGGACAACCTGCGTTACTTCTCCGACCTCTACGGGGTCGACCCAGGGGTGGCGAGGAAGCGGATCCCCCAGCTCCTCGAGGTCGTCGGCCTCTCCGGCCGGGAGAAGGAGAGGGTGGAGAAGTACTCAAGGGGGATGAAGCAGCGGCTGCACATTGCCAAGGCGTTGGTCCACGACCCCGAGCTGATCTTCCTTGACGAGCCGACCATAGGCCTCGACCCAGCAGGCGCGCGGGACATACGGAACATGGTAAGGGACCTGAAAGCCCAGGGGAAGACCATACTGCTCACCACCCACTATATGTTCGAGGCGGAGGAGCTCTGCCAGAGGGTGGGTGTCATCTCGAAGGGGAAGATAGTCGCCCTAGACACCCCCTCGGAGCTGAAGAACATGGTGAGGGACATCTCTGTCATAGACCTGAGGACATACGGGGCGACAATGGACTACGTCGAGGCGCTCAGGGCGCTCCCCAACGTGGTGAGGGTGGTGGCAGACCTCGAGTCCGAGCAGCAGTCAATCAGGATCCAGACCCCACTTGGCGCCGACCTGCTCCCGAAGGTCGTGGCTGCCCTGCCTGAGGGGGCCAAGATAATCGACAGGACGATCAAGGAGCCTACGCTGGAGGACGCATACCTCAGGTTGGTCGAAGAGTGAGATGGTCTCCATGCACGACCTCCCTCCGGGGAAGAGGGTGAGCGGATACTTCGCGCAGAAGGCCCAGGTCCTTAAGGCTTCCATCTTCCTCACCCGGAAGCTCTTCTTCGCCGACCCTCAGTGGGTGATACCGAACATAATCGCCCCCTTCGTCTTCACTATGGTGGCGTTCTTCCTGTTCCAGGGGCAGACCTCGGGGAGCTCCTTCCTGCTCTACCTCGTCCTAGGCTCCGGCCTGATGGGGATGTGGGGGACCACCATCTACGCCTCGGCCAACTCCATCGGCTTCGACAGGTGGAACGGGACGATGGAAGCGACCCTGGCCGCACCCGTCCCGCTGTCGTGGATCGCGCTCGGGAGGGTCCTCTTCAATACCCTGCAGGGGGTGCTCAACGCAGTCTTCATCCTGGTGATCGGGCTCGCCTGGTTCAGGGTGGGCTTCTCCCTGGTGAACCCTGCAGCCTTCTTCCTCGCTTCGGTGGCCACCTTCCTTTCGCTCTCCTCCTTCGGGCTCCTGATGACCACCGTCCTCCTCCTGTCGAGGAAGGGGGGATTCATCACCAACTCCATGGAAATCCCGGTGTACATAGCGACAGGGACCATGTTCCCCATCATCCTCCTCCCGATAGTCTACCTGCCCTTCGCCTTCATGCTCGCCCCTACCTGGGGGATTGAGGCGATCAGGATAGCGGCGCTCCCCGGGTACGTCGGGCTCCCTACTACATACTGGGAGGACATGGTCATAATGGCGGCCGAGACCTTCGCCTACCTCGGACTGGCGTTCTTCCTTTTCAAGCGGGTCGAGGCCTACGCCAAGAGGATAGGGACCCTTGAAGAGTACTGAAGAAGGCCGAGGTGTCCTGAGCGCCAGCTCAAGGCTCCAGATGGCCTACAGGGTGTTCATTGGGGCGTTCTTCTTCGGGCGCAAGGGGCTGATCATCTGGGACAGCTGGGAGATGTGGGTGATGCAGATATTCATCACCCCCATAGCGCAGATGGGTTTCTTCGCGTTCCTCTCGGTCTACCTGAAGTACCCGCTTTCTGTCACACAGTTCATAGTCGTGGGGAACGCCCTCCAGTCCATGTCGTTCTCTGCCGTCTTCGCCGTAGCCAACATCACGTCCCAGGACAAGTGGCAGGGGACCCTGCCGAGCACCATGGTCACCCCGGCCAACAGGGTCGCGCTGTTCATCGGAAGGGCTTGGTTCCAGGTCCTCCTCTCTTCGCTGATCGCGGGGGCTGGCCTTCTGTATGCGGGGACGGTCTTCGGGGTCAGCTTCGCGCAGGCGGACTTCCTGGGCGTCGCCGTGGTTGTCTTCCTGACCAGCATAGCGATGACCACCTTCGGCCTGCTCATCAGCGCTGTGGGCCTGTACATGAGGACTGCCCTCATAGTGGCGAACATATTCCTCTTCGTGACCATGCTCCTCTGCGGCATAGACTTCGCCGTCTCCCAGCTCCCGATATGGCTCCAACCTCTGTCCTGGGCGATCCCGCTCACCTACGGCGTGGAGGCGGTGCGCCTCGCCATAGCTGGGGCTTCCATCACGACGCTCCTCCCCATACTGGGCTGGGAATCCCTGGACGCCGCGCTTGTGATGCTGGCCGGCTTCGGCCTCTTCAGCGGGTTCGAGCTGCTCTCGCGGAGGACGGGCAGGTTCGAAGAATACTAGTGCCGCCAGATGAAGCTCCACCTCAACAAGCCAGGGATAAGGGCGCTGGGGGTGGCAGAGAGCTTCAGGCAGGGCCAGCGGGCGTCCGTCCTCGCCGGGGTCGTCATGAGGAGCGACTTCGTGATAGACGGAGCAGCACTGGGGCGGACCAAGGTCGGGGGGGACGACGCGACGAGGTCCATCGTCGCTCTATTCAGGGGGCTCCATCGGAACGATGTGAACGTCATCCTGGTATCCGGAGCCATCCTGAGCCTCTACAACATCGTCGACGTAGACGCGCTGTCGGCGAGGACGGGCGTCCCCGCCATCTGCCTGACCTACAAGGAGACGGCGGGCATCGAGAGCTCGATAAGGCGCCACTTCCCCGAAGGCGCTGACGAAAAGCTGGAGGCGTACCGGAGGCTCGGCGTAAGGGCGCGGGTGAAGCTGAAGACGGGGAGCGTGGTGTTCGTCCGCACGGCAGGGCTAGGAGGCGAGGCGAAGGGTGTCCTCGACGCCTTCACCCTACAGGGTTCCGTCCCCGAGCCGGTGAGGGTCGCCAAACTGCTCGCCCGGGCCGCGATGGCGGCGGCCCCCGGGTCCATGACCCGCCAGTAGCCAGGGCATCAACCGGCTCTGCGGCGCCGTCCCGCCAGGTTGCCAGCAGGTCGCCTAGGGGCTGGGAGCCTGATGTCGGCTGCCATCTCCACCCACCTAGGCCCGACCTCGCGCACCCTCCTCGACTCGAATCTCGCCCCTTCCGGGAGCAGTCCTTCCAGCTCTCTGCGGAGCACGGCGGCTGCTTCCTCCTCGTCCTTGCCGAGCACGTGCCTGTAGTAGTGGATCGTCCCCCTGCCCTTGGCCAGACTGAGCGCCGCAGGGAGGTACCTGTTAGACGCAGACGGGTGGGGCATGAGTATCCTGTCGAACCTCTCTTCGAGGGCGCCGGGGAGGCCGGCCGCGTCGCCGTGGATGACAGTGACCAGGTTCTCTACCTTGTTCAGCCTGTCGTTCACTTCGTGGAGCTCGGCGGCCGCTTCGTTCACTTCGCAGCTCGTCACCTTCGCCCCTGCGACCTTCGCTATCGCTATGGAGAACGGGCCCACCCCGGCGAACATGTTCAGCACCCGCTCCCCTCGTCTGGCCAGCCCCGCGATCCGGAGCCTCTCCGTGGACAGGCGTGGCGAGAAGTAGGTCTTGGCCACGTCAACCCTGAACGCGCAGCCGTTCTCCCTGTGCACCGTGGTCGTCCTCCGCTCGCCCGCGAGATGCGCCAGCTTCCTTAGCCTGAACTCGCCTTCTATCCCTCCTTCCTGCTCTAGGACCACCCCGACGGTCTTCATCTCCTCCAAGATGGCTCGGGCGATCTTCTGTTTCTCCGACGCCGAGAAGCCCGCGAGCCTGACTATCGCTATGTCACCGACGACGTCGACCCCTGAGGAGACCCGGTCAGCGCCCCCTACTCCCGCCCTTTCTAGGGCCGCCCTAATCAGCCGCGGCACTTTCTTCCCTCTGGGGCGACACGTAGTAGTAGGTGCCCCTCTCTTTCTGCTCCCTGTCGAGCTTGGACCCGGGCTTGTTGACCCTGGGCCTCCCGGTGTTGACGTCCCGCCTGTAGGTGAGGCCCACCCGGCTCAGGAAGTCGTTCATCCCTGCCTCCTTTGTGAGAGGGGAGGTCGCCTCCCCCGAGACCCCGGGTTCTCCGCTGAATACCAAGAGCCTGTCAGACACTATGTCCACCACCTGGAGGTCGTGGTCTATCACCACCGCCGCCTTCCCCCTCGCCTTGACCATCCTGTTGATCGCACGGGACACGACGAACCTGTCCTCTACGTCCAAGAACGCCGACGGCTCGTCAAGGGCGTAGACGTCCGTCTCCTGGGCCATGGTGGCGACCACGGCTACCTTCTGGAGTTCCCCCCCGCTCAGCTCCTCCATCCTCCTGGCCAGGAGTTTCTCCATCCGGAGAGGGGTGACGAGGCTGTCCTGGAGGGTCGGGTCGCTGTACTTCGTCCCGAGGGTGGACATGAAGAACTCCTCCAGGGTGCCGTCGAAGTCCGAGCTGAGGTACTGCGGCTTGTATGCTACCCTGGCGTCCACGTGGACCACCCCCTCGTCTGGTTTCTCGACCCCGGCCAGCATCTTCAGGAAAGTCGTCTTCCCCAGGGCGTTCGCTCCCACCACGCCGACTATGGTCCCACCCTTGATCTCCCCGGCCCCCACCCTGAGCCTGAACGAGGGGTACGCCTTTACGAGGTCTGTGTACTTCGCCACGGGCGCCTCGCTCTCCACCGTCTCTCCCGCGGCCCTCAGCTCGAAGGCAACTGAGTGGTCCCTGAACCTGACGTTCTCCTGGGGGAGGTAGCCGTCAAGCAGGGCGTTGATTCCGGTCCTTGCAGCGTACAGCCCGGAGACTATCCCGTACGCCCCGGGCTCCCCGTAGATTATCTGGACGTAGTCTGTGACGTAGTCGAGGAAGGCTATGTCGTGCTCGACCACCAGCACCGCCTTCCCCGCATCGGCCAGCCCTGTTATCAGCTTCGAGACCGCCAGCCTCTGGTAGACGTCGTTGTAAGACGACGGCTCGTCGAAGAGATAGAGGTCAGCGTCCTTGAGGGCCGCGGCCGCGACCGCCACCCTCTGGAGCTCCCCCCCGCTGAGGTCGGGGAGCTTTCTGTCCAGGGACCCTCGCAGGCTCAGCGCGTCCACCGCCTCGTCCAGCTTCCCCCTCTCGTCCATCTGCTCCAGCAGTGAGAGCGCATTCCCGCTCCAGGCCTCGGGGATCTTGTAGACCGCCTGGGGCTTGAGTGACACCCTCAGGTTCCCGTCGGCGACCTTCTCGAAGTGCTCCTTCATCTCCCGGCCGCTGAGGTACCTGAGGAACCTCTCCCAGGTCGCCTCGGACTCGTAATCCCCAAGGTTGGGGACGAGCTGTCCGGCGAGGATCTTGAGCGCCGTGGACTTGCCGATCCCGTTCCTCCCGACAAGGCCGACCACCTGGCCCTTCCTCACCGTGGGTATCCTGAAGAGCCGGAAGGAGTTGACCCCGTACTGGTGTATCTTGTCTGTCTTCAGCTCCTCGCTGAGGTTCAGGATGTCGATCGCATCGAACGGGCAGACCTTGACGCAGATCCCGCAGCCTATGCAGAGCTCCTCCGAGATCAGAGCGATCTTGCTCTCCGGGAGGGTGATGCACTCCTGTCCATTGATGTTGACCGGGCACTCCTTGATGCACTCGAGGCCGCACTTCTTGGTCTGGCAGAGGTCCTGGTCGACGACCGCGACACGATGTACCATCCCAACCCACCTACTCTTCGACCAATCTCTTGGGGATAGGGCAGAAGCTGCATATGGCCGGGTCCCCGACGATGCCAAGGCTATCCACGCTGTGCCTCGACCTCATGGACCTCCAGACTGCCCTCTCGCTGGCCACCCCGGAGAGGTGCATCGCTTCGTGCTCCCTAATCACGGGGAGGAGCCTGCAGCGGACGCATATCGGCTTTACGAACGCGGTCGGCCTCAAGGCCGAGGCGAAGAGAGCGGCTCCGGCCGTCCCCACCAGCCACAGAGGGAAGAACCCTCCAAGCGGCCCGGCGACCGAGTAGAGGGCGTACGCGGTCACCCCGGAGGCGGCCAGCAGGAGCGCGCCGAGCGCCAGCCCCTCCCGCCCCGGTATCAATGTCATCCCCCTCGTCCCGCTGGAGAGCGCCGGGAGCGCCAGCGCAGGGATGAGCGCCTGGAGTGGCGGGGTGAGCCTGACCACCCGCATCCTGCTGTTCACCTCTTCCCAATCCGACCACTCAGACTTCACGGCTCCTCGCCCCTCCTAGCGCCTTCTCCGGCGCCCACTTTGGAGCCTCTTTTCGACCCTCTCCCTGAGCATCGAAAGCCCCTTGGAGGGCGGGCCAGACATCTTCAGGACCATGGGGGTTATGGACACCTGCTTCTTCACAAGCACCGCTTCGGCGTCCGTCCTCTCGGGGAAGGCAGTGAGCCGCTCCCCGAACAGCCAGTAGTAGGGCCTCCCCCTCGGGTCGCGTCTCACCAGTACCTTGTCCGTGTACTTCCTCCTCCCCACCTCGGTGATCTTGATGGGTGTCGACTGCTGCACGCCTCGGGGGAAGTTGACGTTCAGGACCTCGGCCCCCTCGGGCATCCCGTTGTCCAGGACATCGCGGATTATCTCCCCGGCGATGACCCCGGCGTTCTTGAAGTCTGGCTGGTCATACTCCAGGGCGAACATAGATTCACCGCTCACCTCCATGGAGAAAGCTATGGAGGGTATCCCCGTGATCGCCCCCTCCAGAGCCGCGGCGACGGTCCCTGAGGCTAGGACGTCTTGGAAGGTGTTGTTGTCCCCTATGTTGATCCCGGAGACCACCAGGTCCGGCCTCCGCGGTAGCACCTTGTTCACCCCTACCATGACGCAGTCGCCAGGGGACCCGGAGACGGCATAGCATTCGAAGCCGTCGCGCCTCACCCTGTTCACCCGTATCGGCTTGTGGAACGTCAGGCTGAGCGCCGTCGCGCTCTGCGGCTGCTCGGGGGCTACTATGATGGCGT
>JAJYYP010000083.1 GCA_021800855.1 archaeon | reverse complement strand
TGGTCGAAGGCCTGTTGCGGCTCGGTGTCAGGGCTGAATTCTCCCCTCCGAACAGGATTGACGTGGAGGGCCGCAAGGTGTCGGGGCTGGCCGCAAGGTCGACGCCGCGGGCGGTCCTGGTCCATGGAACCCTCCTCCTTGACTCGGACCTGGAGAGGCTGAACAGGCTCTGCATCCCTCCCAAGGGGTGTCCACCGGTGGCGAACCTAAGCCAGTGGATCGATGGGATCAATGCGCCGGCGGTGGTGGCAGCGTTCGGAGAAGCCATGAAAGCGGCAGGGCTCGTGGTGCTCTATGAAGACGAGGCGGTCGGGCCGTCAAAGACTTGAGGTCGGTCGAATACGTCTGAGATGAACCAGGGACCAGTCACTTCGGGGGGCGGATGGCTAACGCGAGACGTCTTGCTCCTCTCCATGTCTGCCTTTTTCGCCGATATGGGGTACCAGGCTGTTACGGCAGTGTTCCCCCTCCTCATAGTCATCCGGCTGGGCGAACCGGCCTACGTGTATGGGGCCCTCCTCGCCCTCAGCTTTGGCGTAGGCTCCCTCTTCTCGCTGGTGGGGGGTGAGATGGGGGACAGGCACAGCAAGAAAGCGGTCTCGCTCGCTGGGAACCTGCTAATTCCGTTGATGTCGGTCAGCGTCCTCCTCCCCAACGTCGTCTTCGTCGGAGCCTTCTTCGTCTTCGGGTGGTGGGCCAGGTACTTCCGCACCCCTGCGAGGAGGGCGTGGCTGGTCGAGGTCTCAGACCCTGCCCACAGGTCGAAGGTCTTCGGTTTCCTGCACGCGCTTGACGTGGGAGGAGGGATGATTGCAGTGATCTACTCTATCGTTCTAGTTCTTCTTGGAGCGCCTCTGGACGACATCGTCCTAGTTACGATGATTCCGATATTGGCGTCCAGCTTGGCTCTCGCCTTTGCGCGGACGACGCCTCATCCGGCGTTCCATGCCGCGAACACGTCTTCTGCGGTACCATCAGAGCGCGAGGAGCGCCAGGAGAAGGAGAACAGTTTCGTCTTCAGGTGGCTCCTCGTATCAGCCATGCTGTTTGGGTTCAGCTACTACGCGCTTGGGTTCCCGATAATCACAGTAGCGCAGTCCCAGGGGAGCGCGGTGCTCGGAATCCTTACTTTCGGCATCTACCTCGGAGTGTCTGCAGGGGCAGGCTACCTCCTTGGTTCGGTCCGCTCAAAGCGGCCGCTCCGGACCCTCTGGACCCTTGGATACCTCCTGGCCGCCCTGTCGTCTTTAGTCATCGGCGCATCGTACACCCTTCACTTTGGCCTTGGGTTCTACTATCTTGGGGCTGCCGGGTTGGGGTTCGCGACAGGGTCTGTGGAGACGTTCGAGCCTGTCCTCACTTCGACCCTGACGAAGGCAGGGAACCTTTCGAGAGGCTTGGGCCGGCTGAGCTCGAGCAGGGCACTCGGGCTCTTCACCTCTAACCTTGTCATGGGGGCGATCTTCACATTCAGCCAGTTCGGCTCCTACGCCTATGCGGCGGCACTGGCGGGGAGTGCTGCAGTGATTCTACTCGCCGTGGAGACGAAGACGAAGGTCCGCTAGGCCCACGACAGGCGCACTACCGGATGTCCGACAGCCTACCTGATGCGAGGGGCATCGTCATCTCGCCTTGGGCGCACCTGCAGTGGTGGCCTCAGGCTGAACCCGCTTCCCTCCGCGTATCTGTACCATACTGTCTTCTTGCCACGCGGGAGTATCATAAGGTCCCTACCCTCCTGCGGAACCTCTTGCTCGACTCGTTGATTCCGAAGGGCCCATCGCGGGTCGCCTCTCCAGTCTCCAGAATCGAGGCAACGCCGTCGAGCCTTGCCTGGAGGTAGGTCTTCGCCTCGTGGGCCTTTCCCTCCTCGGTCGCAAGGCAGACGTCTAGAGCTCCCCAGGCCGGGATCGGCCTTCCGTTCACGCTCTTCCTGAGGCTCCCTTTCTGCTTCCCATAACGGTTCATGTACAAGGCGTTCTCCGGCTGGACGCTCAGCCGGCCGTGGTTGAGGGGAAGGCGATGGTGATAGGTTTGACGGCCCTTTCTTTTGTAAGCGTCCCTGAGAACCCGCTCGCAGGCTTACGGAGCCATTGGTTAATTCCTAGTCCGTCGCAGACAATCAAGACCGCGTTCGTCACACCTGAAATCTCGACGCCTAGGGCGCCACGGGGAGGGTGGGCCGACTCAACGACTCGCCCAGGATGGTCAACACCGCAGACGGGACGTTGGAGAGGAGGCATCCTTCGTAGTCGGGCCTGATGGAACAAGGCGGGAGCGTCTTTCGCAGCCGTACCCCCTTCCACATACTCGTTGTGGGGACTTCGTCTCCTTGGAGCCCGCTCGGACTACGCTCCCTCGTCAGGCTGGCCGCAGGATTTTTACGTGGCAATCCTCTACCCGGTCAGGATGCTCAAAGTAGGAGACTTTGCACCGAAGTTCTCTCTCTACGACGCGAACCTGAAGGTAAGGGAGTTGGGAGAGTTCCTGTCCCAGGGCAAGAAAACAATAATCGCGTTCTACCCCGGCGCGTTCACCGGCGTGTGCACGAAGGAGATGTGCGAGCTCAGCGACATGAATGCGGAGCTTCAGAAGCTAGGCGCGAAGGTGGTGGGAATCTCCGTCGACTCCCCGTTCGCCAACAAGGCATTCTCTGACAAGTACCGCCTTAGATTCCCGCTCCTCAGCGATTACAAGCGCGAGGTGATTAAAGCCTACGATGTGGGGTGGAACGACCTGGCTGGACTGAAGGGGTATGAAAGCTCCAATCGCGCGATCTTCGTACTGGACGGATCAGGCAAAGTCGAGTACATGTGGATAGGGGAGAACCCGGGGTCGTATCCTGACTTCGGAGCCGTGAGAAAGGCACTCTAGGTCAGCCGTACGAGGCCCTGGCCGCGCTTCACCGCAGCGCCTTCCTTCGCCAGAATCTCTGTTACCACCCCGTCACGGTCAGCTCTGACCGCCACCTCCATCTTCATGGATTCGATGGTCACGAGAGGGTCGCCAGCCTTCACCTGCTCCCCCTCCCTCACAAGGGCACCTGTTACCCTCCCTGGCATAGGGGCCATGACAACGCCGGCATCCCTAGGGGGAGAGGAGGGACTTGGCTTCTGCTCGGCAGCCGACGCCTTGGTACGGTAGACGAAGTGTTCGCCACCGATCACGAGTTCAACTCGGTTAGGGTTTGATTCAACGACTGTCACACGAATGGGTTTGCTGGAGAACTCGGCCACAAAGGATCCTGCCTCGGTCCCCTGCTTCAGCCCCAGCCTGTAGCCTCTGCCTGAGACTGTCGCTTCGTAGTCCGCTCCGGACTTGACGAGATCGACCGAGTAATGCCTACGGTCGCCGCTCAGCTCATAGCGCGTCGAAGTGCCTCCCCTCCTGCGTCAGCCGGTGCCTTTTCGAGGCTGGCTCGCCACTCCGTGCCCCCCCGATGGCTACGCCAGACTCCAACAGCGCGGCAGCGATCGCCGCGCCCTGCGCTGCCAGCTCTGCCTTGGTAGCCGCAATGAGTTCTGAGAACGACTCGAGTATCCTGTTCTCTTGCAGGAACTCGACGTTGAGGTTCCACTTCGCGAACTCCTCGTGCGCCACTATGAACCTCTGCAGGGGTATCGTAGTCTTCGGGCCTTCTATCTCGAACTCCGAGAGGGCTAGTGCCATCCTCTTCCTGGCGTCTTCTAGGTCGGAGCCCCTGACCACGAGTTTGGCCAGTAGGGAGTCATAGTATTCGGGGACGATGTACCCCTGGTACAGTGCAGTGTCCACCCGGACACCAGCGCCCCCCGGGAAGAACAGCCTCTCGATCCTCCCGCTTGAGGGGGCGAAGCCTGCCCCTGGGTCCTCGGCGTTTATCCTGCACTGCATGGCGGCTCCCTTGAGTTCGACGTCGTCCTGCGCGTAATCGATTCCTTCCCCTGCCGCTATCTCAA
>JAJYYP010000082.1 GCA_021800855.1 archaeon | reverse complement strand
GAGCTGCCGATAACTTCGACAAAGTATAAGGGCTTCAGCGGCACCTACCCGATCAAGCTGCTTTATGTTTCAAACATACCCGTCATACTCGTAGCCGCGCTCATAGCCGACCTGCAGTTCTTCGTAACCATATTGAGCAGGTACGCCAGCGTAACTCCGTACCTTTCCTGGCTTGCGGTTATGGTGAACGGGAAGGTCGAAGGCGGAATACTTTATTATATATCGACGCCCCAGCCGCTGCCATACACCCTTCAGGATCCGCTTCAGATGACCACCTACATCCTCTTTGTCACGCTCCTGAGCGTCCTCTTTGCAAGGTTGTGGGTGGACGTCAGCGGCATGTCGGCATCGAAGGCGGCGGAGAACCTGCTGGGGTCGGAGGTGCAGGTTCCTGGCTTCCGAAGCACGAAGTCCTCTGTCACATCCATCCTCAACAAGTATATTCCCGCTGTAACCCTCCTCAGCGGGCTGATCATAGGCATCCTGGCCTCCACTTCTGCCGTACTGGATGTATTTGGAACCGGCATAGGCATCCTGCTGGCAATAGATATATCGATCAACTATTACCAGACGCTGGTCAAGGAGCAGCTTGAAGTGATCATGCCCAGGCTTGGTGAATTTCTTGGCAGAAAGTAGAGGTCATGCTAATGGCGCTAAGGCCAGGTTCAGGATAGTGATAGGGGGCCTGCCGGGCGTGGGAAAGACCTCCGTCCTGTCCGGCTTCGTTAAGCACCTTGATGAAAGGGGCCTCAACTACAGGGCGGTGGTGTTCGGGACGGTGATGCACGAATTGGCCAAGGAGCGTGGGGAGATCGACAGGGATTCCATGAGGAAGCTTTCTATGGAGGACCAGAGGGAGCTGCAGGTGAAGGCGGCGGAGCGCATTTCTGCCCACGATGAAGATATCGTCCTCGTGGACACCCATTACCTGGTCAGGACCCCCGATGGCTTCTACGCAGGCCTCCCGTCATACGTGATCGACAGGCTGCATCCATCACATCTGGTTTTCATATATGCCAGGCCTGAGGATATAATCAAAAGGAGGTTGAACGACAAGGCCAGAATGAGGGATGATGAAACGGAGGGGATGCTTGAGGAGGAGCTATTCTATACCAAATCATACCTTGCGGTTGCCTCAGCTCAGTCCGGAGCGGAGGTCATAATGATAGAGAACGAGGAAGGGATGCTTGAGAAAACTATAAAAGCCCTAATGGAGCGATTGCATCTATGATACTGCAGGTAATGCCATTTTCGACCCTGTTCATAGTGGCCATCACCATTGCCATGGCATTCGTATCCAACATCACGATCAAGAAGACGGTTGACATAAAGCATTCCAATGAGGTCATGAAAACGTACAACGAATTCCTCAAGGAGTACAGGGCCGTCACCTCATCAGGGGACAAGGAGAAGATAGAGAAGATGCAAAAGAAGCAGAAGCAGATCCAGGACTCCATGATGAAGGTGCAATGGGACAGGATGAAGGTCAGCTTTTACTTCCTTATACCGTTCCTGATAATATTCTACGCCCTCAGCTACTTCTTTGGCAACGCCACGGTGGCGCTGTCACCCCTATATTTCTCCATATTCTACTTCAAGGCCACGGTGCCCGTAGGGCCGTTATATGGAATGAACTTCATAACCTGGTACATACTGGTCTCCTTCTTTACCAACCTGCTGTTGAGCAAGCTCATGGGCACGATGCCTTAAGGGGCCGGGCCCACCGCCATATTGCCTGGCGCAGGATTGAATCAATACGGTTATATATTTTGCACATGGACGGTGTCCGAGGAAGATGAGTTCAAACTCGGTCGTAGTTTCTGGGTCCTCCAACAGGGCTCTCGCATATAGGATAGCTGCAGCCCTGGGCGCGGAGAATGGGCAGGTCGAGATCAGGAAGTTTCCTGACAATGAAAAGTACGTCAGGGTAGCCTCCGACGTTAAGGGCAGGTCCGTGGTGCTGGTCCAGTCCATGGCATTTAGCCCCGATGAGTATCTTGTAGAAAGCATGCTGATGGCAGCAGCCCTGAAGGGGGCAGGAGCGAAGGCCGTTATAGCGGCCATACCCTACCTTGCATACGCCAGGCAGGATGAAAAGTTCAAGGAAGGGGAGGTCGTGAGCATCGAACTGGTGGCCAGGATGCTGAGGAGCTCGGGCGTTGACGGGTTGATCACCGTGGATGCCCACAGGCACAGGATAATAGACTTCAGTTCCATATTCGGTGGCCCCTCGATAGATGTATCAGTTATGCCTCAGCTGGGCAGATATGCCATCCAGGCCGGGTTCGCTGATTCCAGCACCGTGGTGATAGGGCCAGACGGAGAAGCTGAGCCGTGGGCAGCGAGCGCGGCGCAGTCGATGAACGTTAAGGATTATGCGGCCCTGAAGAAGAAGAGGTTCGGCGACGAGGACGTTAAGGTGGTCACCACCAGGGACATCCCGTTAAAGGGGAGGAGGGTCCTGATAGTCGACGATATAATAAGCACCGGTGCCACCATAGTCGAGGCCTCCAAGCTGCTAAAGGAATCCGGCGCCGGCCAGATATCCGTCGGATGCGCCCACGGGATATATGTAAGCGACGCCCTGTATAAAATCTATAAGGAGGGCATAACCAACGTTTTCAGCAGCGATAGCGTGCCCAACCAGACAACGAGGGTGTCCGTGGCCCAGCCGATAGCTGACGGAGTGAAGGCCATATTAAAGGAACTTTAGGGGCTGTGGGCTAGCATGGTCTACGCTACCAGCCTTGGGCGCTGGTGATCGGCGGTTCAAATCCGCCCAGCCCCACTCCTCCATGTTCTGAAGCAGGCAATCCATCTTGCAGGATCAAGGGAGGAAGGCGCCCTCTGATAGAGGATACAGAAGAGGCCAGAGGACCTATGTCATCCTTGGCGGCCTGCTCGTCATCCTTCCAGAGCTCTTGGTCGTCCTGTTGGGTTCGGCCGACCCTATTTTATCCACGCTTTCCGCAGTTTTAACCTCCACCGCCCTTCTGTCGCTGTATTCCCTATTTTATTTCAGGACGGAGAGGAAATACCGTGGGGTAAGCGCTACCTTAACGGACTATTTCAGGTCGGGGCTTTCCCTCTATATGATCTCGAACATCTTGATATTCTTCACACTTGGCATGATATATCTGCTTCCCAGGTTCGGGCTTGCCACCATAATATACGTGGATGCGGTGTTTGCACCCCTGTATCTGGTACTCGCGAGATTTCCCATCGGCCTTCGCGTGGGAGGGAGGGCCGAGCCGTTAACCGACACGAAGATACTCTCTGCTACAAAGGAAATGGCTCAAAGGATGGATGTTGATAATGTAGAACTGTATACCGTTGACTGGAGGAGGTTCAGGACGGCCAACGCCTTTCAGGTGGGCCCGAGGCGCTTTTCGATCTATGTATCAAACTACCTACTGGATAACCTGTCTTCAGAGGAGGTGAACGCGGTACTGGCCCACGAGCTGGCGCACGCGAGGAAGAGGCACGTCATGAAATCCATGGCCCTAATATTCTTTCCGACCATCGTTGAAATGGACGTGCTCGTGCTGGGCTACGTCATAACACAGACGAACCTGGTGCTAGGGTCGATCGTCTTTGCAGCCGGCTTCGCGGCCATATTTCTGGAGCCACGGCTTGCCTTCCGTTTTCAGAGGAGGTTTGAACTTGAGGCTGATGTGATCGCGGTCCGGACCATGGGGGATGGGCGGCCGCTGATAGGCGCCCTGGAGAAGCTTTCAGCGCTCAATATCGTCCCTAACAATAAGCGGTCGTTAACCCATCCGTCCGTTGCCGAGCGGATAAGGAGGATCGAGCAACTCAGCGCAGGCGACCTCGCAAATGTTAAATAACCATGGATCAATGGTAAAAAAAGGCCGGGGTAGCTCAGCTGGTCAGAGCGCCAGACTTGGGCGATACTCATAATCTGGAGATTTTCAGGAAACCAGAAGCCGAGGGTTCAAACCCCTCCCCCGGCA
>JAJYYP010000081.1 GCA_021800855.1 archaeon | reverse complement strand
AGCCCGTTCGTGGCGTAGAGGGCGGGGTTCGCCGTTACCTTGTCCGTGTGGCTCACTCCTGCGATGTCCGTGTAGGTCACGTACCACCCGAGGTTCTTCTCCGCATCGGAGAGTCCGTCCCCGCTCGTGTCCTTGAGGTAGGTGAAGGTCCAACTCCCGGTGGCCGTGAGCGTGTAGACCTTGCCTTCCACCGTAAGGCTCAGGTTGAGAAGCACATCCACGGTGTAGGCCGTGTTGGGGGTGAGCGTGGAGAGGTTCTCCACGTAGGTGTTCGGGGTCGTCTGTTGGGAAAGGGCGGAGAGGGATTCGAGCGGGACATTGGTGCCGACCGAGGAGGGAGTACCGGCCGTGCGGTACTGGAGGAAACCACTCTCAAAAGTGAGTGAGGTGGCGGGAAGGTTCCACGAGACGAGGGCCCCGCCGCCTTCCTGCGAGATCGAGTCGTATGGGAGGTCCCTCTCGGAGACCGTGAAGGTGGAAAGGGTATGGAAACTCACCGAGGTCGGGGAGGTCTCCACCACTAGGCAACCAGTGGTGGGCAGGATGGCCCCTACGGAAACTGTATAGAAGGCGAAGGGTACGAGACCGGTGAGGGGAAGGGAGTGCGTGGTGGAGGCCGTGGAGACCTGTGTTGGAGGGTAGAGCTCCCCTACTCCGACTTCGAACAGGCTCACTTGGGAGAGGGTGGGCACGTTGGTGGTCCAACTGATCTCCGCCGAGGTCGCTCCGATGTCCGTAGCCGAGATCGCACTCACATTCACGTTGACGTTGACGACCGTGATCAGGCAACCGAAGGGAGCAAAGAGGGGCGAAGAAGTGGTGTCCCCGGACATCTGGAGCTGCTTTGCGGAGGATGAGATGCTCGCTCCGCCCGCCTCCGTCTGAGCGGCTCCGGCAAGCTGGTAGGACCCTGGGGCCAGGTCGGCGCTGGCATTCACGAGGTTGGCATAGGAGGTGTTCTGGAACTCTACCGGAGACTTCAAGGAAGCTCCGGTGGCATTCGCAAAGAGTGCCGAAGGCAATGACGCATTGGCGTGGATGGTCACAGGGAACGTGGAGCCGGTGCCAGGGGTCTCTTTGACCAACGGAGGGGAAGGGGTCAAACGTTCCCCGATGGGAATGCCGAAGTCTCCCGAGCCCAGTGACGGACTTGGCAACGGGAGGTTCTGGAGGTCGATCTCGCACTGAGTCGGACCGTAGAAGCCGTCTGCCGGCCCATAGACCCCTTGGGCCGTCACCGAAAGGTCCAACAGATCGGGGGTCGGCAACAAATCCGATCGAATTCCTGTGAGCTGGGCGAGGCTGGGATTGTCCGTGATTGGCCGTGAGAAAGAGTAGTCCACGGTCACGGTCTTGGTTTGGCCCGGTTTCACTCCGGTTGGAACGAGCTCGGAAACGGCCACAGTGTACAGAATCGAGACCGGATAGGTCTCGATGGAGGCCTGATAGTTCGGAATGTTCTTGCCATAGCAGGTGAAGTCCGATAGTTCCACATTGACGTAAAGAAGGGGAAGAGAGGTACTAAGGTCGAAGGTTGCCGTGGTGGGATCAGTCAGGTTCACCGTCATGGTGAAGGACTCCGTGCCCAGGGACGCTTGGGTCGTACTGACGGTGGCTCCATCGACCGAGCAGGAAGAAGCTCCTCCGCAGGGACTCCAGGAGACTCCCTGGGACTCCTGAATGTATTCGTCTCCCGGGGAGGCACCGGGAGGTACGATGACTTCCACCCCGAGGGACTCGAGAGTCCACATGGCGTACACAGCGAGGTAGGTATTGGCGGAAAGGAGCCCCGACTCGTTCAAGATCCACGGAGGGTTGTCCCCTCGGTGCAGGTGCCCGCAGACCGGCACGGGGCCGGTGCAGCCCAGCATCAGGGGGAGATTGGTCACCTTGGGATAGAGGTCCTGTTCGATCTTCTCGATCGGACCGCTCAGCCCCCCGGGTCCGCTGACCATGTGAAGAAGGGCGCCGAGCTTGCCTTCGAGAGCGGACAGCGTGGAATTGGTGGAGGAGTTGTTGGTCACTGTCGGGGTAACAAAGTCCCCCGACGGAAGTGCTTCGACTGCGCTCAACCAGTTCTCAACGGCGGCTTGAGGAGAGAGGAGCCCACCGGTGAATTCGAGGGTGGAGGCATTCGCCGAGGGCCATGCGAAGAAGAGTCGCTCTAAGGGATCGACCCCGAAGGCCATCCCTGTTCCGACCCCGGAAAAACTAGACAGGGTCTGAACATTTTCCACCGACCGGCCGTCCGGACCGTAGATGTCGAATCCCGTCTCGGACGAGCCGCCTCGCCACGCTGCGGCCACATAGCCGGCTGGCATCGGAACAAGTACCGGGGAGCCTACCGAAGTCGGAGCGTTGGATGAATAGGGGCCCACCCAAGTGACCCCGCCGTCGGGGGAGACCGCGGTCAACGCGTCCACACCATCACCCACGGAGGAGGTCCAGAGGGCGAAGACCCGGCTGCCGTTGGCCACGGCGGCCACCTCATCTGGGGTACCCCCGGGCATGAAGAGTGAAGTGCTTCCGATCCGGTCAAAGATGGCGTTCCCGGTTCTGTTAGAAGCCATGGCGAAGACGGTGCTGTTCCATTGGGAGCCGCTATCGTTGGAACGGGCGAAGAGGATCGCTTGGTCGGTGTCGGAAGCCAGGATCCCGAGGTCCGGCCGGGAGGCGTTGCCTGAGGGGAGCGCGATAAGGGCGGAGCTGAGGAAACTTCCCGAGGTGACTTGAGAGGCAGGGAACACTCCGGAAATGGACTGCCCAGTGGAGAGAACCTCCATCGTCAGGATCGCCGAGGGGACCTGGGTGGCCATCAAGACGGTCCTACCAGTTATCAGAAGGGAAGGGGAGTCTCCGGGGGAGGTGGACTCGTTCGTCCAGCTTGCACCCCCGTTTTGAGAGACGAAGAGGGTGGTCGAGTCTCCGGAAGAAATGCCCACCGCCCAGACGGGACCCTCCACCGCGAAAGCGTCCGCCCTCACCGGAGAAGAAATTCTGGCCGGGTGTCCGGAAATGTTGAGAGGTTCCGGGCTCGTCCAAGTGACGGGCAAGGAAGGAAGGGCGCAGGTGGTGCTGGAGTTGCCTCCGTGACCCGGCGGGGCAGGGTGCGAAGGGCATCCCTCTGCGATTGTCCGGGCCAGGGCTTCGGAATACATCCCACTGACAAGGATGGGAGTATAGGCGCCATTGGCCTGGACTATCGCGAGAAGGTTGTAGGAAGGGACCCCGGCTGCGGACGTGACGACCATCTGGGGAAGGCTGACATTGCCTCCCAGCGAGAGATTCACGGGGGCAGGGTAGTCCGGGCCCGGAACGACGTAGGGGAAAAAGAGAGGAGAACTGGAGTTATTGCCCAACAGGGCTCCAACCGGTGTGGCAGGATGATGCACTTGGGTCGGCATCCCGGCGTAGGCGGCGGCGACCATGATCCCGGTCACCCCGAGAGCCACGACGGCCGTCTTGAGGGCAGCCGCCTTCCTCTGCCCTGCCGCCAGGACCCGCTTCGTGAGATCCCACGACACCGTCGTCCTAGGGGAGAGCCCCGGAGCCAGTCCCGGCAGCTGATTCAACAAAAGGGGCCAGAGGGCGAGGAGCTTCGCGAGGGGGTTCTGGGGGATACCGCGCAAGAAGGGAGAGGTTCGCAGGTTCAACTTCTCACCATTCGAGTAATAGAAATTAAGGATATAACTGTTAACATATAGTCTGCCATGTGTAGACATAGTAGCACACGGTCCAGTTCCATGGGGTCAAGATTGGACCCCATGCTACCATGTGTCGTCGGCACTCCCCGAGGGCCCTGTTTCTTGCCCGCTGCCTTCCTATCGAGAAAGGAAGGAGAAATCGCATCGGCTCTTTCCTTCGACCGATGGATGGCAGGTCCAACTGGCCCCTCTGAACTGGGTGAGAAGGTTGGGCTACGGCAAGGACCGGGTGTGCATCAAGGTGGCAAGACAACGCAAGGTTGCCCCCAGACCAAAAAC
>JAJYYP010000024.1 GCA_021800855.1 archaeon | reverse complement strand
ACCTCTTGCGTGGAACCCACTGTGTCAAGCTCAGTGAACGACCAGTGAACCATCGACTGCCACTGGGGCTACGTTCCGATATCCTTTGCGTCCAATGTGGAGGGGAACGACTTAAGACATAAAGACGATCGACCGCACTACCGCACCTAGTGGCCCTGGTGGTGCAGCTTGGTTAGCATTGGAGGCTGTGGACCTCTCGACCGTGGGTTCAAATCCCACCCAGGGCCCCTTTATGTCATCTCGAGCCACAGCACACTCGGACCTCCGTACAAGTGAACTAGTGAGGTCCAGCAAAGGGCCAGTGCTACCCTCCCTTGTAGCAGAAGTACGGGTAGCCGCCGTTCACCATCCCCACCGCCATGTCAACAATCTTATCGGAGACCTCCTTCCACTTCGAGTCCCAGTCGATGCCGTCTACCACGAACTCCTTCTCGTCCCCGTCCCTCGACGGGATTTGCTTCCAGAGCGCCCGACCCTGAAACGGCTTCACGATACGCACCTGCCACTTTTCGCACTTCATCTTCCTCCCTTCTGAACGGAAGTAGTGGCAGGATGTGCAATATCTCGACAGCCAGATTATCTCCTTTGTCCGCTTGACAGACTTGCCGATCTCCTCGAGGAGGCGCTCCGACTCTTTTCGTATCATGTCGGCGAGCTCCTTCTGCCCCTGTTCTGTGTCGGTGTAGTAGTCCGGGTCCCTGGATAGCGCGAGCCACCAGCTTACGTACTCCTCTGCCTCCTCGCTCACGGCGAACCACAGCGAGCTCCGCCGCTAATAAACCCGCTCAGCCGCCAGAAAGCGACGGGAACGGATAAATAGAGAACGGCCCAAAAACCACGGTCTGGCATGCAGCGTGCTACGACGGGCGATCTGGACTGGCCCGAAAGGCCGGAATGATGACCTCATTGCTGCGTGCCGGCCAATGACACTGCAAGCCATGCGTGCGGCCCCGTAGGGTCATTCTTCGTTTATGTCCTGATACAGCCTAACCAGCCGTTCGATGGCGGCGGTCACCGTGGTCAGCACCGCACCGGCCTCCTTCATCTCCGCCATCGCAAGGGCGCCGTCGCCCGCCCTTGCATCCACGGCCCGGACGCAGTCCTCCAGGACGACCACCTTGAACCCCGCACTCAGTGCGTCCAGGGTGCTCTCCTTGACGCAGTAGTCGGTGGCCAGACCCCCGATGTAGACCTCGTCGACCTTGCGCTCCCTCATAGCTGCTTCCAACCCAGTCCCCTGGAAACCGGAGTAAGCCTCCTTCAGTGGGTCGTCCCCCTTGCTGAAGACCGGTGCCCCCGGGGGCACCCGAAGGTCGGGGTGGAACGCCGAACCTCCGCTCCCCTGCACGCAGTGAGGCGGCCAGATTCCCCCGTGGCCCACAAAGGACACGTGGTTCGGTGGGTGCCAGTCCCTCGTGAAGAACACCGGGAGCCCGAACCTCTCGAAGGCATCTATTGCTGTATTGAGGCCATGGATTATCTGGTCCCCGCCCCCGACCGCAAGGGCGCCTCCTGGACAGAAGTCCACCTGGACGTCGACGACCATCAGGGCCTGGTGCGAAGGCGTCACCTCCAGACTAGGGCAGGGGTCGACCCCCTGAGCCGGTCCAGTTCGGCTCTGACCCTGGCTCTGATAGCGTCGACCTCCTCGAAGCCGCCTGCCAGCCTTCCCTTCTTCAGGACCTGCTTCAGCATGGGGGCGGAGCCTTTCGGCCTCGGGGAGCCATCGAGCGACACCGTGTCCCTGAAGCCGGCAGCCCTGTAGACAGCTTTGCGCCCGCCCAGCCCGCCCCTTTTCGCCCTGAACTCCCTCTTCTCGCCTTCTCCGACCTCCACTATCTTCGCGCTCAGGTCGATGACAGGAGGGTACGCGACGGCTGTCCCGACGCCGTAGCCGTCGACGATGGGATTGAGCCTGACTATGGCATCCTCGTCGAGTCTCCCTGACGCTATGATTTTGACGTCCTTCCCCCCGCGTATGTCCAGCTCCCACCGCACCTCTTCGGCTATCTTCGTAAAGTCCCCGCGCCTCGATGCGGGGGTGTCCAGGCGCACCCCCCAGAGCTTCGGGCCTAAGACTTCGAATGCCTTGATGGACTCCGACTTCTCGTCCCAGAATGTGTCGACGAGCGCGACGCGTGGGATGCTCTTCGGCACCGTCTCGTCGAACAGGCGCCAGGCTTTCTCTTGGCTACCAAGTATCTGGACGAGGGCGTGCGGCATCGTCCCTGAAGGCTCGATGCCCAGGAGCTTCGCCCCCAGGACGTTGGAGACGCCGTCGAAGCCAGCGACATAACACGCCCGCTCGACCAAAGGTGCCAGGGCAGGGTGCACCCTCCGGGTGCCGAAGCTGAGGAGGAGTTTCTGGCCCGTGGCCAACCTGAACTTTGCGGCCCTCGTGGATATGCTGGTGGACGTTGAGAGGAGGCCTAGCAGAGGGGTCTCGTACTCCGCGAAGTCAGAGTATCTCCCCTCTATGGTGAGCAACGGCTCATAGATTGCGGTGTTCCTGTCAGCCACGAAGACAGAACCCTCGTCGAAGGCCCAGACGTCCACAGGGAGACCCTCGAGCAGCTTTGTGGCCTCGTATACCCCCGTGAGGAGACCCCAGTTGTCGTCGTATGGGACGTCGCGTGCGAACACCTCCATGACTACCCTCGAATCTACGTTGTTCCGCCTGAGGACCTGCTTCGTATGTAGAAAGTAGGCGTCTGTGGTCGCAGCTGTCCTGATCTCCTTCTCCGTTGCAAGCCAGAAGAGCCGGTCGTCCAAGTCCGCGCGAAGCATCGGACCCGCGGGTGGGCCGTCTGGCAAAAGTGTTTCCCCTGGACCTGGAGTGACGGAAGCTGACTAACCCTTAAACGCGGAAGGCGTCAGGCCGAGAACCGGTGGGCCGGTAGTTCAGCGGTACGAACGTCCGCCTCGCACGCGGAAGAACCCCGAAAGGGCTCCAAGGTCGGGGGTTCAATTCCCCCCCGGTCCACCTTTTGCTGAGTCATGTCGCCCTCGACTCCGCGAAGACTGGGGAGAGCGCTGCAGCGAAAGCAATCGTGGCATCACCGCCTGCTAATTAGTCGGCTGGCCGACACAGATGTTTGGGAACTAGCGGCTCCGCGGAGCGAGAAGAGGATGGGAGGGGCCTCAGGAACCCTAAGACTTCTGCATCACTGCCTGAACGCTCGACGGTGGGGTCGGCTTGGCAGGGAGGCCCATCAGAGGCTCCGTGTCAGGCAGACCGAACTGCTTGCCCAGGTCGAGCCTAAGGCCCTTGTACCTGTTGCGGACGGTGACTTCTGTGACCCCGGACGCCTCCGCTATCTCTTTCTGGGTCTTGACCTCCCCCTCGATGACCCCCGCAAGATAGAGGGCGGCGGCCGCCAGGCCCATGGGGGACTTCCCTGCGGAAATTTCCCTCTCCTCGGTGACTCTCACTATCTCGATGGCCTTGCGTGCTACCTTCTCGGACAGCCCCACCTTGGAGGCTATCCTGTTGACGCTCCTCGCTGCGTCTGCCACTGGCATCGTCAGGTCCATCTCCCTCAACAGAATGCGGTAGTCCCTTGCAACGGCTTTCTTCTCCAGGTTGTTCACCGCGGCTATGTCCTTGAGCGTCCTAGGAGTCTCTGTGTCCCTCATCGCGGCGTACAGGGCTGCCGCGGAGATTCCTATGATTGAGCGGCCACGAAGGAGTCCTCTCTCAAGCGCCTTCCTGTAGATGTATGCAGCACGCTCCCTGACTGCCTGGGACGTGCCGAGTTTGTCAGCCATCTTCTCGAGCTCGCGGAGGGCTACACTGAGGTTCTTCTCCTGGGCGCCGAAAGCCGGGGAACGGTTGTCCCATCTCCGTAGCCTGTCGATGGTGGTACGCATGGGAGAAGCGAATGACCTTCCTGAGGCGTCCCTGTTCGAGCTGCCAATCATAGTGGAGAGGCCCATGTCCCTGTAGGTGATGGAAGTGGGGGCACCCGCACGGGCCCTGTCCTGGCCCTTCTCGTCGCTGAAGGAGCGCCACTCCGGTCCCTGGTCGATGGACTTCTCCGTAATCACGAACCCGCAGGTCCCGCAGGTGAGCTCTCCCGTGTTGACATCTTCCACCAGTGTCCTCTTGCCGCAGTTGGGGCACCTGTCCGAAACTTGAAGCGCCGACGTTCTAGAATATCTCATGATGAACTATACAACCAAGAGATGATATCCATATATAAGCATGGTAGTATTCCAGTAGTTAGTTACCACTCCTGAGCTTACCAGCAAAGCATGGCGCTCGAGCTACGAAGCGCTCTCTCCCCCGGGGACCACCTAGCAGGGCAGAGGTAGGCGTATTATTAACTTCGGGATCGGACAAGACATGGCTGAAATGGAAGAAGGACTTGCTTCGATTTTCGGAATACTCGCCCTGATTCCCACAGGTAAGGCGATAGTCAGTGTTGAGGGCCGGCCGCTGGTCACGGTAGACGCGGACAGGAAGATGGTTGACCTAGAGGTAGCCGGAATTAAAGAATCGGGGGTTCGGCTGGCGGATTTCATCAGGCCGGGAGCTGGACCGGGCAGAGCTTTCGAGTCCGTGCGGGCAGGCGGCACCCTTTCTCGGTTGGGCTGGAAGTTGAACCTCTATGCAGGCGAGGACAGAATCCTCAGCATGGGCAGCGGGGTGTCTAGGCTGACGGGCCACGTCAGCGTTAACCCACGGGGACTGAAGAAGCTGCTGAAGGCTTTGAGCTGATTACTGTTTCGACATCATGGCGACGTTCTTCGAAGCCGATGCGTGCTTCTCATCTTCAGTGATGTCCCTGATGTGGGCGGTGAGGGTTACGAGGCCATTGCATTCGACGCTCATCCCGAGGCTGGGGAACTTCACGCTCATCCCTTGGAGGTTGATGTCCAGCTGAGAGTGCTTGTCTGACAACGCCCCCAGGATTCCCTCTACTATGTTCATTGCCTCTTCCGCGCCCTTAGATTGTGTCATGAGAAGGTCTGAAGCGGCCAAGGTATTTACGGGTTAGCCAGGGCGGCATGCTATGGCATGACTCGGGGCGCAACCAACAACGTACCGATTTCCGGAGTCAAGCCGAGAGGGTCGTGTAAGAATAGTTAGCAATCTCGCACCGTGAATCCAAATTGCTCGATTTGCGCTACGTACTAACGCAGACAATCAGTCCAAGCTGGAACTTCAGGCGAAAGACCTTGTCTTCACCGGATCCTTCCTTTCATACTTGTTCGGCGCATAACATGAGAAGATTAGAATAAGGACCATCGCCACTGGAATATCAGTCCATCTCGCCGTCTTCCAGTATACTTGTCAAGCCTTCGGAGGAGGCCCCGATTTAGACAGAGTGCGGGGCGGCCGTCGCCGCCGTTCTGTCAGGAGTAAGACGTTCGTGCGGAGGGACCACGTATAGTGAGATGTCGTCGTCAGAATCAGTGGAGGTGGGGGACCAGCCATCGAACGTCCAGACGTAGGAAACGACCCTGGCCCCTGGCCTGAGCTCTGAGAGGAGCTTCGCCTTCAGCTTTCGGTTTGCCCCCTGAGAAAGAAAGAGCGTGACCACTGTCGCCTCGCTCAGGTCTATATGGAAGAAGTTCCCCCATACCACCCGCACTTGGTCCTTGAGCATGTTGGTCCCCACCACGAATCTTGAGAGAATCACCCGGATGGGGTCCGCCTCCACGCCGACCGCCCTGGCGCGATATGTCTTCGCCGCTTCCACTATGATCCGTCCATCCCCTGAACCCAGGTCGTAAACCACGTCCGATGGTCCAACGCCACACATCTCGAGCATCTTCCGCACCTTCGTCCGCGAGGTGGGCTGCCATCCCGCCCCGATGGAGGTAGACCACAAGAGGAACACACCCAAAATCGACACCGACACGATGGTGATCCAGGCCAGGAGTACGGTCAACTGGCGATATGGAAGCGTGTAGGGGATAAGATTGTTTCTAATCAACCAAGCAGTCAGGGTAGAATCTCAGACCAGCGGTGCGGCTTAGCCGTTCGAAGCTTTCTTTGACAATTGAGTGCCACAGACGGGGCAGGTGGTGAGCTTGGGGTTGGCGTAGGTCTTCCCGCAACCTCTGCAATACATCTTCCAGCTGATGCTCTTCCATTCTCCTCCTTTCAAGGAGGTCGGAGCCAGTGGGATAGAGAGGACTTCTGCGACGTTGCGGACCGCGAAGTCGTCAGAGACTAAGCTAACGCCGCCGTCTCTGGCCTTCAAGTCGAGCCCCAGTGCGAGGAGAGAAACGTCTGTCTGGGAAAGGGCTCGGATGTCTCCCGTCTTGGTGGCGGTAGCCTTGACAAGGCCAATCGACTCCCTAGAGGGTTCTGTGACCTGCACTCTGGAATGGATGAGTGATGATCCGACGCTGTTGTGTTTAACCTCTTCGAGGACGAGGTAGGTCGTATAGTACCTCCCGCTCCCCTGATAGGGTATACCGGCGTAGAATGCCGTGGAGTCAAGGACGTATGCCGGGTCAGACAATGGGGATTGCCTTCAAGGGGTGTTTCTTACCTTAGGGCTGCGGTTTCAACCGTCTTGGGCTCGTTCAATCGCTCGTGCGATTGGTCCGCTGGGTGAGACATTTATTTAGCTTCCCTAAGGAGGCACGCCTGCTTATCTTTGAGCAGACCTGCAGAGCTTGGCAGCGTGAAGGAGGGAAGCTACATCATAATCGACGGAGAACCATGTAAGGTGGTGAGCCGTGAACACTTCAAGCCCGGGAAGCACGGGAGCGCCAAGGTGAGGCTGGTCGCAATCTCGCTGTTCACCGGAGCAAAGAAGAGCTACGTCTCTCCCGCCGAATCCAGGGTTGACATACCTATGATCGACAAGAGGTCTGGCCAAGTGACTACCATCATGGACAACACGGTGCAGATAATGGATCTGCAGACCTTCGAGGTCCTTGAGACAGGAAAGCCCAGCGCGGAGGAGATGGCTGAACTTAACGGCACCCTTGGACCAGGCGTCGAAGTGGAGTACTGGTCGATGATGGGGCGGAACAGGATAATGCGAATCAAGGGCGGGTCCTGAGCCACCGCAGTTAACTCTCTTGAAAGCGCGTTCAAATCTGTAGGTTTAATCTCGTCCCGCCTGCAGCTTTTACCGATGGAGAATTCCAGAAAGGCAGTCACCCTCACAGCTCTAGCGGCACTTCTCCTTACGCTGGCGCCGATGGCAAACGCCTCAACCTTGACCGTCGACTTGAACCCGCAGACACAGGTTGCAAAGGTCAACAGCCTGAGCGCCACAAAGATCGTCTTCACTTATCCTGCCAACTCAGCGATCGCGAAGTACCTCGAAAACGTGAGCTCCTCAGAAAGCCTCAATGCGTCTTTCACCGGCGGAATGGGAGTCCGTGAGCTTCAGGGGAGCTTCGACAACAGGGACACCTCCGTCGCAGTGCAAAATATGACCGTAGCTTTGAGCTACTCTGCGAAGGGTAACGCCACGGCCTTGGTCATCGATAAGACTACCAACCTCACTTCCTACGTCACCGGGGTATTCAAGGTCGTCAATGGGACGGTGCATGCAGACCTTGGCTGGCGGGCCTATGTGGTGAGCGGGCCTATGGACCTGGACATGCACGACCACGCCGTGGACATCAACATGGTCGGGTCGATGGTCCAGGATTCCTTAGCCACACATGTCTTCGCTCTCGGGTTCATCATGAGCGCTTTCGGCGGGAGCGGCGTCTGGAACAGCCCGACGCTGAACTTCACAGCCCTGAACACCCCGCTCACCTCTTGGATAAGGAGCTATGATGCAAACACGAATACGACCACTTTCACAAAGACCATAGCAGGAGAATCGACCTTCTCGGCGACCTTCAGCGAAGACGGCCAGAACTACACGATGTCTGAAGTCTCCGACCCGACTGGCGTGGTGGCGGTTCGTGGATACGCCAACGCACAGGCTAACTCCCTAGTCATCGTGCCTGCCCCTGCGGGTTCAGCAGGCATCTTGGTCGCGGCTTCCGCCATAGCGGTCGCAGCGGCAGCCGCAGCAGGCTACCTGTATTTCAGAATGCGAAAGCCACAATCCTCCGGGAGAGCCGTTCTTCCCACCTAGTAAAAGGGTCCCACCTGGCTCTCTGCTCATTGAACGAACTCGGAACGCGTCTAATGCGGTAAACCGCTGATAAACTGCGGATGTTGAAAGGCCCCCGGACTGAAAGAGCATCCCGTGCTCGATGGACAGCCGATTGTTTATTGACCGACATCATCCAGAGGGCTGGTCACGGCCAGACTACCTTAGATAGTAGTTTGCGAGGGCATCCTCTGCAAAGATGAGAGCTTCAAAGGTGATGCTGGCGATACTCGCTGGTTCCATAATCTTCGGTCTCCTTGTAGGATATCTCGCATACACCAGCGCTCTCTTCCCTCAGAAGCAGGAGCCCTTCGGGGACTACGCTACGGTGGTTTCTACGTCGTTCAACGGGACGGAACTCGCGTTCAATGTCCGCTGGAACAACGCGAGCGCGCTTCCTCTCAGGGTGCAGGTCACTTCCACTGTCTCTACAGAGGCAGACTCTCCTCAATGCTCGGCGGGACTCTCATCGGTGACGAGCGGTCAGATGCTCTTCCTGCCTTTCGCTGTGAGTCCGCCGTCAGGGGCGCTCGACAACGTCTACCTATCCATCGCGGCCAAGAATCTGGCCACCGGGAACCAGTTCACCATCATGTACAACCTCGACAACATCACTGCATCGCCTTCGATAATCACACCCATCGGCCCCATCTGCGAGCTTCCGCCAGGGACGAGTGGTTGATCGTACCTGCTCCTCTGGGGACCTGTCCCAAGATTTAATTGCAGGCGAACGAAAGTCGATCTCACGCCTAGTCGGCGTGTCAAAATGCTGCAGTTCAAAGACACCTTGAGAGAGTCAACCGACCGACTGCACCCGCGATGTGGACCCCACGGACAACGGACCATCCTCCCATGGGGGCGCTCGGCAGGAGTGCATCAACTGAGGCTGTCTTGCCATCCTGAGGGCTCTGCCGCGTGGGGGCCCGGCTCGGATGGTCGGGGGTCGGCCTGAGAATGGCCCTTCCTGTCGAAGTCCTCTGGGGGGGAGCGGCCTCGATGGCAGCGGTGACTGCCTGGCTGATCAAGAAGGCGTCGAAGGTAGTGACCCTCTACGACGGGGCAGTCGTGCTGTTCCTTCTCACCATGATGGTCTCTATGTTCGCGAGCGCGGTGGACTACATCTACTTGCCGAGCATCACCACGCTGTTCGTCCTCTTCGCGGCGAACATGGTATCCATGAGCATCTTCCTTATCCCCATCGTCGCTTCTCTCATGTATGGAAGCAAGAAGCTGGATGAAGTCGGCATCGGAGGCCTGACGCTCCTAGGCGCCTTCCAGCTGGCTGCAGTAGCCCTCGTGATAGCCGCCGAGGTGTTCATGGGGTGGGCATTCGCACTCGCGTCGGGAGCTGTGCTCCCTGCCGGGACCGGCGGAGGGGCATACGCTACCCTTGTCGGGTCGATAAGTTCGTACTGGTTCGTCTTCACCATGGCCGGGGAGATGGCCATCACGCTGTACCTCCTGAGAGACAGGCTCCAGAAGGCAGTCTGGACCGTGGTCGGGGCACAGGTGTTCATCATGCTGTTCTCCCCTACTGCAATAGATTCCTCCGTGTGGGCGCGGTATTCGACATACTTGGGGAGCGCTGTCATGATAGTGCTGTTCATCTATGCCTTCGAGTTCCTCTTCAGGAACCGCAGTCTGGACCGTGCGACGTCGGACTACCTTGTCAGGATATTGCTTGCCTATGGGATAATGATGGGTGGGATTTTCACATGGTTACTCTTCGGAAACGAAGAAGTCTTCGCGTTATCGCTTTTGGTCGAAATGGCCGTGTACTTCTCCGCCATCATTCGCAACAAGGGGTCCGGCGGGATGCAGCTCGAGAGCTGGCAGTCGAGGCCCCTGTGGGTGTTCGCCGTCCTCAGCTTCCTCTTTGTAGCGGAGTTCTTCATGGGCGCCGCAATCGACACCTACGCCTACGGAACGGCGTACTTCACCAATCTCCCGCTAGTCCCTATGGCGGGCTCTGTCCAGCGGGCTGTCGCCGCTGCAGGCTACGACTTCATCACGTACTTCTCCGCGGTCACCGCGTCTGCCTGGTACCTCATCATGATGGGGATAGAGATGGGCGCGCTGGTGCTCTTCAAGATAAGGTACGCACGTGAGCTTGAGACGAAGGTCAGGCTCGGCATGGTGATAGGGGCTTATGCAATCTATGCGGTCTTCCTACCTTACTTCATCTTCCCCACCACAGTTCAGTACATCCCATGGGTAGGATGGAGCATGGGGATTGGCACGGCTGGAGCTCTCGCCCCTGCTGTGGCGCTTGCGCTGCTCGGCACCTACTTCGTGAGCGGGCTCCTGTCATTCTTCTTCGGGAGCAGGAATGTCTGCTCGGTCTTCTGCACTGCCGCGCTCATGTATCAAGGGACAGCCATAGACGCCATGAGCTCGTTCAATCGGACGTCGAAGCTTGGACGCAGATTCCTCACGAGCAGGCTCTCGGCGACATACAAATGGGTGGTGTCGCTGGTCTGGTTCTCTTTGGTGGCCGCGGCTGCCCTATCGTACCTGAACTCGATTGGGTTGGTGGACGTCACCATATTCGGGGCAGACACGAGTTTCTTCCTGTACAGCTTCTACTTCAGTTTCCTGTGGTACATTGTCTGGATCCTGATTCCCTTCATGGGTACTTACGCCTGCGCGACGACCGGCCTCTGCGGCTGGGGCTCGTTCAATCACCTGATTTCGAGGTTTGGGTTGTTCAGGCTGAAGGTCAAGGACAGCGATACCTGTGTGACCTGTGCTACCAAGGACTGCGCGAAGGTGTGCCCCGTTGGTATAACGGACCAGCCCGGCTCGTTCATCGGGACAGGACAGCTCAAGAGCATGAAGTGCATAGGAGTCGGGGACTGCGTCACTGCGTGCCCGTATCAGAATATCTACTTTTACGACATCAGAGGGTGGCTCAGGGAGAGGCTTCATGGCGCCAAGTCTTCCGCCATCAAAGGGACCGCGATTCCAGTGCTGCGGATCTGGCACACTTCTGGCGCGGAGCCCCATGCAGAAGAGGATGAGCTGCGCCGGCAAAGGGCAACTGATGCCATGCAAGGCGCGTAAGCCGAGTCTCACAGGCTGCCATCCGTTCGGCTCGACGGGTAAGGATCTCTTGCGATCTCTGCCGCTCTAGTATGAGGGTCCTATGTACTCGACAACCATGGAGATTATGAGGACTGCGATGAAGATGACTCCTACGAGAGCTATGGCGCGCACCGGGGACGGCTCGTCCTTCAGCCCCATGTAGTAGCCTCCCATCACGGTTGCTTCGCTTATAGCTATGATACCGATCACGGTGTAGTAGGTGGTGCTGACCACCATCGACCCTGAGAGGTACACCTCGGCGATTGTCGCCAGGAGGAGGTATACTAGGACGCCGATGGTACCTGCTTCTCTCATGTTGTTACACCAGATAGAACAGAGGGAAGAGGAAGACCCAGACGATGTCTACGAAGTCCCAGTAAAGGGCGAAGTTGGCGATGGACTTGCTCCCCTCAGGGCCTGGTTTTCTTACTGCCCTGACCATCAGATAGACCATCATGACGAGACCCGCCGTCACGTGGGAGGCGTGGACCCCCGTCAGAAGGAAGTACAACCCGTTAGGCAGCGAGGTGTTGAACCAGATGCCTCTGAGGTAGAGGCTGTACCATTCGCTCGCCTCGGTCAGTAGGAACGCGAGGCCGAGCACGAAGGTGCTGCTGAGCCAGATCATGTAGTGGCGTTGCTCCCCCGCCTTCTGCGCCATAACCGCTCGGACCATCGTGAAGCTGCTGGCGAGCAGGGCGACCGTGGAGATGGCCCCAGTGGTCACATCGTGTACGTTGCCTATCGCAGGCCAGACGACGCCAGCGATGGCGGAGTTCTCACGGATGAAGAGCGTGCTGCCGATGAGCGAGCCGAAGAGCAGGATATCCGAAGCTATGAATATCCACATCCCAAGCTTTATCCGGCCGACCCCTGCGAATGGGAACTTGTCCCCGAACGTCTCACCGAGTGAGAATTTGTCCCCCATGTTGTCCCTGGCCCAGCGGAGAAGGGCATAGACCAGAAACAGGAGACCTAATACGATCACGGCCTTCCCGGCCAGGTACGGAGACGTCGCAAGGCCCACAAGGGTGACCGCAACCCCTATGCTGACTTCAAGCGGCCTGTGGCTGGTGTGTTTGGCCTCGATCGCTTCCGACTCGGACGACCCGTACGACCCATCGGCGGCAGACCCGACCGACCTTAGAAGGCCGCCCTTCCCCCACTCAGGCGAGAGGCTCTGCCACGGGTTCGGGATGGACGGGAACCCTCCATAGTGGGTGTAAAGGAGGTTGGCGACGAAGATGAGTTGGGCACCGCCAAATATTATGGCTCCGACGCTCGAAATGTAGTTGAGCGTTCCCCACCCGGTGGAAGCAGAATAGGTGACAATCCTTCTGGGCATGTCGATCAGTAAGAACATAGGCGCGTAGGTGATGTTGAACCCTATGAAGGAGATCGCGAAGTGAAGCAGCCCAAGTTTCTCGCTGTACATCTTTCCTGTAATCTTCGGCAGCCAATAGTACACCCCGGCTACAAGGCCGAATATGGTCGCGCCTACCATTACGTAGTGAAAGTGCGCCACCACGAAGTATGACCCTCTGAAGACAACGTCGAGGACGAACGAAGAGAGGAAGACCCCGGATATCCCTCCTATGATGAAGAGCACGATTGCACCGTAGGCCCAGAGCATCGGCGTGTTGAGTTTGACCCCGCCCAGGGTGGTGAGGATGAATGAAAGGACTATGATGTCGAACGGTATCGATATGATGATGGTTGTGACACTGAAGGTCGCCAGCTCTGCTAGGTTGATACCCGTGATGAACATGTGATGCTGCCATACCAACATGCTGAGAGGGATGACCATTAGCCCCGTGGCGAGAACGATCAGCCTCCTCCCTTCGAGGTCTCTCCCTGCGAAGACGGGGAGTATCTCGGCGATGGCACCGAAAGCTGGAAGGAGTACTATGTAAACCTCAGGGTGCCCGAAGAACCAGAACAGGTTTGTCCATAGGATGGCGCCCCCTGCAACTGACAGGAAAATGACAGTCCCGAGAAGCCTGTCAGACATCAACATGACCAGCGCGGCCAGCAGAGGCGGGAAGGCGAGGAGCATGAGGATGAGTGTGAATGTGGCGAACCATGTGAACATCGGAATCTTGGAAATCGTCATCCCTGGAGCGCGTTCGTGAGCGATGGTTACGAGGAAGTTTATGCTCCCGATGGTTACCGACGCGGCCAGCATCGCTAGGCCTAGGAAGACCAGCGAGATGCCTACCCCCGGAGAGTACACTGAAGTGTTCAACGGCTGGTAGACAGTCCACCCACCGTTAGGCCCGCCACCTGGTAGGAAGAGACCCCCTATCGCAAGGACCCCGCTGAAAAGGTACATCCAGTAACTCACAGCGTTGAGGCGTGGGAAGGCAAGGTCGGGCGCTCCAATCTGGAGGGGGACAAAGTAGTTCATCAACGCGATGCCAAGAGGGGAAAGGAACCAGAGTATCATCACCAGTCCGTGCATAGTCACGAACTCGTTGTAGAGGGAGGCAGAGAGGACGGTGTTGCTTGGGACCGAGAGCTGCACGCGCATCAGTTCGGCCAGCATTGCACCCACGGCGCCGAAGAACATCGAAGTGATGAAGTAGAGAATCCCTATTTCCTTGTGGTTAGTAGTTGTAGTCCATCGATGTACGGTCTTGCGAAAATCGAAGGCCACTCGCTAACCTCCCTTTGTCTGAAGCGATCCATACCATGCGTTGAAGGTTGATGCGTTCACAGCGTAGAGCTCGGCTGTCATGAAAGCGTGCCCGACTCCGCATAGCTCCTTGCATATTATCGAGTACTGCGATGGGGTGGGGACCTCCAGCCAGAGCTGGTTGTATCTACCGGGGATGGCGTCCTTAGCGACGTCGAGTTGTTGTATCGCGAAAGAATGAAACACGTCTTTGGATGTTATATTCAGAATTATCGTCTCGCCGACTGGTATGGTGAGGTTACCCACCTGAGCGTAACCGTTCGGGTAGATGAACGTCCAGAAGAACTGCTGGCCGACCACCTGGATGGTCATCGAATTCGCCGGGTCGGATGGGACGGTGACAAGGGAAGTGGCGCTGAAGGTGTCTAGCTCGACCGTGGTGAGTATGCTTATGGTGATTAGCGTGAGGATTACTGCGCGAATCTTCTTCTTCCTCTCGGAAGACCTCTTGGGACCTACCTCCGCCTTCACCTTCGGCTTCGTGAAGACGCTATAGGTGAGAACAGAGATCACGACTATGCCCACCAGGGTGCCAAGGACCAGATAGACATCGAAAACCGAGGTCCAGATGGCAACCGTAGGAGGCGTGACCGCCATAAAAGTCGACCAAAGGCGTTAGGGAACGGCTCATAAGCTTTGCCTAAAAGATACCGTGAAAATGGGTGGTTTAGGGTGGCAACCGCAACGAATTCAGGATAGGTTTTTTTAATGAGGATTAGGGAGTTTCCAGAAATGGACGAGCCGGGGGAAAAGAAGCAACCAACACCCGCCGAAGGTGACCAGAACCAGGGCGTGGGGAGGCGCGATTTCCTGAGGATTGTGGTCTCAGTTGGGGCGGTGGGCACCATAATCGGAGTCGCCGGGCTCTTTACTGAGTTTTTGACATATGTCCCTACGTCGAATGTGACCCTTGCGTGGCCCAAAGCTAAGGTAGCCAACATAAACGACCTACAGGACCTTAAGCCTGTCAACTTCTTCTATCCTCTTACCAACGAGCCGAATATCCTAGTGAAGCTTGGGGTGAAAGCGGAGAATGGTATCGGCCCGTCTGAGGACATAGTCGCCTTCAGCCTCATCTGTCAACACCTGGGATGCATCTACGCGTTTGTGCCGGAAGGGTCGTCCCCAACATGCAACTCTGCGTACAAGATGCCAGTCGACGGAGGATACTGCTGCTGCCACGGGAGCCACTACGATTTCACCAAGGAGGGAGCGGTCATAGGCGGCCCTGCTCCCAGACCCGTGCCGATGGTGCAGCTGGAGCTCGACCAAGCCACCGGAGACATCTATGCGACTTCGATGGGACCCCCCAGTATATTCGGCCATGACACTGGAGCGACTGCGCCGGCCCAGGTACTGTCGGCTGACATGACAGGGGGCAGCGTCATCACCAACACAGTTTCGATTACCTCAACACAGTCCACAAGCGGCACCAGCACTGCCAGCGGGAGCTCTGGGGCGTAGGCATGGCACCGAGTGTACGCAAGCTCGTAAGTAAAGCCGTAGGCAAGGTAAAGCAGACGAGGCAGACGCTGACCCCGGATAACCTGACGAAGTTCATCGACTCAAGGTTCGGCTTCACCAACACCATGCTGAGGCCAGCTCCGTCTTATAGCCTGAACCCATTCTACTGGCTTGGGGCCTTGGCGATAATGGCCTTCGGCATCCAGGTTGTGACAGGTTTCCTCATGCTCCTCTACTATGTTCCAACCCCCGCGCAGGCATACGCCAGCACCATACTGATCATGCAGTCGGTTCCCTTTGGTGAACTCATCGAAACGGTGCATCTGTACGGCGCATACGCGATGATTCTCCTGACCTTCCTTCATCTGATGCGCGGCTACTTTGCTTCGGCCCAAAAGAAGCCGAGGGAACTGATGTGGGTCACAGGGATGATAATGGGCATAGTCACGCTGATGATGGGGCTCACGGGCTATCTTCTTCCGTGGACCGTCGTATCGAAGTCGGCCACAGATGTGTCAATCAGCATGATCGGACTGCTCCCTCCCCAGCTCGCAGGCATAGTGACCTACCTAGCCGCAGGCAACACCGGTAACACGGCTGAGCTGACCAGGTTCTTCGACTTGCACGTCCTGATACTCCCAGCTGTGCTGATCCTTCTTTTTGCCGGCAAGATGTATATGTTCGAGATGCATGGGGCTTCCGAGCCTCCTACAGGGCTGAAAGGGGAAGTCACATACCACCAGTGGTTCCCTGGCGTGCTCTCGTATCTCTTGATGATAGGGGCGGTCTTCTTCGGCCTCCTCCTCGCCGCGTCTGTGCTCTTCCCTCTCTCCCTCCCGCCAGAGTACTCCGTCGCCGCGGCGGCCAGCTACACTGCCCGGCCTGACTGGTACTTCATCGCACTCTACCAGCTACTGAAGCTTGGGATGTTCGCGGGAGTCCATGAGCCCGATGCGATGGCGTTCGTCACAGTCGGCCTCGTGCTCGCGATCATCCTCCCGTTCGTCGACAGGAACCAGAGGAAGAACCCACTGCAAAGGCCGGTCTATTCTACGCTCGGGTTGGTGTTCATAGTTGAGCTCGTCTGGCTCACGGTTTGGGGATATCTCACCCCCGGGCAGGACATACCGATACCTCAGTCGATAGCCGGTCTGGCGATTCCAGCGCTGATAACCATAGGCGCAGTCTGGATTATCTGGCGGAGGAGGCACGCGAGGACGCCGGGTCTAGCGCTTCAGTCCACCGCCGACCAGAAATCCGGCGGCTCCCTGATGAGGGTGATGAGGACCCCCTTCAAGGTCCCCGCCTTGACCGGGAGCTTTGTGGTACTTCTCCTCGTGGGGAGCATCGCCTTCGCCTCTTTCGTAAACACGTTCAGCGCCATTCAGAGCGAAGTAGGGATCTTCCTTTTCAGTCTGGCGACGCTGGTGGGCAGCTTCGCATTCATGGCGCTCATCGTGAAGAGGCTAGTCAGAATCAACGAAAGAGCGAGGCAGGCATGACGACCGTCCGGCGAGACATGCGGACCCTCGCAGCTATCCCCCTCTCCGTGTACTTGGTGGCGGTGGGGATTTCGTTGTGGTTCTTCAACCCCATAACGCAGCAGAACCAGTTTGCTGCCCTATTCGCCTCTGAGTTGTTCACAGTGGCGATGATGTTCTACGTGTACCTGCATGAGGACTTCGACCGCTTGGCCGCACTCTGGTTCGGGGCGTGGTGGTTCGCGATCTGCGTTATGCTGAGTCTGGCTTTCCTATAGCGTACTCTGCCACAGACCTGCGAATGCTCTATCGATGGTTTGGCTCTTCATCGGATGCCTCAGACGGCTCTTCCCAAAAACCGCTTCATCTAGAGCAACCTGAAAGGCGCGCAATCAAGATATAGACTTTTGCGCCGCTTGGGTATTGTAGAACTAGTCACCGCGCAACGGTGTCCGGTGCCCTTGGGACCTGCGCCCTGGCTACCTGTGTTGCTTTTCTGACTTTGGCACCAAGACAGCGTCTGTTATCTCCAGGTGACCAGAGTCCCCCCTCCAGTGCCTGACTGCCGACCTCATCTCGACCCTCCGCGAGAATGTGGGACAATCGAGGACGAAGGTCTCTCCCTCACCCCCCTCGAGGCCCACGTGGAACCTGTACTTCTTGCCTAGCGCAACCAGCTCGCCTATGGCGTCCTCGTCCAGC
>JAJYYP010000080.1 GCA_021800855.1 archaeon | reverse complement strand
CTGGGCCTTTCAGAATACGAAATCAAAGTATATTCAGCGCTGCTTCAGGGCGGCCCCCTGACGGCTTCCGAATTAAGCAAAAGTTCAGGGGTTCCCTATTCGAAGATATACGATATACTGAATTCCCTGGAGGAAAAGGGGTGGATAGACGATGATAAGGAGAGGCCGAGCAAGTACTTCCCATGTGATCCCGAAGCTGCGCTCAACACCAGCAAGGCCAGGATAGATAAGACATTCGAAATATCGAAGCAGAGCGTCCTGGACGAAATAAAGCCGATATATGACAAGGTGGAAACGCGGGAAAGGCCGGAGATATGGGTGGTGAGGGGGGAGAAGGCGGTGCTCGAGAAGACGCTCGAAATAATCCAGAACGCGTCGTCCGAGCTCAAGCTGGCCATCCCGGCCCTGGTGGCTGGGCAGTATGGCGTGGAGGAGCTGCTCCCCCTTATCAAGCCCATCAAGTGCTACTTCCTGGTGAGCGATAACGGTCTCGCTGGGCTGATCAAGAGCTCGATGCCGAGCGCTGAAGTAAAGATAAGGGATGGGATGTTCGGAGGGGGGGTGATCGGGGACCTGAAACGGGTTCTCCTACTGCTGGGGAGGGGCGACAGCGGTTCCCCATATCTGGCCATATCGGCTGAGCACCCCGGACTGGCCATATTTGCGGACAGCTACTTCAAATACCTGTGGGAAAGCTCCAGCTATTATAGCACAACGGCGTCAGGCCGCTGAGTGCGCTTGCCTGGCCTTTCATGGGTGGCCGTTGGCGTTCAGCAGCTTAATGAGTGCTGGATTTCACTAGCTATCAATAAGTGAAAAACCGGGGCTTGGGCAACCATTTGGCCCTTGGAGCCGGGGGGAACGAAAACAATGTACGATATGCTAATATAGCCACCGATGGGTCATCGATCATCATGACGCAGGAACAGTGCAAACACGACGTGAGGTACGCCGGCGTTCTAAACCTCCTGCACGGCTTTGGGATTTTGGGGGCTGTGGACGTGTGGGAGTGTGCCAAATGTGGCCAGATATGGTGCGACGAAAAGAGGCTCGGGGTACAGGATCTGCCCCCCCATGTTGGATTTCCTCCCAATGAGCCCGATAGTGAATGGGCCATACTTGTGTGCAGGGACGGCGAGAAACTGGAATGGCACCTGCTGCAGGTTAAAAAGGGGGCAAAGCTGGAGCACAACTGCGAGGTCTTCAATACGACCTGCAACATCGAGATGGTAGACGGCAAGGCCGTATGCGACCTTCATAAGGAGGGGCACACGTTCTTTTCAGTGAAGGACAACATAAACAGGAGCATCAAGGTTTGAATGACCGGCATGACATGGTGGTGAGCTATATGATGAAAATCACCGTTTCCAGCGCGCAAATGGGGGCCGTAGCCGGATTTATCAAGGGGCATATAGATATCGACGGGCTCACGGTCAACTTCGTGGGAACCGCCTATGGCCGGTTCAGCGGGCACAACATATCCGTAAGGTTTTCTCCTGCAGCGAAGAAGAAGATGGTTCAAAGGGGGCTTGATCCGGAACAGGTAGCGTTAGACGCCCAGCAGGCGCTGATCACCGGTTCCTTTGAGCTGACGGACAATTCGGCGGCTTCGGAATAGGCATGCGCCGGTGGTTGCACTGGCGCTATGTGGCGCTAAGTTACAGCGTCAGGCCCACACGTTCATGTTGAATATATCCCCTATATCCTTGCCCTCAAAGAGGCGCACCAGCGCCAGGCCCTGTGGATATGAAAGGATGGGCTTTTCGAAGCCCCTGTCTGCCATAGGTATCCTCGGACAGCCCAGCTCGATGAACGCGTCATAATCCCTTATCAGGTTGATCCTTGCCGGGGATATATCACGGAGGGCCATGAGGGTCGCTACCTTGCCAAGCTGAGAAAGCCTGGTTCTGAACCACTCGCCCTTCGCCCGGAAGGACTGTCCTTCCCTTAAGCCTACTATTATCCCGAATTTATCTCCACCCTTGGCCTTGTAGATCCCAAGCACCGCCTTCTTGTACATCTTGTCGCCCTCCTCCTTGACGTCCGTCACCTCCCCAAAATGTGGATCCACGAGGTAGGTGGGTTTCAGCGTCGAAAGGTATATGCCGGCGGCATGAAACATGCTCTGGCCTATAAAGAGGAAGGCCTCTGCATTCGAATTCCTCGGCGCGTAATAGTTGCAGCCAAACACCTGGCCCTCGAACAGCGACGGAAACGGCTTTGACTTGACTACCTCAAACCCAGCGGCCGTCAGGATGGCCTCGGCCCTGGCCATGGCGCCCCCGTAATTGCTCGTGGTTATCAGGCCGACCCTTGTGTATCCGTGCGAACGCAATACCTCCGCGGCGGTGGCCATCGCAGCTTCTACATCAACGTCGTACTCAGCCCTGATCAGGAAGGTCTTGCTGCCCATCTTCGGTATATCCGTAGAATGGCCGATGTTGAACACCGCATCAAGGTTCAGCCTGTCTGCCTCGGCGTTCTGGAGGTCGCACGTGCCATATGTAGCCTCCAGGAACACGAAGACGCTTGTGCCGGGATACCTGTTCTCTATTTCCCTCGCCAGCTCCGGCAGCTTGTAGAGTATACCGTCAGGTGCGGACAGGCCAACGGAACGAAATCCGTTTTTCTCGATCAGCGAAAATATCAGCTCCTTATCTATTCTGATCAAATTGTTTATGACTTTCCAAGTTCTCCATTAATATGTGTATCTGGATTTACACGGGTATATTCATGCCGCTGCACCCCTACCTATCCGCGCGGTTGGCCAACCATCCTTCCTCCACCGCTGGCCTCTGTGTATCGATACCCTCCACCCATTCCTTGTTGCGGATGCTGGCAAGGACTCGCGGTCCATTGCCGGCCGGCCCGTGCCGGCCATCAAGTTATGCTGATCAGAGCTAAATTGGAGGCCATGGAGCCCTTATGAAGATCGCGCAGGGTGCAAATTCTGCAGGCCCCCACGGCGGGCGGCCCAAATGGAACTGAACGGCATGGAACGTGTTAGGGAATAGCCTCCAGTGCCCCAAAGTATTTTAGCCAAGCGCTGCATAAAGGTAGCGTTGAGTGGACTTTCAGTTTTATTCGCGTCAAAGACCATCAGGGTCTTCGTATTCGGCACGGTCACGGTCCTCACTCCGGTCTACCTGTCCCTAATGGGCTATTCTTCGCTCTACGTTGGCCTGGCACTGATGGTGATAGTCATCGGGAACGCTCTTTCAAATACCTTCCTGACGTGGTACGGTAATGCCTTCGGTCGGAAGAGGACGCTGCTCCTTTTCAGCTCCTTGATGGCCATATCCGGTGGCATACTGTTCATTTCAAGGTCATTTCCGCTTATCATCGTGGCGCTTTTGATAGGCAACATAAGCACGACAGGGACAGAAGCCGGCCCATTTCAGTCGATCGAATCTGGCGTGCTCCCGAAGCTGACCTCGGACGCGGGCAGGGGGCGAGCGTTTGGAATGTACAACATGCTGGGCTACTCCGCCTCGGCCATCGGGGCGCTGGCCGCTACGATCCCTTCATTCTTTGGAGGGGCCATGCCGGTCTTCAGATACCTATACCTGATCTATGGCTTTGTGGGCATATCGCTCTTCCTGCTGTACAGGAGGCTGCCCGAAATTGAGGCCGTGAAAAGGGGGGTCGGCTTCCGAAATATATCAACGAAGGCAAGGCGGGAGATCAAGAAGCTTTCGGCATTGTTCTCAATGGACGCGCTGGGTGGAGGCTTCGTAACGCAATCGCTCATAACCTACTGGTTCTTCCTTGTCTATCACGTATCGCTTCAGGGCCTGGGTTTAATATTCTTCTTCGTGAACGTAATCACCGCCCTTTCAATTTACGGCGCTTCATTGATGGCCGAAAGGCTTGGCAATCTTCGCACCATGGTCTACACCCATCTCCTTTCAAACGTCTTCCTCATCCTGATACCGATTTCAGGCTCGCTGGAGCTGGGGCTGATGTTCCTCTTCCTGAGGCAGAGCGTGTCCCAGATGGACGTCCCCACCAGACAGGCGTTCATGGCCCAGGTATTTGATGACGACGATAGGGTTTC
>JAJYYP010000079.1 GCA_021800855.1 archaeon | reverse complement strand
GATATGGACTTTGACACGGACGGGCTGAAGGCCCAGGCCGATGCGCTGGGCGGGATGAGGGACAGGCTTGCCCCTATCGACGAAAGGAGGGCGAGCCGCACCGGGGCCAGGAGGCTCGCTGAAGCCTTCGACGAACTTCTCAACGACGATTTCAATGCCCCGGCTGTGCTGGAGCTGTGCCGGAGGGCGGTTAACCGTCCCGACGAGGCGTTACAGGGCGGTGTGGCCATCGAGGACGTCAAATCGGCCCTGCATGGGCTTTCCTCCATATTGGGTGTGGACCTTGTCGGATAGTGGAAACGACGTTATACCCATCAATGAAAGGAACGAAGCGGGCTGGTGGGGGAACTGGGCTGAAGTCAGGTGGTTCAGATCGGGCTACTTTACGTCCGCATCCAGGGAGTTTGAGGAACCGCTGTTCAACAGGTGCGGGATAGTATCGCCTACCGTTAGGATATCATCAGTCATGGGTTCGTCGGAAAGGAGCTTTGGCCAGGCCGGGCACGTTCCCTCCTTCTTTGTCCCGGACAGGAAGGAGTACTACCACCTGAGCGATGAAATCATCAAACGCGGATACCGGTTGGCCGACCGCATGGATGTGCTGGCGCTCAGGAGGGCCCAGGGCCTGACTGTGCCGGATTCTGATGGCGAGATCGAGATCTCCAGCATAACCGGAAGGGGGATACATGAGTGGGCATCGGTTTACATAGCATCCTTCGGTGAAGACCTTCGCAGGAGGCCTGCCGTAAATAGGTCGCTGGCGAGGGCCCTGAGGCGGAGGGGGGTGACGCTGCTGATGGCCCGGTGGAATGGGCTGCCTGCCGGCATCACAGCGCTATACGAGCACGATGGAGCATCAGGGCTATACTGCGTCGGGGTGCTGCCGGAATACAGAAAGAGGGGCATCGGGACGGCCCTTGTAAGCCGTGCCGTCGGGCTCGCCGCTGATAATTTAGTCGTCCTCCAGGCGTTCAGGTCGGATTCGGCGGCGGGTTTCTACGAAAGGATGGGGTTCAGGAGGGCCTATAGCAAGGCCATATTTGTAAGGGGCGGCGCAGCCGCTGAAGGCGAGGCAGGGGGGCAGGGGGGAGGATGGCAGGTCCCCGGACAGGGGACCCCGGCATCCATCATGGGCGACACGCCGGCCGGCGCTGACGTGGGTCGGCTGCCAGCAGGCATCACCATAGTCCGTAACGTGAAGGCTGGGCGGCACCCCTTTTTCGATATATTTCAGGGGTTTGAGCGCCTGCCGGTCTTGAAGGGGCTGTTCAGGGACCCACGGAGGGCGCTGGAACGGCTGCAGGTGATCGTTGACCCGAGGCCGGGGTATATGCATGTGGACGATGAAAACGGCTCGGTTTATGTAAGCGCCAGGTACCTGAAGGACGGCGATCCCAGATACCTCTTCCTGGACATAGTCCACGAGCTGGTCCACGTAAGGCAGTTCCAGGAGGGAAGGGAGCTCTTCGATGACAGGTTTTCATACTACAAAAGGCCCACCGAGGTAGAGGCATATGAAACGGCTGTATCGGAGGCCCGAAGCCTTGGGATGACCAGAGGGGAGATAATCGAGTACCTGAAAGTTGAATGGGCCACAGACGAGGAGTTCGCGGACTTTATAGCTGCGCTTGGCGACAGGCTGGGCCCGGACTGATATGCGCCTCCGCAGGCTTAACAGCTGAAGGGGCGGGCCTTCCGGGATTGCCCAGGGTTGCCACGGTGGTGTTTTTTGCGCAGGCCTTTAATAAAAGTCATCTGTGGGATATTACATGACAAGGTTATCTGCAATCCATGTAGTTTATGCCAAATGGTGCCCGCACTGCGTTCCCACCACGGTCGAGCCCATGCAGCGGCTAGCGGCCGAACTGGGGATCCCCTGTACGCTCTACGATATAGACTCCGATGTTGGAAAGGCCGCTGATGAGCTCGTTAGAAGGTACGGAGACTGGTCCGAGGATTATACGATACCCCAGGTGTTCTTTGAAATGGAGGGCGGCTCAATGGAGCACGTATTGACAGGCGACCCGCGTGGGACCAGGTACACGAGGCAGGCGGTCGAAGCCCTCCTGGACAGCGAACCCGTAAGGTCCATGAGGCGTCAAGGTAGGGCGGCAAGCAAGCCGGCAGGTTGACCGGCCTGACGTGCTTGGCATAAAACGCATATTAACGCTGAAAGGCGACCTCCAACCATGATCAAGGGTGACATAGTTTCTGTACTGTCATCCAGCGCCGAGTCGGCGGCGCTGGTAGCCTCAAAGCTTGGTAAGAAGCACGAAAGCGATGGCCTGGGGATATACTACAGGAAGAAGGAGGATCACATAAGGTCCGTGCTGGTTTCCTCTCCCCCATACCCGGAGAAGGTGCTGACGGCGGCGGAGGCGCTCACCCTGTCCTCGGCCTTCCTTTTTGCGCCCAACCGGGAGCTTTCCTGGTCCGACGGGGAGCTAGGCCTTCTCATTGAGAGTTCGGGGCTGCGCGGCACGATAATAACCGACAGCGAGGATGATATCAGGAGGACGTTCAAGGGGCTTGCCATATCCTCAATGGATATGAAGGGCGACGTGGATTCATATGAAAGCCAGGCCGAGGCCCAGGAGGGCGGGTTCGTATACCTGGACCGGCTATTTTCGGTCAAGGGGGTCGGAACCGTGGCCCTGGGCTTCTCTTTTACCGATATAGCGGTGCACGACCGGCTGCTGTCCCTTCCGTCTAGGAAGGAGGTCGAAGTCAGGAGCATTCAGGTGCTGGATGAGGACCAGGGCAGCGTTGGCCGGGGCGTAAGGGTGGGCCTGGCCCTGAAGAACGTGGAGCTGAGCGAAGTAAAGGATGCCTACGCGCTTGTCAGGCCTGAAACAAGGACAGCGAGGTCGTTAAATGGAACCATAAGGACGTTTCCGTGGACGCAGGTCGATGAAGGGCAGCTTCATGTGGTTGCCGGCGGCATCTCCTCGCCATGTGAAGCCAGGGGTGACGGCTCAGGGTCGTACCGTCTGGAGCTTAACAGGGAAGTGCCGCTCCTGCCGCGGTACGTGGTCCTGAACCTGAACGTAAAGCCAGGTAAGTCCCGCGTGGTGGGCTCGCTGCTGGTCGGCTGAAGTGGAGCACCGGCGGCTCTACTTCTTCATGAATTTTGCTATGCCCTTAAAGAGGAATGAAAGGTCCTGCCGTTTCCTCTTTATCCCCCTTTCGTTAAGCGCATGGGCTATCAGGGGCAGCGCTATGGTCGAATCGCAGTAGCAGATGGCGTTGTTGCCGTCCGGTGAAGTCTTCCCCCAGCTGATGGCCTCCTCGAAGGTGGCTCCGCTTAGCCCTCCCCACTGGGGCGAATCGCTAGTTATCTGAATCGCGTACTTGTGGGGCTTGACCACCTCCTTTTTTGTTTTCCTTTCCAGCAGGAGCGCCTTCATCACGGCCGTAAGCTGGATGGTGTCCTTTGGCACCCCGCCCCCTATGTACACGACGGCCGTTTCATCACACTTCTCGACCACCTCAGTCATCTGCTCAAAGTCCTTGAACTGGTCCACCACCACCCTGCCCTTCCCCCTTGCGGCATAGACCGCCGCTATTCCATAGCTGCTGTCCACCATGGCTGGCGAGAAGATGGGCATCGAGCTCCTGTAGGCCCTGGTCACCATGGAATCTATCCCCTGTTCATCGAGCCTCCTGCCCAGGAGGTGAAGGAATTCAGCCGTCGAATAGATGTACCCGCGGTCAAGACCCTGAATGAAATCCGCAAGAAGCTCCTCCATCTCCCTGTACTTGTATTCGTCGGCCCATTCATCATAGTACCTGTCGATCTTCTGCTCCAGCAGGACCTGATCATCAACCCAGGGCGTGCCCTTGCCGTAGACGAACCCCATTCCATTGTATATATCCTCAGATATGTTGGCGCCGGTGGATAGCATCAGGTCTATGTATCCCCTGTCTATCATGTACCCCATGATCTTCCACATTCCGGCGGTGGACAGCGACCCCGTCAGGCCCAGCATCACCGTAGTATCCTTATCCCTCAGCATGGCGTCCCAGGCCCTGAAGGCCTCGCCGAGCTTCCTCCCCTGAAATG
>JAJYYP010000078.1 GCA_021800855.1 archaeon | reverse complement strand
TGGCCGCTATGCCTTCACACTGCCCGACATGGTCGCCCGCGGAGAACTCAGGCCTTTGCGCGACCCGAGGATCAGAGACGATGACGGCTGAATCGAACTTTCGGTTCCGCTGCTACCGGACCCCCTAGACGAGATTCGCGTTAATGAGACGCGATGTCTTGATGGAAGCAGGAGCCAATCATGGTCCCATCGCCCACAAAAGATCGGCACGAAGCCGATTCTCGCTTCGGGCGCGACTTCAAGCCGCTCACACCGCTGGTGCGCTACCCTTTCAGCGAAAAATCGCCATGTCTTGAGGGGGTTGTGTCAACCTCTGTGACCGAAGATGTCGTGACTGGGATTCACTACGGGCGAAACGGAGTGCTTCTCGTTGAAACTCGAGATGGCCAATTCAAAACGCCAGGGGGCAAGGTGGAGAAAGGCGAGACGCGGGAAGCGGCGCTTGCGCGCGAGCTGCGCGAGGAAGCTGGGGTAGAGATTGTGGAGATGCATGGCCTCCTCTACCGCGTGAATTACCAGGAACCCGGTGTCATTCGCAGAATCGAGATGTACGAGATTGTGACAACAGGAACCCCGGCTGCGCACTCGAAAGACCCAGACAACGACATCCAACATGCCGCATTCTACCCTACTAGTCAAGCCCTAGAACTGCTGAGCCGTGGGCGTAATCGCCATGTCAGCGAACCGCTGAGAGCACTTTTAGCTGGCCGCTCCAGGCACGCGGTCTGGCATTACGATGCTGCGCACAATCCAGCTGACCGCCTGAGCTACTGGGCAAAGCTCTCGAAATTTCACGGAATCGTCCTGGGGCATTGGGCCGTCGAGAACGGGCTGCTGCACACCGATCAATTCGTGGTACCGGCTTCAGTGCTCTCAGATGCACATCAGGGGCACTGCTTGGCCGAAGGACTCGCTGAAATTCTTCGCTCATATCAGCCAACAGTGATCCTCGGCCCCGAGACGGGTGGGATCGATGTCGCCAGCCGGGTCGGACCACTCCTGGGAATTCCTTACGCCACGCTTCGAAAGCATGGCACAGTCCGTAACGGACACGCAATAAGGCCTGGGGATCGCATTGCGGTTGTCGACAACACCTTTTTTTCGGGCAAGACTTTGCAATTCGCCATCGAGGCGATCGAGAGCATCACCGGGATTCAACCTGTCGTCGCTGCCGTCATAGCCGTCATCGAGGGCTGCGAAAAAAAAAACAACTTTCCTATTCCAATCCATTCGCTGACATCGGTGGCACCGCGGTATTTCCGAGCTGACAAATGTCCAATGTGCGCGCCGCGCAAATCGGCTGCAGTCTTGGAATCAAGCAGAAAGGAGATCGGCGAATGAAAACGCCACAGTTTTTGGCAATCGAAGATGCGGTACGCGTGAAATGCGAGGTCCTGGTTAGTGGACTGGCGGTCGCTGACAGATTGCAAGCCCTCACATCGCAGGCAAACCCGAAGAAGGTTCATCTTTATGACTATGGTGTCGCTGTTCCCCCATTCACAGTACCTGACGATCTCATTCTCTATCGCCCGCACGGATTCAACACGAAACCGGTGATCGTTCGCGTCAGATATAATCCACGATCCCATTGGCTGCTTGATGCGCGTGACGGGACGCCAATACTCATCAATCGCCGAGATAATGTGGTCCGGATCGTTGAGCTACCTATGAGGTCGCCCCTGGAGGACCAAGAGCTTGCAGGACTTCCGTTGGGGAGTGGTGTTCAGAAGCTCGGATACGACCTATTGGGCGTGGTGCCATCGAACGTCTGCTTTTACTTCAAGCAGGGAAAAGAGTGCCGCTTTTGCGAGCTGCAGGATACCTATCTGCACCATCGTCCATTCCCCAGGGCGGCGAAGACAGCGGAGTATCTTGGCGATGCGCTGGCTGCGGCGGCTGGAGCCGATCCGTCGGCTGTGCACGTGCAGACAACACCAGGAAATCTACGTTCGTACGACGTTACTCCGCGATTGATTGCAGACATGGTTGTCCGGGCACGTCAGCAGCTCGGCAGCCGGCCACTTCATATTGCGGCAGCAGTAATGCCGCCGTCAGATCTCTCTATCATCAATGTGCTCAAGGACTCCGGCCTCGACGAGGTGTACTTCAATGTGGAAGTGGTTCGCCGTGACCTTTTCCGCGCCATAGCGCCAGGAAAGGCGGACTACGGCTATGAGAAATTCCTGAGCGCTTTTCGCCACGCGCTTGCTGTGTTTGGCGAAGGCGCCGTGTATTCAAACCTCGTCTACGGGGTGCAGTCGCTTCCGGTTAGCCTGTCTACGACAGGATGGAAGCATGAACGCGAAAATGAAGAAATGCTGGCTGCGGTAGACGCGCTGCTGCGTCTCCGCGTCCTGCCAGTTTTTACCATCTACCACTTCACCGGACGAAATTCCATCGGGCCTATTCCTTTGGAGGCCAGCGGATTGCTTGAGTTCACGAGGGACTATGGACGTGCAATTGCCCGTTCCGAGATTCGGCCACAACATGCCGAGGGTGTGATTTCGTTCTCTTTGGGGTCACTGCCGAACACGACCTACAACGACGGTATGGCGCTTGCGGTGTGTTCACAAAAGGCGAGCGCACATGCTGCTTAGGGCCTGAGCCCTGATAACCGCTTCATTAAATTTGTTGCTTTTGTGCAATGGTAGAGTTCCACTCGCCATGGAAATTGTCTGTCCGAATGTTGAGGGAGTCCATTTCCGCGTTGGAGACCTTGACGCCTTTTGCATAAGCATTGGCGTCGATCCGGCAGGCGACGGTGAGCCCGGTCTTGGTGCGGGTGTTGGCGATCAGCTGAACGATGACCTGGTGGCTGACCAGCGGCTTGCCGCGCCAGTTCTGGGTGATGAAAGCGAACAGGCGATGCTCGATGCGGTTCCACTTGCTGGTGCCCGGCGGCAGATGGGCCACGGTGATCGCAATGCCAAGCTCGTCTGCCAGGACTTGCAATTCGCGCTTCCACAGGCGCACGCGCGCGCTGTTGCTGCCGCCACAATCGGCGGTGATCAACAGCCGTGTCGCGGCGGGATAGCGTGCCGCCCCGAGTTCGTGCCACCAGCGCCGGATGCTCTCGACGGCGAAGGCGGCGGTGTCGTGGGTGATGCCAAGATTGACCCATCCGGCGTTGGCCGCGATGTCATAAACCCCATAGGGCACCGCCTTGCCGAGTTCGGGGATGACGAAGTCATGCACGCGGACCGGTTCGGGCTGACCCTTGGGCCGCAACTCTCGTCCCCCATTCTTGAAGTCTCCGACCAGTTCCTTCTTCTTGGTATCGACCGAGATCGCCGGCTCGCCGGCGGCTTGGAAAGCGGTCACCTCGGCATTGATGTGCTCGAACTGGGCGTTGCGGTCGGGGTGACTGGCGCCTTCGCGCGTTTTGGCATTGGCCTGCAGGCTGAAACCCAGCCGTTTCAGCAGGCGGCCGACCAGCTTCTGGCCAGCGATGAAACCCTTCTCCGCCAGCGCCGCCGACAAATGACGCTGGCTCTTGCTGACCCACAGCAGGGCGGCTTCCGGGTCGCCGCGGATCGACGACTGCACCAAGCCCTTCAAGGCTTCCAGAAGCCCAGGCTGCGTCACCGTCGCCGGCTTGCCGCCGCCACCCCGACGCCGAACCCGCGTGCTGAGCATCACGGCTCCCGAACGCAGATCCGCCAGGCCGCGACCAATTGTGCTGCGCGCAATCCCGGTCGCCCGCGATACCGCCACCACCCCGCCACGCCCCGCCGCGCGGGCTTCACTGGCCACGAACAACCGCCGCTCTCTCTCGTCCAAAACTGGCTCAAGCGCCTCAAAGCGAGCCCTGATAGCGGCAATGTCAATCATCCCGTCAGGATAACGGCTCCAGCACCCAAATCATACCAATTCCCGGATTCGTTCATTGCGTTTTTATCCGCATCTCGATTCTTTCCTTCCGATTCCCTTGTCCAGGCTCAGGCCCTCAGAGGCTGACCCGGAATCAATTCGCAACAAAGTTTTTTTGAGTTACGTGATGAGTTGGTGCTTGATTGGACGGCATTCGCGTTTCCGCCGATCACTGGGTGGCAGCGGAGGGTTGCGTGATTT